>PHFO01000006.1 GCA_002861535.1 Cyanobacteria bacterium M5B4 | reverse complement strand
TTTTGGCAATTGCCATCACCAAATTAGGAATCAAAAAAAAGCCTAGAGCGCCTACACTGAGGGTAGATCGGGAGGTAGGAGCCAAAGCTACTAACACCAGAGGGAAGAAGGTCAGCGCTGCTGTGCCATAAACTAAACCCTGTTCTAGAGAAATTAACACGATCGATTGGGCTAAATGACTAGCCAAGGCACTAATGTAGCTAAATAAATGGGTGTAATTTTTGAGCTGACTGATGAAAGAAAGACAAAAACCCCCAGGGAGAAGGCGGCAGCCCCCCCCCTAATTAGCAGAGTGAATAATGCCTGATTGCGATCGATGGCAACATCCCAAGCCACAAACCCTAAAATAAAACAACAGTTTGCCAAATAAAGCAGACGAGCCACTGACAAGTTCCTTTGGCTCTGGGTATGGGTATATTCCGCTTCTAGCAGGGAGTCAAACTTTGTCATGCCCTAAGCATACCCAAATTTATGCCCGCAGTAGATGACTACTGCCAACTTTCCCCTCAGTGAGTGGGAGTGTGTTAAGATTCTCACAGCATTAGGGAGTGTGAGGGCAATGAATTCCTACCGTAATCATGTCGAGCCGATCCGTGTGGGCGTGATTGGCGTAGGTAATATGGGGCAACACCACGCCAGGGTTCTAAGTTTATTAAAGGATGTGGACTTAGTCGGTGTCGCAGATATTCATGTCGATCGGGGTTTGGATACTGCCAGTAAGCATAGAGTGAGATTTTTTGAAGATTATCGGGAGTTGCTCCCCCTAGTAGACGCGGTTTGTATTGCTGTGCCTACGCGCTTGCACTACGAAGTGGGCATTACTTGCCTCAAGGCGGGGGTGCATGTTCTGATCGAAAAACCGATCGCCGCCACGATCGCAGAAGCAGAATCCCTAGTGAATACGGCAGCGGAAGCCAATCGCATTTTGCAGGTGGGGCATATTGAGCGCTTTAACCCTGCTTTTCAGGAATTATCAAAGGTGCTAAAAGGGGAGACGATCCTAGCGATCGAGGCGCACCGCATGAGTCCCTACTCCCACCGTGCCAATGATGTATCAGTAGTATTCGACTTGATGATTCATGACATCGATTTACTACTGGAGCTAGTGCCAGGGCAGATCATTCGCTTGAGTGCTAACGGCAATCATGTTTCTGGGTCTGGCTTCTTAGACTACGTTACTTCCACTATTTCCTTTGACAATGGTGTAATTGCCACCCTCACCGCCAGCAAAGTCACCCACCGCAAGCAACGGCGCATTGTTGCCCACTGCAAAAATTCTTTGACAGAAGCAGACTTTTTGAATAATGAAATTCTCATTCATCGCCAAACAACCGCCAACTGTACTACAGATTACGGGCAGGTGCTCTATCGTCAAGATGGATTGATTGAAAAAGTTTATACCAGTAACATTGAGCCGCTCAATGCCGAACTAGAACACTTTGCCGCTTGTGTAAGGGGCGGTCAACAGCCCTCGGTGGGCGGTATCCAGGCACTTAAAACTCTGCGCCTCGCTAGTGTAATTGAACAAACTGCCCTCGATGGACAGGTGTGGCATAACCATGAATTCAAACTTAGAGAAGTCGTTACAGCTAATTGACCCCGATCGGTTTCGTCCTTTTGGGCAAGTAATTTATCCTCAGAGGGATGACAAACCTTGGGACGAGAATGATGCTAACCTCGATTTATCCCAGGGTATACCGCGGGTCTATATCATGACCCTAAAGAATCAGGGTTTAACTTTCAACAAAATTACTCAACACCGTCGTTGTACCCAATGTTTAGCCGCGATCGGCGGGGGAGAATGGTTTTTAGGAGTTGCTCGTCCCGAAATTGCTCCCGATCGTTTATTAGCCACTGATGTATTCGTCTTCCGAATTAAAGAACATTGTTTGATCAAACTAGAGAAGGGCACATGGCACGCTGGTCCCTATTTTGTGGCAGAGGCGATGGATTTTTTCAACCTAGAATTAACGGATACAAACATCACTGATCACCATTGCGTAGAACTAGACCGATCGATTACGTTTGCCCTGGAATAATCTGCTATTTTTATTTCCGTTTAATGACTACTAAAGTTATATCGTCGAAAATTTTATAGTCCCCAATATGCTCATGGAGATCGGTGATAATACTTTCTCTGATTTGGGCAGAAGTTTTATGGTAGTTTTGTCCTACTATTCTTTTTAACCGATCGATACCATATTGCTGTTTTTGACTATTAATCGCTTCCACAATACCATCAGTATAAAGTACCACTACTTCTCCCCTAGATAGGGGAATTTTCAGCTCACTGATAAATTCACTAATATCATCTGTCAATCCGATCGGGAAGCCGTAGGGATCGGTGTCAATTTCCTCGATCGTGCCATTTTGTCGGGCAATAATAACACTCTCATGTTGCCCACTTAAAGATAGGGTATTGTTATAGTAGTCTAATAAAATTAATGACAAATTCCGATCGGATTGCATCCTTTTAACATTTTCATAGATAGTCTGATTTATCGTAGTAAGAAATTTAGTTTGATCAGTTTCACCATGGAGCATTAAAGTTCTGATTGCCGTTTGCACCATAATCATAATTACCCCACTTTCTAAACCATGACCAGTAACATCACCGATGCCTATTTTAGTTATGCTGTGATGGAAAAGCACATCATAATAATCTCCGCCCACCTCATCAGCAGGTTCCATAATCCCAGCAATATCTAACTCTTTTATTTGTTCTAATTCTATTGGTGTTGGTAAAATCATATTTTGTAGACGGCGCGTAATTTCTAACTCTGAACTCATGCGGATATTATCTGCCTTTAATTTGTGGTTAAGTTTAGTAATTTCTAAGTTAGCTTGTTTGATTTCTAAGGTACGTTCTTCTACTATTTTCTCTAAATTTTTATTGAGATGGTCAAGTTTTGTCAGAGCATCCTGGGTAATTTGCACTTGTTTGGAAATTATTTGATTTGCAGTTTGATTCTCTGTAACTATACTTAAAACCGTCATAGTTGTGATAGAAATTACCCCAATGAATAACTGTAATAATACTAGGGACTCATTGACTTGAGCCGACTTAAAAAATACGCCAATTTCATAGGCAGTTACTGTGGCCGCAGCTGTGGCAACGATCGCAACCAATAGAGAAGTAGCCCTATCCCCTAGTCGGAAAGCAGACCACAATAGAGGGGGCAAAATTAAGTACTCGATCGGTTGGCTTTTAATTAGACACAAAAGTAATATAACAAATAAGGCTAGGACGACAAATAATATTTCGTACTTTCTGGAGACTAATAATTTACTAACAGTCCTTAATCTTGTCCAACTAATGATTAAGGGGGTAAAAACTAAAATACCAATACTATCTCCAGCCCACCAGTTAATTAGAGAATTTAGCAGAGTTTCCCTCTGGGTAAATCCTAGAACTAATCCCATAACATTTCCCGTAACGGACTGATATATTGTGCCTGTGAACAAGGAAATAATGATAAAAATTAAAACATGACGTAACCGATCGAAGGGATAGGAATTATGAGTAAATCTAGTAATCAAAGCTGCGGATATTATGCAACCGATCGTGGGAGAACTAGAAGTAATCAAAGCTAAAAGAAAGGGGACTTTATTGATTAAAACACTAATTAAAAATGCCCCTAAATATATCCCTAACCACCGATCGATGCCCCGGCTCAGCAGAGCACCCAAAGCAATACCAACAGGAGGCCAAAAGGGAGAACCATACTGACTTTGAGGCATTTGTAGAACCAGCCAGCCCCCCAAGAAATATGCTATAGCTAGCATGATTACATCTTGTCGCCAGGTTAAGCTGCGATAGGGTAATTTGCACAATTTAGCTATCGCCCTTACTCTTTCCATGCAAATCCGATTCATCAATTAAAACGGCAAGACTAGATTTGCTTTATCTTATCGTTAAACTGACGATTTGCCCTCAATTTGTCCGTTGTCAATCTAACGGGGCTAAAAACTATCAGGACTTAAGTTGCTCTTTTTCTGAAACCCTCACCCTAGCCCTCTCCCAAAAAGGGAGAGGGGATTGAGGGATAAGGGGAATTTTTCCTCCCCGTAAGTCCTGACTATAATCTAACAATACATTTGATTACCGACTATGCTACTTTATCTCTCTACTTGGCTTGAGGTGGAAGCCTACCTGCAACGATCGCGGGGCATCATCATCCCGATCGGTTCCACCGAACAACATGGACCTACGGGTCTAATTGGCACGGACTTTATCTGTGCGGAAACGATCGCTAAAGGCATTAGCCAAACCAGAGATGTGATGGTCAGTTCTACTTTAACGATCGGTATGGCAGAGCATCACACCGCTTTTCCTGGCACCATTAGCCTGCGCCCTTCCACCCTAATGCTAGTTTTGCGGGATTATATCCACAGCCTAGCGCGATATGGTTTTGAACGTTTCTTCTTTATTAACGGTCACGGCGGCAACATCAATATTATGCGATCGGCGTTCTGCGAAATCTATAGCGAACTGCCCCAGGTACGCTGCCAAATTGCCAACTGGTGGGTGGGGCAAGAAGTATCCAAATTAGCGCGGGAACTCTACGGCGATCGGGAGGGGTTCCATGCCACCCCCAGCGAAGTTGCCCTGACTATGTATGCCTACCCCGAAGCGATCAAACAGGCAGAACTCGCCCCCCTCAGCAGTTCCACCATGAAAATTTATAGCCCCCAGGATTTTCGCGCCCGCTATCCCGACGGACGCATGGGTTCTGACCCCTCCCTCGCCACTGTAGAACATGGCAAAAAGTTCTTTGAAGTAGCTGTCACCGAGATCGGGGAACAATACCAACGCTTTATGACAGAGTCTTAACTGCCTGCAAAGCTGTACCCATTAAAGCGGCAACACAACCTATACTTGTTGCCCACATCAGTCCCCGCAAAGGTAGCACATTACTGATATAAAACACCGAATGGAGTAGACGCGCCAGCAAAAAAACGATCGTGACGATCGAAGTATAGTTGGATGCCTGACCCGTCACATAGACCATGATGGCAGCAGCAGCAAAGAGCATAAAAACCTCAAAGGAATTCTGATGGGCTGCACTCGCTCTTTGGGCATAGGGGGGCAACTTATCTTGCTCCGATCGGGGATTGCCAAGATCGACCTTGGCATTGAGACGAGCCGCACCGACAACAAAAAAAGGCACATAGATCAAAATAGCGGCAATGGCAATACCTGTCAGCACCACTTGTTCTGGAGGAAAGGGAATAGTCATAAAAGCCTTTAAGAAACCAGAGACAATTGTACCTTGGAGCATCCAGAATAAACAGGGGATTTACTATCCATAATCCTCACGGCTTCGCCATTGAGGCGGGCATATTCGGCAGCATTGACTTTATCTTCCTTGAAAGCTCCAACCCCCCGCACGATCGAGATCATAGTTATTTAATTAACTTTTAATTAAATAAAGCTTAATCCCAAGTTAACATGAAGTTTTCATTAACTAGTTAATATGAAGTTAGCGTTGCACATAAACCCATGGCAAACATTGTACGTAAACCTGGACAAATAATATTACTTGAATCTCTTCCGTGGTTTATAGTTGGAATTGGGGCTGTTTTTGGTTTATCTTTTATCATATCAGGGTTGCTTATGATAGTAGCTACTCTCGGTCAGTTAAACACTTTGAACATTTCTTGTAAAAAAGTAGAGCTAAAGATAGCTGATTGTGAATTTACTCAAACACCTAAAATTAGACTTTTCCCTACCACTGTAGAAAGCTATACAGGCATCAAGGATATACAGTATTTTCAAGAAACAGAGACCACTACAAATAGAAAAGGAAACGAAGTTACATATACATCTCATTACATCATTTTTAAGCAAGCATCAGGTGATAACAAGGTTAGATATAGTGGCTACTATGCTCAATGGGCAGTAGGTCAAATCAGTAATTTTCTTAACTCTCAGGAGGAAACACTATCAGTTTCAAGTAGTCGTGAAATAGGTGTAATAGGTACAGAAATTGGGTTTGTTCTTTTCTCGGCGATGCTCGTGTTGTTGGGTATTCCTATAGTTTCTTCATCTGTTTTTTACGAGGTCATTGACATCAATGCTAACATCAGACAAATTACAGAAAAACGTATTGGTTTGCCTTTCTACTATAAAACGATAAGTTTTAGTAATGTCGATGAGATTGCAATAGTAGAAAGTGAGGTTCCGGTAGTAGAAATTGCAGTAGTAGAAAGTACTGATATTGATGGCGAAAACACTGACAATGATGGGAATAAATTGTACTCTTTAGAGATTCGTTACCGATCGGGAAATAAACAAAACAAAATTTTAGTTAGCGCAGGACTAAATCAAGAAATAATTAACAGCCTGGGTCAAGAAATATCTCGATTGATCGGCTGTCGGTTAATCCTTGCTTGAATCGGGACTTACGCCAAGCAAAATTGACCCTCATTCCTCAATCCCTTCGACAAGCTCAGGGTACGGGAGAAGGGAAGTGTATCAATTTTTTCTTGTTCCCTCTCCCTTTTTAAGACAGGGCTAGGGCGAGGGTTTTAGAAAAAGTAAGTCCTATTGAATATGACAAAGCTGATTAGATAGACAAGACGGAGCTTGTTACTTCCAGCCCGCTCTATCCATAATCCTCACGGCTTCGCCATTGAGGCGGGCATATTCGGCGGCATTGACTTTATCTTCCTTGAAAGCTCCAAACCCCCGCACGATCGAATCGATCGCTGTGCCGGTCACAACAGGATATTCGTTGTTACTGCGGGCAAAAATATCCTGGGCTTCCCTAGAAACTAAATATTCAATAAATTTAAGAGCATTTGCCCCATTGGGCGCATTTTTGGCGACACCCGCCCCGCTAATGTTGACATGAGTACCCCGATCGTTTTGATTAGGAAAGAATACCCCTACCTTTTCCACTACTTCTCGATCGGCAGCCTTTTTCGACTTCAGCAACCTTGCCACATAGTAGGTATTTACTAGGGTCAAGTCCCCTACTCCGGCGGCA
Source organism: Cyanobacteria bacterium M5B4 (assembly GCA_002861535.1). Classification (GTDB taxonomy): domain Bacteria; phylum Cyanobacteriota; class Cyanobacteriia; order Pseudanabaenales; family Pseudanabaenaceae; genus M5B4. The sequence goes on along the minus strand of PHFO01000006.1, from coordinate 31,084 downwards.
ACATCCTGAATATGGGCAGTGTCATTACCTTGGGGAGGGCGGGCGAAATTGGCAACTAAGTCCCCGTGCCCAGGCTTCGGCTTTTTCCCGGCCATTAGCAACAATAATCGAACCCATGAGGGATTGATTGTAAATACTGCTAGAACTACGCACAATTAACCGCCCCTTCCATTTGGGATTGGCAAGGTCTTCGTAGGTAGATAATTCTTGGGGTCTGACTTTATCTCTGTTATATACAATCACCCGCGCCCGCTTCGTTAAGCCGTACCAGTGCCCCTGGGGGTCGCGCAAGTTAGCCGGAATTACCCTAGTCAAAATCTCCGATTGGGTGGGGCGTAAAATTCCTTCCTGCTGGGCGCGATATAGGTTGCCAGCATCAACCGTCACAATTAGATCGGCGGGACTATTGGCTCCCTCCGCTTTAATGCGGGCGATCAGTTCTTCTGCCTTGGCTTCAACTAGATTGACCCTGATCCCCGTAGCTTTGGTGAAATTGGTGTAAATGGCATTGTCGGTGTCGTAGTGGCGAGCAGAATAGAGGTTGATTACCTGTCCCTGCGCCACTGATGGCGAAAAGTAGCTGGCTCCCCAAGCCCCTAATCCTGCTAAAACTGTCCTTCTAGTCCAGTTATGGTTCACGGTTAATTCTCCTATTTTGCTCTAATAAAGTGAAATATTCTCAGTAGTGTTAGAAGTAATTATTTATTACAACCCCCAGACAACTAGGATGCTGTTGCGATAAATTCATAGTTACTGCCGTGACGATGGCGAAAAAAGGCTTTATCCCCTGGCTTGAGCTGGCTAATTGAATCATTAGCATCAGTCCAAATCCCTATGGACTTACCATCTGGTAACTGAAATACTCCGTAGAAACGATCGCCCCTGGGAGTAGGGCATACTTGCATGGAAGCCAACTCTGCCTTGATCACTTCTGAATTAGCGTCAGAGGGGAAAGACTGAAATACCATAGTTATTGATACTCTTTATCACTATCTACAGATATTAGCTTATTGCAAATAAGTTGTAAATAGTTTAAGATTTTTTTTATACTGAGGCGAAACTGTATAATTGACAGCGCTATTTTTTTCCCCTAAATTCTAGGAGTTTGCCAAGGGGGTGTCATGGAAAGGTCTAAGTTGGTGGCAGTTTTAACGGGGGCAATATCACTTTTATTAGGAATTGCCTATCTGGTTTTAGTGCAAATTTTAGATTGGCGGGGGGAAATGTTGCCCGCCCCGATCGAGGGTATGGTATCTACTCTCTTTCTGGGAGTGGAGGAGACCCTATTCCAAACTGTGAGAGAGAACTTGTTATCAATAAATGCCGGGTAAAATCTTCTTTACCGATCGTTTGTAGTCTTCATATTCGGGAAACTTAGCGGTTAACCACTGTTCTTCTTGTCTTGCTTTTTGATCGAAAAACAACAAAAAGATGAAGACCCCGATCGTGTGGGAAATACTCATCTGCCACGTGGCATAGGCTAAGGTCAAAAAGATCACACTACTGTAGATGGGATGGCGCACAAAACGATAAACACCAACTGTAACTAAGCTACTTTCATCTTTGGGATGAGGCAGAGGTGTCAGATTGTCCCCTAAATGCAGCAGACCGCCTAAACCTAACCCAAGGGCAATTGCCCCAAACCGATCGTTCCTCCCAGTCTGATCATCATTGGTATGGTATAAATTCGGATGACCGGAGTAAGAATAAAAGCAATACTCAGAATTGTTTGTCCGATCACCCAAAACTCACCCCGTTGGTTGCGCCACCAATCTCTACGAAAACCCCATGTTTGTAATTGATTCATACTGCTAATTCAATCCCGGTATAAAACCAATAATAACCCCTGTAATCGCCCCGATCGCCAAACCGATCGCGGGATGCCATTTTAGTTTAACAATTACTAACAAACCTATGGCCAATAAAGCTAGATTTATTCCTATTCTGATGGGCTGATCGATCGGCAGGATAGAAGGAGCTAAGTTAATTGCTGCCGAGACAATCATCCCTACAACTGTGGGATTGACCCCCGATAAAAAATGCTTAACTGGTTGCAAGTGACGGACTTTCTGATAATAATTTGCCAAGATAAACATCAACACGATCGAGGGTAAAAATAAACCGATCGTCGCAATTACTGCACCCGTCAGACCCGCTACCCTAAAACCAGCAAAGGTAGAAATCACCGCGATCGGACCTGGTGTTAATTGACTAATTGCTACCCCATCAATAAACTCCTGCTGAGTTAGCCAGTGCAAGTTATCTATTAACAACTGTTTAAGAATGGGAATCAGCACAAAACCACCGCCAAAAAAGACAAATCCAACTTTGAGAAAGGTAAGACCTAGACTGACTAAACTAATTGTTGCTGGAGCAGAGGTTTTATCAGCTAGTTGTGCTATCTCGTGGGGTAAAACTTCCATGGCTAAAGGCAAACCGATCGCGGCTTGGGACTGCTCTGTCGTCTTTTTCGGTTGGGGTTTTCTGGGAGTAAGTTTTAATAGCAACCCAACAATGCCACCTACACTCAAAATTAAAACGGGATTGACCTTGGTTAAAGTAGCAATGCAGCCCCCGATCGCTAGACCTAAGGCTACATAGGAACCGATCGCTTTTTGCCCCATCGACCACGCCGCCGTTAAAATGATGGCAATTACTACAGGAGCTAAACCCGATAAAACTCCCTGTAAAGAGGGAATGGTATTAAAACTAAAATAAAGCCAAGATAAAACAATGACAGCAAAAAAGAAGGAAAAAGGAAGACCATACTACTCAAAAGCCCCCCTAGAAAACCATGTAGACGATAGCCAACAAAGAGAGCAGTATTTACAGGAAAAGAACCAAGTATCTGACTGAGGGCAACCCCATGTAAAAACTCCTCCGTTTCTAAACAACTGCGCCGTTTGACAAACTCGTCTTCTATCAGGGCAATCATGGCAATACCGCCCCCAAACCCGATCGAGCCTAACTTCAAAAACAACCATGTCATCTCAGTTAAGTCCGGTATCTTTGCTTCTACCGATGACTCTAAAACTTCTACCTCTTCCATATTTCTACCTTCCTTACTTCTCAAAATAATTAACTTAAAGATGATTGATGACACGCTGCATCATGGTACTGGCATAAAGAGCAATCTCCTTCGCCTTGGGAGAATGCACCATCAAAAACATGGCTAAGGGATCAACGGCAGAAACCTCTACCTCTCCTGCTTCCCGCTCCTGGACTATCACATTGCAGGGAAACATGACGGCGGCTTTGTCATCGATCTGCAAAATGTCAAAGGCTACTTGGGGATGGCAGGCCCCTAAAACTCGATAACGGCGGAAATCTCGATCGAGTTTGTGTTTGAAGGCACTTTGTAAATCCATCTCCGTCATTACGCCCATACCCTCCTGCTTGAGGGCATCTTTTACCAAATCCACAGCACGATCGAAATCTACTGGGATGGTCTTGCTAAAGTAGTACATCCTTAACTCCTAGACTTTTAATTAAAATTTGCCCGTTAAGCTTGATATTTAGTATACTAAACATATAACTATATAGTTACATAAGTCAATATTATTTTTTAACGAGGTTAACAATGGCGAGAGTAGTTGTGATTGGGGCAGGACTGGGCGGTTTACCCGCTGCCTATGAGTTGCGGCATTACCTGGGGCAAGAGCACCAGGTAACTTTAGTATCGGAATTTTCCCAATTTACCTTTATTCCGGGGTTAGTCCATGTAGCATTGGGGCATGTCCCCCTCGATCGAGTGCAGTTAGACCTGGGGCAGTTAGCGCGGAGGCACAAATTGGAATGGGTACAAGGGAAAGTAGAAAGGATTGATCCGCTGAAGAAGTGCATATATACAGCCGATCGGGATTTAGCCTACGACTATCTCATTATTGCCAGCGGGTCAGAGTTAGCCAATGATTTAGTGCCTGGGCTAGGAGTGTATAGCCATTCGGTTTGTACTCCTGTCCACGCCTTAGCGGCTAAGGATGCCTGGGAAGAGTTTTGCGCCCATCCTGGGGATTTGCTAGTGGGGGCTGCCCCAGGGGCGGGTTGTTTTGGTCCTGCCTACGAATTTGTGTTGTCGGCAGAGGCTGATCTGCGTCGGAGGGGCATCCGCGATCGGGTTCAGATCACCTACATCACACCGGAACCCTACATTGGTCATCTGGGGATTGCCCAAGTTCACCAGGCGCGACAGCTAACAGAAGGTTTAATGCAGGAGCGCCACATTAGCACTATAACTAATGCCGAAATCAAAGAAATTACCCCCGATCGGGTTTATCTTGCCGATGGACGATCGTTTAAGCAAGCCTATACCATGGTTTTGGCATCATTTAGGGGAGCAGAATTTGTCCGCGTGTCCGGTTTAGGCAATGCCAAGGGCTTTTTACCAGTATTACCAACACTGCGCCACGAGAAATATCCTGAGATTTATGGTGTGGGGGTAAGTGTACAGTTAGACCAACCCGATAAAACCCCAGTCCCGATCGGTCTGCCCAAAAGCGGACAAATGACGGAAGCAATGGCAATGGTAGCCGCCCACAATATTGCTGTAGACTTGGGAGTGCTCAAACGCCCCTTAGAAGTACCCACCTTGGAAGCTCTTTGTTTTGCAGAATACGGGGAAACAGGCATTGCCTACATTGCTGCGCCGATCATTCCCGATCCTAAAACTGGTAAACGGCGCTATTCCTATGCAGCGCGGGGGGTATGGGTCAACTGGGCAAAGGCATCCTTTGAGCACTATTTTATGGTCAAAATGCGCTTTGGTTTGGGCTTACCCTGGTTTGAAAGATTGGGACTACAATTATTATTCGGGCTATCTTTATCTCGTCCTGTACCAGAAGATGTCCGTCAAATCATTAACGTGTAAATTTATGCCACTTACAATCATTAAAGCCATGAATCCGCCTGATTTCGATCGTTTGTCAGAGTTATTCAAACTGATGAGCGATCCAAGTCGGTTACACATTTTGTGGTGCATTTGTCAGGCAGAATGTAGTGTAGGACAAATTTGTGAAATGACGGGATTAAGTCAGGCAAATGTCTCCAAGCACTTACAGATGTTAAGAATGGGGGGCATTGTTGCCTGTCGTAAGGAGGGGAATAGTCGGATTTATTTTCTCGCCGACCCCAAATATCTAGGCTTGTGTGCTCAGTCCTTGATTGAGCTATCTAATATTAATACTTCTAGGGAGGAAATTTCATCATGCGAAGACTAATTACTTTATGGACTTTAGGACTTGTTTTATGTCTAACGATCGGTTTTGCTCTGCCATCTTTTGCCAGTGTCGATCCAGACCAACTAGGTAAGGCAGTGATCGAGATCGAAAGGTTAGACCAAATGCGTTCTGGCTTAGCTTCCACTTTAGAGGGCATGACTGAAGAACCAACGATCGGTACTTTCAAGGCAGTTTGTGCTCCTGTGGGCAAGCAAGCTCAGCAAATCGCCCAAGAAAATGGCTGGCAATTGCGCCAAGTATCTGACAAATATCGCAATCCTCTGCATAAACCCCAAAATCTGACCGAAGAAACAGCGTTAGCTGAGTTTAGGGAACATCCCGACTTACAAGGTTTTTGGCAACAAGATGAGCAAGGAGTGCGTTATTTTCGCCGCATCAATGTGGAAGCTAGTTGTTTAGCTTGTCATGGGGTAAAAGAAGATAGACCTTCTTTTGTCAAGAGTAAGTATCCTGAAGACCTCGCCTATGATTTCCGTGTGGGTGATTTACGAGGTATGTATAGCCTCATTATACCTGAGTTACAAAAGGCTCTGACAGAAAAATGAAAAACTTTCTTCCAGTGTATGGACCAGTTAAATCCTGGCGCTACGGTAACTCCCTCGGCATTGACCCGATCGGTATGGTTTCCACTTGTTCATTTAACTGTGTTTATTGTCAGTTAGGTAAGATTGAACGATCGTCTTTAGATCGTCAGAACTTTGTGTCAACGGCAGAGATTGTCGATTTAGTCAAACAAAAAAGCACAGAAAAGTTCGATGTCATTACCATTAGTGGTAGTGGAGAGCCTACCCTGGCTATTAATCTAGGGGAAATTATCAGAAGTGTCAAACAGATAACTAAAACTCCTGTTATTGTTTTGACAAACGGTAGTCTTTTAGGTTTAGCTAGCGTCCAATCGGACTTACTTCTTGCCGATGAAGTGTCTGTCAAATTAGATGGTATTACCACCGATCGGGTCGATCGTGTCAATCGTCCTAACTTTAGGTGGAATTGGGAGCAATTTGCCGACAGTTTCTTCCACTTGCGCCATTTGTTTAGAGGCAGAATGACTATTCAAACAATGTTACTTTCCCGATGGAATCATAACGAACGACAGGCTTACATCAATGGGTTAAATCAAATCAGACCCGATCGGGTTTACCTCAATATCCCCTGCCGCCCTAAGCCTAAGTTAAGACTATTGCAGGGTAGAGAGAATCTTACTGAAAGCAAGGAAGCCAATTGGTTTAAGCCCCTAGAAATGGATTATCTAGAAGCCTTTGCCCAAGAAATCAGAGATCAATCTGGTCTTGCTGTTAGTTTTGTTATGGTACATGAGCAATGAAACCTCTCTTATTATTTTTATTCTGTCTTTTGCTTTGGTTAGGAACTCCTGATCCTGGCTATGCTATGGTACGAACTACCCAAGAAGCTCCCGATCAAATATTAATCCAATCCCGCCACCAACTAAAAGATAATCAACGATCGGTGTGGCAGGTCATTTTGTTTGCTCGGCAGCAGGAACTGCAGTTGCGGTTAGTTTGTTTCCCCGATCGGTATCATTTTCGGCATCCAGACCCTTTAGTATTGGAGACAATTTCAGGGGCAAAATTTGAAGCGCAAGATGATTTTCCCAAGGGTGAAACAGTCACAAATGTAGGTCAATTTAACCTGTTGCCTGTAATCAAAGAAATACCTAAAGATCAACGACTAATTTTGACACTCCCTCTCCAAGAAGGTGATATTCAGGTGTTAGTTCCCGCCGCCGTAATTGTCGAGTGGCAATCAGTAATCCAACAGCAAAACTTGATTAAACCCTCCTAAGATTGAGTTTTGTTAATAACTATGTGATGATTATCTTATTCAGGACTGACGTTGCTTTTTCTAAAAGCGGGAGAGGGGACTAGAAAAATTGATCCACTTCCCTTCTCCCCCTGTAAGTCCTATTGTTGAGTAGGGGAATTTTAATTGCTAGGAGCATCGATTAACTGCATCGTGTAGAGGGAATTTAACCGATCGGTCAGTTTTTCTTCTATAAATTGCCATTGATCTGCGGGGGTGTAATTACTAAGGCGAGAACGGCAAATCGTAATCATTGCTGGTTTAATTTGATTGTTTTGCAAAAATTGTCCTAGTTGGTCAATCCGATCGGTAATTTCTGTTGTACTGACTTTGAGATTTGGTTCATAATCAGTGATTTCCGTACAGAGGAAATATTTATCTTCTTTTGCCACAATTTTTAATTCATTGCCTAAGTTTAGTCTAGCTTTGTGGTAATAATTGTCCCTGAGATTGTAGTAGGCATCGGCAGTAATTTCGACCTCAAAATAAGACCCTAGAGAGTTATCGCAGGAAAAATAGTCTAGGTCTATATCTAAAACTAATGGCGGCTTTAAGTTTAAGTTAGTTTGTTGGGCAGTGACGGGATAAAATTGGATACATTTCCGATCGGTTTGCCACCAATCAATTACCTTGCCCTGGGAGGTAACTTTGAGGGTTTTACCCTCTTTATTGTGGCTAGAGACAAACAATTTACGGGGCTTTATATCCCGATCGTGGTTTTGTCTTAACCAATAAAAACGATCGAATATCCCCAAATAAAAAGCGGGATAAATAAAGTTAATAATGCTCAATTCTTGATAGACGAAGTTCCGAATTCGATCGAGGTCTAGTTTTAAGGAATTGAGGTCAGTAGTTAAGAGGGGAACACCCAGATCGCTGTGTTCATCGATATGCAATAATAAATTACCCCGCGGCGGAATTATCTTACTTTTTATTGCCCGATGCCAAACGTAAAACGCCTCGTGATGCTCTTCTATAATCCAATAGGGAATCATTGCCTACCCATGCTGACTCGGAGTCAAATATAGCAGGAAGACTTTAAGGATTTTGCCGGAAACAGATATAATTTTTAGCTATTGCAGTCCAAGGAATAACGATGGAAGATAAATTGATGCTGATGATCCCTGGTCCTACTCCCGTACCAGAACGATCGTTGCTAGCCCTGGCAAAACACCCGATCGGGCATCGTAGCGGTGAGTTTAGCCAGATTTTTGCCGAAGTTACTGAAAAATTAAAATGGCTCCACCAGACCCAAAATGACGTGCTAATTTTGACTGCAAGTGGCACGGGAGCAATGGAAGCTGCCATCATCAACTTTTTAAGCAAGGGCGATCGGGTTTTAGTGGGAGAAAATGGCAAATTTGGTCAGCGCTGGGCAGATATTTGCGATGCCTACGGCATCAACGCCGAACGGATCAAGACAGAATGGGGAGAAACCCTCGATCCTGAAGTATTCCGCGCCAAACTAGAGGCAGACACAGACAAGAACATTAAAGCGGTGATTATCACCCACAGCGAAACTTCTACCGGTGTCCTCAACGATCTGGAGACAATCAACCGCCATGTCAAAGCCCACGGCAAAGCCTAATTATTGTCGATGCGGTCACCAGTTTGGGGGCAACTAATATCCCCATCGATGAGTGGGATTTAGATGTAGTGGGTTCCGGCTCCCAAAAGGCTTACATGATCCCGCCCGGATTGGGCTTTGTCGCCGTTTCTGCCCGCGCCTGGGAGGCTTACAAAACCGCAGATTTACCCCGTTACTACCTCGATTTGGGCAAAGCCCGCAAAGATGCCCAGAAGAATACTACTCCCTTTACTTCTTCCGTCAATATGATCATGGCTTTGCGGGAAAGTTTGACCATGATGCAAGCCGAGGGTTTAGAGCATATTTTTGCCCGCCACGATCGGCATCGCCGTGCTACAAGAAATGCCGTCAAAGCCCTGGGGCTACCCCTGTTAACTAAGGATGATTGCGCCAGCCCCGCCATTACTGCCGTCGCTCCCCTCAACGTAGATGCGGAAAAAATCCGCTCGACTATGAAGAAAAAGTTTGACATTGCCCTCGCCGGCGGGCAGGATCATCTATCGGGCAAAATCTTCCGCATCGGGCACCTGGGCTATGTCAACGATCGGGATATTCTCACCGCGATCGGTGCCCTGGAAGCCACTTTACAACTCCTGGAGTATGACTTTACCCCAGGGGCGGGTATCAATGCCGCAATTCAAGCAATCCATGGCAAATGACCCCGATTTAGTCTGGTTGGGCAACATGATGGGAGCGGAGCAAGTCTTCTCCGATGCCGATATGGTGGCGATGCTCTGCCCCGACCTCGCCGGCAAGACCCTAGCCCAACTCTCCCCGATCGAGTTTGAGCGCCTCATGACCGCTGCTCAGTCCTGTGCTTTGAGTAAAATCAGCGAGGAGGAAGAAGACTAATGGAAGTAAAATTTCGGGAATGCGATTGGTTTAACCTCTGGATTTGGCTGGAGTTTGAGGAATTTATCAGTGAACGAGAGAAACAAATGCTCGATGAAGTATTTGCTTCCTGGTTTTTATTGGGCAAGTTGGGAGGATTTAATGCCGTCAATTCCCAGGTTTTAGAAGCAGGAGTAGATGTCAGTCACTTAGACTACGACAATGATGCCATGGCAACGGACATGATGGCAGTAATGCACAACATCGGCGATGTAGAGTACGAAGGCAAATGGGCGAGGTGCTGGGTGGACTTGGGTACTACCGATGGTATTGCCCTCGATGTCCTGATCAACGCCCTCTATCGTTTTAGTGAAGAATATGTGCCGATCGTAGCAGTCTATGTAGGGGGAGAACAAGAAGAGTGGGCGATCGATCGCCGGTACGACTAAATAATTGAATCGGCTAGGGGAGCTAATGCTAGAATCATTCCTAAATTTGATAAAAATAATACACTTAACTTGCCAGGGAGGTCGTCTTGCATACTACGGGGGCATTTGCTTTAGTTGACAGTCTAATTCGTCATGGCGTGAAACATATTTTTGGCTACCCAGGGGGAGCAATTCTGCCCGTCTATGACGAAATCTACAAAGCTGAAGTCAGGGGAGCAATTCGCCATTATCTCGTCCGCCATGAACAAGGTGCAGTCCACGCTGCCGATGGCTATGCCAGAGCGACGGGGCAGGTGGGGGTATGTGTAGCCACCTCTGGTCCTGGAGCCACCAACCTAGTCACCGGTATTGCCACCGCCCACATGGATTCTATTCCCTTGGTGGTAATTACGGGACAAGTACCTTCCTACGCGATCGGGACTGATGCTTTCCAGGAAACGGACATTTTTGGCATTACCCTCCCTATCGTCAAGCATTCCTACATGGTGCGCAAGCCCGAAGAAATCGCCCAGATTGTAGCAGAGGCTTTCTATATCGCCAATTCCGGTAGACCGGGACCCGTTTTGATTGATATTCCCAAGGATATAGGTCAGCGGGAGTTTGACTACGAACCAGAAGTAACGGTCAATTTGCGCGGCTATAAACCCACGGTGAAGGGGCACAGCCAACAAGTAGCAAATGCAGTAAAGCTGATCCGTGAAGCCGATCGTCCCCTCCTCTATGTGGGCGGCGGTGCTATTCTTTCTAACGCCTTTGCTGAAATTAAACAACTAGCCCATCGGTTCCAAATTCCTGTTACCACTACTTTGATGGGAAAAGGTAGCTTTGATGAAAATGACCCCCTCTCCGTGGGCATGTTGGGGATGCACGGTACTGCCTATGCCAACTTTTCCGTGCAAAATTGTGACCTGTTAATCGCCGTTGGTGCCCGCTTTGACGATCGGGTAACTGGCAAGCTGGACAAATTCGCCCCCCTGGCTAAGGTAATTCACATCGATATTGACCCCGCCGAAGTCGGCAAAAATCGTACCCCCGATGTCCCGATCGTGGGAGATGTCAAGCAAGTGCTAAAACACATGCTAGAGCACACTTCCTACGAAGAGACGATCCGCACCCAGGCTTGGCTGCAACAAATCAATGAATGGAAGGAAGACTATCCCCTAGAAGTGCCCCACTACGAAGGGGAGCTATCGCCCCAGGAAGTAATCTCCGAATTTGCCAAGCAAGCGCCCCATGCCTTTTACACTACCGATGTGGGACAGCACCAAATGTGGGCAGCCCAGTTCCTCAAAAATGGTCCCAGGCAATGGATTTCTAGCGCTGGCTTGGGTACTATGGGGTTTGGGCTACCGGCAGCCATGGGAGCCAAAGTTGCGGTAGGCTTGGAGCAAGTCATTTGTATTGCTGGAGATGCCAGTGTGCTGATGAACATCCAGGAGTTGGGTACCCTCGCTCAGTATGGCATTGCCACTAAAATTGCCATTATCAATAACGGCTGGCAAGGAATGGTAAGGCAGTGGCAGGAAGCTTTCTACAGTGAACGCTACTCAGCTTCTAACATGGAGTTGGGCATGCCGGACTTTGTCAAATTAGCAGAGGCTTTTGGGGTCAAGGGGATGTTGGTGACCGCCCAGGATGACCTAAGTAGTTGCGTTGCCCAGATATTGGAATACCAAGGTCCGATCGTGGTAGATTTCCGAGTGAAGCGGGACGAAAACTGCTACCCTATGGTACCTCCTGGAGCTAGCAACTCGGAGATGGTGGGGTTACCAGTACCGAAACGGCAAAGGATCAAAGAGTTCGTTTGATGCGCTTAATTGGTTTAGCATTTTTGACCGTCTTGGTCGCAGAAATTGGCGATAAAACCCAACTATCTACTTTTATGTTGTCGGCGGAATCAAATGCCCCTTTAACTGTTTTTTAGGGGCTGGTTCTGCTCTGTGTCTCACCAGTTTGTTGGGTGTAATTGCTGGCACTTGGCTGGCTAAATTCCTTACTCCCAGAATTTTAGAGACTCTAACTGGTCTGAGTTATTTAGTTTTATCGATCGGTTTGTTGTGGGATGCGGTTAGTTGATGGATTGGCAATTATTTTCTGTTTGTTTTATCACGGTGTTCATCTCAGAGTTAGGGGATAAAAGCCAGTTGGTGACCCTGACCATGAGCAGTAATTCTAGCTCCCCCTGGTATATTTTTATCGGTTCCGCCGCTGCCCTAGTCTTAACCAGTGGCTTGGGTGTTCTGTTAGGAGATGGAGTGGCAAATTTTTTACCCGATCGTTTCCTTAAAGCTATAGCTGCCCTAGTTTTTGCCTTTATTGCATTCCGCACTCTAGCCGCCCAAGAGTGACAGTTGTTTCCTCAACCCAAAATTGTTCTATAAAATCAGGACCTACGTTGCTTTTTCTGAAACCCTCACCCTAGCCCTCTCCCCAAAAGGGATGAGGGGAATTTTTCCTCAGCGTAAGTCCTGTAAAATAAAAAAGTGCTCCCCTAGAGGAACACTTGTTAGTCTAAATAACTACTAGCAGTCTGCTATCTCTTTTCATTCCGATCGGATTCAATTTTCGGGGGTTCACGAAAGAAGATGGCAAAAAAGAACAGTCCAATAATGCAAGCAAAGATAAAAGTGTAGGTAATCGTTTCCATGGTTTAAGCCTCCACACGGGTAGTTTTGTCACCAACCTTTTGGAACACACCCCATTCTACCTGCTCTTCGGAGAAGTCGGGATCGATACCGGCAAACACATCGCGGAAGAGGGTACGAGCACCATGCCAAATATGCCCAAAGAAGAACAACAGAGCAAATACCGCATGGGCAAAGGTGAACCAACCCCTGGGGCTAGTGCGGAATACACCATCGGAGTTGAGGGTGTCGGCATCAAACTCAAAAGCCTCTCCCTGTTGTGCCTTGCGGGCGAGTTTCTTCACAGTAGCAGGATCGGTAAATACCTTGCCATCCAAAGTACCGCCGTAAATCTCCGCCGTTACCTTAGCCTGCTCAAAGCTGTAGCGGGATTCAGCGCGACGGAAGGGAATATCAGCTCTGACATTGCCCTCAGCATCCTGCAACACTACGGGGAAAGTTTCAAAGAAGTTGGGTAGACGGCGGACAAATAATTCCGTGCCATCCTTAGCTCTGAAGATGATATGCCCCAACCAGTTTTGGGCGATACCATCGCCTTTATTCATCGGTCCTACGCGGAAGAGACCACCCTTAGCGGGGCTGTTGCCCACATAGTCATAGAATGCCAACTTATCAGGAATGTTAGACCAAGCCTGGGATAGGGTAGCGCCTTCATTGAGTTGAGCCTGGACGCGGCGTTGGATTTCTTGTTGGAAGTAGCCATTGTCCCACTGATAACGGGTAGGACCAAATAACTCGATCGGGGTGGTGGCAGAGCCATACCACATTGTGCCTGCCACTACAAAAGCGGCGAAAAATACAGCGGCGATACTGCTGGAAAGGACGGTTTCGATATTACCCATCCGTAACGCCTTGTACAGCCTTTCCGGAGGACGGACGATCAAGTGAAACAGACCTGCCACGATGCCCACAATTCCAGCGGCGATGTGGTGAGCCACCACACCACCAGGGTTGAAGGGGTTAAAGCCATTCGGTCCCCAATCAGGAGCTACAGGTTCCACATGACCAGTCAAGCCGAAGGGATCGGAGACCCACATGCCCGGACCAAACAAGCCCGTTAGGTGGAAAGCGCCAAAACCAAAGCACAGTACACCAGACAAAAACAGGTGGATACCAAACATTTTGGGCAAGTCAAGAGCGGGTTCGCCGGTGCGGGGGTCGCGGAAGAGTTCTAAGTCCCAGTTGACCCAGTGCCAACAGGCAGCCAAGAACAACAGCCCCGACAGGACAATATGGGCGATCGCTACACCCTCAAAAGTCCAGAAGCCGGCGTTGAGAGCAGGTTCACCCGTAACACTCCAACCGCCCCAAGAATCAGTAATACCTAAACGTGCCATGAAGGGCATGACAAACATGCCTTGCCGCCACATGGGATTGAAAACTGGATCACTAGGATCAAAAGTTGTGGTCTCATACAAAGCCATCGATCCTGCCCAACCTGCGACCAGGGCGGTGTGCATCAGGTGGGTGGCAATTAGTCTGCCTGGATCATTGATGAGTACAGTGTGTACCCGATACCAAGGTAGTCCCATTTTTTACTATTCCTCTAGGGATAACGGTTTATCTTAAATGATATAAGAATACAATTCTTTACGTTTATCATAGTGCATATTCCCTGTCCTGGGATATAGGAATTTCCTAGTCCGATCGGTCGATTGTTTGGGCAAATTTTGCTTGAGTAGTTGCTCTGGGGAAATTCTTAAAGGTTTATTGTGGTTTAGGGCAAAACCGATCGCGGCTTGCTAGGATGCAAATGTTCTTCCTGTTTTGCTCCATGCCCTTTACTGGAGTCTTAGATCATGTTGTTGTAGGAGTCTTTGTTGCTGATTGGCGAGATGGTTATTTCTACCTAACCGATGCAAATAAACTATGGTGGGAGTTATTGGGTACTGCGCCCCACCCCCTCCCCGATCGGTTAGACCAAGTCGTTAATTCGGAGGGATTGTTGCGCGCCTGCCACAACTGTCACGATAGCCAGACCGCGGTCACCCATCACTGGATTTGCCACGATCGGGAGTTTAACGTCACCCTCACCCCCAATGGCACGCAGATTGTGGGCACCTGTCAAGAGACATTGAGCATTAAACCCCTGTTGATAGATTTTTTAACTAAATATCCCGACGGCATGATTGTGCTCGACCCCCAGGGCATTGTGCAATTTGTCAACCCAGCCGCAGAGGAACTATTCGATCGGTCTGCCCCAGAGATTGTGGGACAAGAATTTGGCTTGCCCCTGGTGCAGGGAGAGCATACAGAAATTGAAATTTTGCGCCGCTCTGGGGAGATTACGCCCGCAGAGATGCGCGTAATTCAGGGGGGAGAATTTAAGACCTATATTATCGCCGATCTGCGGGATGCCCGCCTTACCCAAGTAGCTTCCCAGCAACTCCTGCGCCGCGAAGAAGAACTATTTACCCTCCTTACTGCCGTAAAAAAGGGCATTACCCTGGGACCCACGATCGGCGACTTTGCCCTATTTAACCCCGCCATGGAAGCATTTACGGGTTATTCCCAGGAGGAGGCAAACCACAATCCCGCATTTTTAGAACGGCTTTATCCCGATCGGGAGGAACGGGAAAGACTACTTGCCGGCATCGCCCAACTGCGCTACCAGGGGGAAACCTGGGAAGATGAAGTTAAAATTCGTTGTGCCGACGGCACGATCAAGTATGTGGCGATTTCCGTCTCTCTCTTGTTCTATCGGGGCAACCCCACCTATCTATCTAGTTATACCGACATTACCGCCCGCAAAGCCGCCGAGTCCCAACTATACTATCAAATCGAACGAGAGCGGTTGATGGGGGGCATTACCCTGCGCATCCAACGAGAACTAGATATTGATTCCATTCTGCATACAACGGTAGATGAAGTACGCCGGCTGTTGCAAACTGAGCGGGTGGTGATCTTTCAATTTCTGACCGATTGGTCGGGAAAGTTTGTGGTGGAATCGGTCGTCCCTCCCTGGGATTCCGTCATTTCTAAGCAGGTCTACGACCACTGTTTCCATGAAAAATATGTACAACTCTACGTGGAGGGCAGGGTGCACACGATCGATGACATTTACAGCGCCTCCATTCGGGATTGTCATCGGGATTTGTTATTACAATTCCAGGTGCGATCAAATTTAGTAGTCCCGATCGTGATCAGTGGTAATTTATGGGGATTACTCATTGCCCATCACTGTTCCGAACCCAGGCATTGGCAATCCTTTGAAGTTAATCTCTTGCAAGAAATTGCCAGCCATGTAGCCGTAGCATTACAACAGTCTATCCTCCTGCAAACCGTCCAAGAACTGAATAGCCATTTAGAAGCAGAAGTTGCCGAGCGGACAGCCCAACTCGAAGAAAGTCTAGTACAACTAGAACAATCTCTATCTAAAGAAAAAGAATTAAGTGAATTAAAATCTCACTTTGTGTCTATGGCTTCCCACGAGTTTCGTACCCCCCTTGCCACAATTCAAGCTGCTAGTGATGCCCTGTTGCATTACAGCGAACAAATGACTCCCCAGCAGCGGGAAGAAAGACTACACAAAATCCAGATTGAAGTAAAACGCATGACGGATTTGTTAGAAGATATTTTAAGTATTTCTAAAGTGGAATCGGGGACAAGAAAGCTGCAATTGGCACCGATCGATCTGTGCCAGATGTGTCGAGATATTATAGGAGAAGTGGGCGTTTTTGCTGGATCACATCACCATTTGCGGTTAGATTGTCGTTGCCCGATCGGGGTATTATGGCTAGATAGTAAACTGATGCGCCAAGTATTGATCAATGTCCTTTCTAATGCCATAAAATACTCGCCCCAAGGGGGAAATATTACTGTTAGTTTGTATCAGCAAGAGCAACAGATCATAATTGAGATTCAAGACCAGGGCATCGGCATTCCCGTCAAAGACCAAGAGCGCATTTTTGATGCCTTCTATCGCGCTCAAAATGTGGGAAGTATCTCTGGCACTGGATTGGGACTATCGATCGCCAAGTCCTCCGTGGAATTGCAGGGGGGAAGTTTAACCCTCAGCAGTCAGGAGGGCATTGGCACGATCGTGACCATTACGTTACCAATTAGGGAGGGAAGATGACTTTAGTTTTAGTCGTTGAAGACATGGATGCCCTCAGGGAAGAAATCATGGATACGCTGAGGTTTGAGGGGTTTGAAGTGTTGGGGGCCGAAAATGGCATTATTGGCGTAGCCCTGGCAACAGAGCATCTGCCGGATATTATTTTGTGCGACGTGATGATGCCGCAAATGGATGGCTATGAGACTCTGCGCATCCTGCGCCAGCAGGCTACTACCGCCATGATTCCCTTTATTTTTTTGACCGCCAAAGCAGACAAGAGCGATATGCGTCAGGGCATGGAACTGGGGGCGGACGACTATCTCACCAAGCCCTTTACGGTAGCGGAACTACTAGGGGCAATTCAGGGTAGATTGCAAAAGGTGCAATTCCTGAAAAATTATGCCGCCGAAACTAGCAAAGAAGCTAAAACTGCCTCCCTCTGCCAACGCAGTGAATTTTACGAACTCCTTAACAATGTCCTCTCGATCGTGGGCAATCAGGGATTGGCACTACTGCTGATCGAGGTAGACCAGCTATCCCTGATCTATAGCACTTTAGGGAGAGATATTGGCGCGGAAGTATTACAATTAGTGGGAGAAAGACTACAATCGGTGGTTCCCTCCGACTATCCCATTGCCCGCCTGGGGGAGGAAGTGTTTGCCCTGATTATGCCCAAAATAGCCGATCGGGTGGAGGTACAGGAGTTTGCCCAGGTCTTGATCCAGCATCTATCTAGGGGTTACGCCATTTTTGGGCATGAAATTTTTATTACTGTCAGTTTAGGCATTTCTATCTATCCCCAGGATGCCCTCACCGCCGATGATTTACTCAAAAATGCCGACAGCGCCCTCTACCGATCGAAACAACTAGGACACAATCGCTACCAGTGTTTTGAAGCCTCCATCAGTGCAGAATTTGCCGAACGGATGGCGTTAGAAAACAGTATGCGCCACGGCTTAGACCATGGGGAATTTCGTTTGGTCGTCCAACCGATCGTGGATTTGGCTAGTCGTGGGGTGGTGGGGATCGAAGCCCTCCTGCGTTGGCAACATCGTCAGATGGGCACAATTCTCCCCGGTCGCTTTTTACCCCTCGCCGAAGAAACGGGGCTGATTTTAGACCTAGACCTGTGGACTTTGGAGCAGGCAGAAGCTCTCTACGATCGCTGGCGTTTACCTATCTCCATCAATATATCGGGCAAGCATTTCCAGCAGGACTATGCCCTGGAAGCCCTCCTCCCCCGTGTGCGCCGCTATCCCCTCTGCCTGGACATTGCCGAGACTACGGTGATGCGTCATCCCGTTAAACTGATTGCCCATTTGCGCACCCTCCAGGAATTTGGTGTTAAAATCGCCATCGATGACTTCGGTACGGGCTTTTCTTCCTACGAAATTCTCAAGCATTTCCCCGCCAATTATCTCAAAATTGACGTATCCTTCATCCGTCATCTCTTTACGGACAAACATACCCACGCCACTGCCCAGTCTATGATCGAACTTGCCCAGGAACTGAACTGGGCGGTAGTTGCCCAGGGCATTGAAACGATCGAACAAATGGAACTTTTACACCGATCGGGATGCCAATACGGACAGGGCTATCTTTTTAGCCTGCCCGTGCCCCCCGACCAGTTCGACCACTGGTTCAATCAAGTAAGGGACCAACCAAACCGATCGGCTAAGTAATGCAAAAAACGCCACAGCAGGAAATCCGTCGCCCAGTAAGTAACTGCCATCGTCAGTAGACCCGCGCCGATCACCAGGGCATTCTCTACACGAGCACTCAAGCGCCTCTGGGTAGTCTCTGACCGCCGATCGAGTTGGGCAATAGTACTATTAGTAACAAGCCCAGTCTGGGCAACACTGCGGGAAATTAGGGCTGTATCCTGTTCCAACCGATCGAGGCGCTGGGGAGTAAGGCGCTGTAACCGCTTAAATTCATCGCTATTAAACTCATCTATAACTGTCGGCGTATTTTTCCCTATATTCATCATCAACTGTCGAGAAAGGCTAATTTTTCGGTTAGATTGTTCATATAACATCCTAACCGGAGTAAAACAATGGGTTGCAAAAATACTTCTCCTTTAGCCAAAGCAGTCAGAGCACACCGCGACTTCCACTTCAAAACCGGTCTACTACTGGATAAGGGCGCACGTCTGTTGGGTCTAAATCGTTGCCCCCTCACCAGCCCCCTCTACAAACTAACTAAAGTGGCTGGCTATACCCACGTTGCTCTTGCTAGCATAGCGTTAGTACTGTTAGAAGATTAACCTATGATTACTCTATCGGAAGCAGCCATTAAGCGGGTACGTACCCTGCAAAGTCAGAAGCAAACCACTAATCCCCTCCGCATCGGGGTCAAGAGCGGCGGTTGTTCGGGGCTGTCCTACACCATGGACTTTGTCTCGGAATTGCAACCCCTGGAGCAGGAGTATGACTGCAATGGGGTCAAAATTGTTATCAATGACCTCTACCGCCCCCAACTGGAAGGGCTGGAACTGGACTACGCCGAGGACTTAATGGGGGGAGGCTTCCGCTTCCATAACCCCAATGCTGTACGCTCCTGTAGTTGCGGTACCTCCTTTGCTACTCCTAAGGATGTCGGTACTCCCGTAGCTTGCAGTTAGTATGGAGCTTACTTGGCTAGATAGTAACTCCTGGCTGATTGACTGGGGGAACAAGAGGATTTTGCTTGATCCTTGGTTGGTAGGTCCCCTGGTCTTTGGCGGTGCGGAATGGTTGTTTAAGGCGGAACGTACTGCCTGTCGCCCTATTCCCGATCGGTGGATTTAATGCTGCTGTCCCAGGGTTTACCCGATCATGCCCACCCGCCTACCCTGGCTGCCCTCGACCGATCAATACCTGTGGTAGCTTCTCCTGCGGCGGCGCAGATTTGTCAGAAAATGGGCTACCAAAACGTCCAAGCATTAGGGCACCATCAGACGATCGATTTTCAGGAAATCACAATCGAGGCTCTGCCTGGGGCACCAGTGGGTGCAACAACCAGGGAGAATGCCTACATTTTAAGGAGGGGGGAGCAGACAATTTACTACGAACCTCATGGCTTCCATGACCAGATTTTGCAACAGCCACGACCGATCGATGTGGTGATTACCCCAGTAATTGACCTCCTGTTGCCCCTCTTAGGAGCGGTGATCAAGGGCAGGGAAAGCGCCCTCCAGTTGTGCTTAGCGCTCCATCCCCAGCTATTGTTGCCTACAGCCGCTGGGGGCGACCTGAAGGCGACGGGGCTTTTGTTAAAACTACTGCGGGCGGAGGGCTCAGTGCAGGAAATGCAAACCGCCCTAACTCAGCGGGGATTAAGCACGATCGTGCCCCAAATCGAACCCTGGCAGCCCTTTACCCCTAGTCTTACCTAAATGCGACATACCTCGACAGGCTCAGGGAGGGAATCTGAAGCCTTCTCCCAAAAAGGGAGAGGGGACTTTTTCCTCAGCGTACATACCGTAGTCTTGCGCAGGATACATTTCAGGGGCAAGACCCTACAGCTGGAAGAGGTGCCAAGCCGGAGGGGACTCCCCCATCTTTTGGGGATGAGTATCGGACTGCTCCTCTAATGGGCTTAGGGAAGGTCGGACCACCTTTTATGCATGATGGTAGAGTTTACTTAAGTACACTGACTCTCAACAGTACGCCTGCTAGTACGGTCTATTCTGATGCTTCAGTGACTAATGCTCCTTTAGTGGTGCGTACTTTTGATGATGCGATTCGGGCTGCGATCGAGCTGCACGACCTCCCTGCTCCCGATGACAGTAAAACACCAAAGATTCCTGGGGCTGGTTGTCCTATTCCCCCCCCTGGCAGTATGGTGAATGTTTCCTATGGTGACAATCCGATCAGTGTAATTTGCCCTCCCTACACCAGTCCTCTTTCCACGACCCATCGCAGTGATGCCCGCGAAGTAATTCGCCGTTATCGATCGTTGAGTGGGGAGGATCAACAGGCAATTATTGAGTTCTTAAAACAACTGTAATTGCCCTAGAGATCAGTCAGGACTTACGTTGCTTTTTCTGAACAAAGGTTTTAACATTTCCAGAAGTATCGAACTCGGTTTGTTAGTCTTTTCTTATCCCAAACTGACGTTAAGGTAAGAGTTTCAGAAAATGCTGCGTCAGTCTTGTATAACAACATAGAACTTACGCCAAGTAAAATTACCCCTCATCCCTCAATCCCTTTTCCCACAGCGGAGAGAAGGGAAGTCTATCAATTTTTTCTTGTTCCCTCTCCCTTTTTGGGAGAGAGCTAGGGTGAGGGTTTTAGAAAAAGTAACGTAAGTCCTTACCCAAGTAAAAATTAGGCATTATTGATGTACAAGACCGATTGTGTCGAGTCTAGTAGTTGTTTTTTCAGGTCTTCCATCTTCGATCGTTGTTCTTGTAGTTTAGTCTGATAATAAAGACCTAGTTCGGGATTAAGTGTAACTTCTGTCTTTTCCCATAGGTCGCGCCAATGGCGGTAGGTTTTTTCGGTCATAATTAACAAAATCCGAATTACTGCTGCCTTGATCACTATTTCTGGACGCAGGAGTGCTACTTTAGCGTTTTCGTTTAACCACAAAAGCGGGTCTAACTGTGCCATCAGGTCTGGTTTTTCGGCGCATTGTGCCTGGAGTAGTTCTACCAAGCGCTCCCCGCTAGATTCTCCCCCCCGATCGAGTAATTCCAAAATCATCTGCCACAGTTGGCGATGATGGGACAAACTAAAGCCAATATCTTCTGCCGCCAAAGTGTCAATGATTTGGGCGCGATAGTCAGGGAAATGGAGAAAAATCTGGAGTAGTTGTAATTCCGCTAGTTGCAGAGTAGAGGTGACGGTGGGAGCAGGGTTATTTTGGGGACTAGACCAGCGGGCTTGGCGCAATTGGCGGCGCAGGTCTTTTTCTAGGCGCAGGGCAAGGTGGGCGTTACCTTGGGCGAGCAAATAGGAGCATTTTTGTAGATAGTAGCTTCTTACGGGCGCATCAGGCAGCTTTTGCAGGATTTTAACTAATGCCTGACTTGCTTCCATAAAGTGATCCCCCAGGTTGAGGTTTTTGTGCTCTAGGGAAAGGTCAATCAGCCAGTCTAAAAATAGGGGGCTTTGGTCTAAAACCGATCGGTAGTCGGCGGCGCTGTGATGTTGTAAAAACTCATCGGCATCTTTGCCCCCGGAGAGGGTGACAATGCGTAACTGAATCGTGCCTTTGTAAACCAGGTCGGCGAACGCCCCGATCGCCCTTTCGGCAGCTTTGATGCCGGCACGATCGCCATCAAAATTGAGGTAGATGCGCTTGGAGGGCGTATAACGGGCTAATTGTAAAATCTGCTCCTTACTGAGAGCGGTGCCCAAACTTGCCACTGTCTGGGGAAATCCCGCCAAATGTAACCTAATTGCATCAAAGTAGCCCTCCACCACGATCGCTTGGTCTGTCTTGGCAATGGCATCCCGCGCCCGATCGAGTAAAAATAAGTTACTGCCCTTGCGAAATAGTTCCGTTTCGGGAGAATTGAGATATTTGGGTTGTTCATCCCCCAGGCTCTGCCGCCAAAGGCAATCACCCCCCCCTTAATATCCAAAATTGGGATCATGATGCGATGGCGGAACCGATCATAGTAGCCATTGCCCTGGGGGCGGGGCACAATCAAACCTGCCTGCTCTACCAGTGCTACTGCTATCCCCCGCTGCTTAACCAAGTAACCGTAGAGGGCATCCCAACCCTGGGGAGCATAGCCCAACTGAAAATTCTTAATTGCCTCTAGGGATAAGTAGCGTTTTTCGGTGAGATAGGAGAGGGCAGCAACGCCCTGGGGGGCAAAGAGGGCATGGTGATAAAAATTAGCAGCTAACGCTAAAACTTCCTGCAACTGCTCCCGCCAAGATAGCTGTTTTTGATATGCCTGAGCCTGTTCAGGCTCGATCGTGCGGATGGGGATAGCATAGCGCTGGGCGAGGTCGAGCACTACTTCCGAGAAGGAACGCTTTCCTATTTCCATTAAGAATTTGACCCCGTTGCCGCTAGCGCCGCAACTAAAGCAGTGATAAGTCTGACGCTGGGGGTCTACACTAAGGGCAGACTGATTACTCCCCTTATGGAATGGACAGGCACCGCGATAGGTTCTGCCAGATTTGCGTAGAGGTACATACTCTGCCACAATATCTACCAGATCAACCCTTTGGTTTACCTGGGCAATCATGTCCGGATGTAACTTAGGCGGGGACATGAGCTAGGGCGCAGATTATAGAAGTTATTTTTATTATCGCTGACATCGTCGCCTTCCACAAGTTACCGAGCGATTTCTGAGACCCTCACAAAGTGGGAGGAGGGAAATTGTGACTAGATTTTATACTTCTTGCCCGTAGAGTATGCGTACTATCCAAAAAATAATTACCAATACTATCAATAAAATATCTTTAACCTTAATTTTGAGCATGACCCACTCAGATTGATGTTTTTCTGCTGTAGTAAATCCCCGCAACGTCATTGCTTTTGCCATTTGCTCCGATCGGTCAAATAAATTCTTTAATAGCCTTTCCGCCAAAATGGTTAGGGTCTGCACCGATCGTTTGTAACCTAATCGCCGCCAATTGATCGATCGCGTGCGTACCGATCGGGCGAGATTTTGTACTTCTTCTAACACCAAAGGAATAAAGCGGAGAGAGAGGGTCAAAGTCAGGGCTAATTCTGCAATAGGTAAGCCGATAAACTTCAAGGGATAGGCAAGATGAGTAAGGGCTACTGTAATTTCTTCGGTGGCAGTAACTAATAAAAATAAAGTGGGAGCATAGGTATAGGTAAAAATAATTGTACTGATGCGTAAGCCTAAATCTTGGGAACGTCTAGTAATTTGAAATCTACCAGCTTTGAAGATAGTATAACAATAGTTAGTCGGTTGGGGGAGTGGGCAATTTTTCCCTGTCCTGGAGGCATAAGTTATGAATGAGGAAGGAGGACGACGGGGCTGGGAGTTAAGTAACAAACCGTCCCCTGAAAATATAGCGATCGTGTAAGTCATAGCTGCCAATAACAGCAGAATACCCATCTGTTGCTTCCACACCCTAGCAGGTAGTCCCGTAGAAATAGTAGTAAAAATTAGGAGCAGTACCATAGCAATCCGCCAATTATTATTAGCTAAAATTGGCGACACAAGTAAACTCAAAACCCATAAAATTTTTACCCTGCTATCAACTAAATGTAGCCAGGTGACTGGTTGCTCCAGGTATAAACCGATCGTTTGGGAACGGAGGAAATCCAAGAACTTAATCTCAAAGGTACTCTGTAGTTTAACATGGCTGAGGACTGGCGCCGGGTCAAAATTCAATCCCTTGGACAGGCTCAGGAAGCGATCTATCGAGGGCTGAGGGGAGTCTTGCAGAGTCCTTCTCGGAGAAGGGATGAGTTCTGTCTATAAAGATTTTTCCTAGACAGGATAACGGGACAATGCAGATTGCTTCTAGCTACCAAGGGGAGTAAGATATGATGTTTAATAATTCAAGTGATGCAGGCTAAATCCATGAGTATATCGGATGAACAAATCCGCCAAAGGGGTTCGGTACTAGGAATCCAGGTCATAAGTCAGTCCACAGCTAGGCGCTTGGGCATTGTGACTGAAATTTGGGTAGACATGAGTCAGAGACAAATTATGGGTTTAACCGTCACCGAACGAGTGCTGCCTGGTACTACCATTGGTTTTGGGGATGCTTACTACATGGCGCTTGAGGATATTAGCCTCCTGGGTCCCGATGCCATTTTAGTAGACACCGATCGGGTCTTGCAAGATATTTTGGTCAGTGAGCGCTATAGCAATTTAATTGGCTGCGAAGTTGTTACCGAGTCAGGGGAAGTGCTGGGCAAGGTGCGAGACTTCCAGTTTGATCCTGAAAATGGGGATTTACTCTATTTAATTCTCTCTTCGCTAGGACTGCCCCAAATTCCTCCCCAGTTAATTAGCACCTATCTCTTGGATGTGAATGAAGTAATTGCTGTAGGTAGGGAGCGCATTGTGGTAACAGAGGGCATGGAAGAACGGATGGAGCAGTTGAGCAAGGGCATCCTAGAAACCCTGGGCTTGGGCAAGCCCCCCTGGGAGCAGGAATTTGAAGACGACTATCTACCTCCCACTACCGTATCTGGGAATGCTCTAGGCTCTGGACGCAGGGAAAATACCTATCCCAAGGAGCGCCCTGTTTACCGCCGCGAAGAAACCTGGGAAGAGGAAGACAACTGGCAAGAGGAAAGAGTCCCCCTTAAACCCCAGGAGCGCCGCCGGCGTATTGAACCGGAACCCCGCCGCCGTGAACCGGAACCTGATTATTACGAAAATACCCAACAGCAAATCCAGAATGCCTGGGCGGAAGAGAAAAAAGTGACCGAAGAGATGGAAGAACTCTAGACTATGGTGACGTTGCTGGGTAAATCCCGATCGGAGCTGGCGCAGTGGGCAGTCGCTAGGGGACAGCCCGCCTTTCGGGGCAAACAACTCCATGAGTGGATCTATGAAAAGGGAGTGTCCCAACTGGAGCAAATTCCTGTGTTGCCCAAACAATGGCGAGAAGCGATCGGGGATGTCAAAGTGGGACGATCGGAGGTTGTCTACAGCGCAGTCACGAAAGACGGCACCCAGAAATTGTTATTACAACTAGAAGACGGCAAAATCATTGAAACTGTAGGTATTCCCTCCAGTAAACGTCTGTCGGTGTGCGTTTCTACCCAGGTAGGATGCCCTATGGGCTGTACCTTCTGCGCCACCGGTAAGGGGGGCTGGCAACGCAACCTCGCCAAGCACGAAATCATTGACCAAGTGTTGACAATCCAGCAACAGATGGAGCGCCGCGTTAGTCATCTGGTGTTTATGGGTATGGGGGAACCACTCCTCAATTTGGACAATTTGGTGGGAGCAATCCACAGTTTCCATGAGGACATGGGGATCAGCTACAGGCACATTACGGTCTCTACCGTGGGCATACCAGATAAAATTCCCCAGTTGGCTACCTACAATCTGCCCCTGACCCTGGCTGTCAGTCTCCATGCCCCCACGCAACAACTGCGCCGTCAGTTGATTCCCTCCGCCGATCGGTATGAACTCGATCGGTTGATGGCGGATTGTCAAGAGTACGTCAAAATTACAGGCAGGAGAGTTAGTTTTGAATATACCCTCCTGGCAGGGGTGAACGATGGCATTGAGCAGGCAATCAATCTTGCTGGGCTAATTCGGGGCTTTCAATCCCACGTCAATTTAATTCCCTATAACCCGATCGGGGATGCTGATTTCCGTCGTCCTACCGCAAAAGCAATCCAGAAATTTGTCGAGGTACTAGAGCAAGAAAAAGTGGCTGTCAGTGTGAGACGCACAAGGGGCTTAGAAGCTGATGCCGCCTGTGGTCAACTACGGGGTCGGTTTACAAATTTAACTCCTAAATCTCCCGAAGACCAGAGCTAAATTTTAGGTAAAAAATAAAACCCCCAGGTGGGGGTAAGCAGGAAATTACATCAAGCCGATTTGAGAAAGAATACCTTGACCGGTCAGAAACTCAGTTGCCAAACCAATGACAAAGCCGAGCATTGCGAGACGACCGTTCCAAGTTTCTGCGAAGGTGTTGAAACCGAATTTGGGTTCTGTATTTTGCATTGTTTTTCTCCTGAGTGTGAAGTTTTTTTAAGAACTGTAAATATTCTATGCCATGATTGTCTGACATTGCTCCATCTGAGGAAAGAACTCTGCCAACATCTCCACGATCGTGGGAGCTACGGCTTCGGGGCTATACTGCTGGATAAACTGATGGGACTGCTGGGACAAATACTGCCACCGATCGGGTTGATCGTAGAGTGCCAAAACTGCCTGAGCAAATTCCTCCGGCGACTCAGCGATGACGACGTTTTGATTGTGGGTGAGACCGATCCCTTCTGCCCCGATCGGGGTAGTGACCACAGGCAGCCCAAAGGAGAGGCTATGCCCAATTTTGCCCTTCATCCCCGCACCGTAGCGCAGGGGGGCGACAAACAGACGATGGTTGAGAAAATAGGGAGAGACATCAGGAACATAGCCAGGTACTGTAATCCTGGGGTCTTGGGCAAGATTTTGCACCGCTTCAGGGGGATTACTCCCCAGGAGAGTGAGGGTAACTTGGGGTAAATTTTGCCAAATTAGGGGCATGATTGCTTCCACAAGCCACAGCACTGCATCCACATTAGGGGAGTGATAATAGCCGCCGATAAATAATAGCCCCGATCGTGATTCCAGGCTGGGTATTTCCCCTCTAAACAGGGGGTGAATATTAGGAATTACTTTTATTTTCGCCTTAGTTAAGTCCTGGAGAATTTGTTGTTCTGTTGGAGTTACTACCAGGGTAATATCTGCCTTATTGGCGCATTCTATCTCTCTTTTCTGCATAGTTTGCCAGGCAGAAGAATTACTATTTTGTAAACTCGCCTCTCGTTTTAGCCTGAGAAAATGGAGATCGATCGTGTCATAGATTAATTTTATGCGAGGGTTTTGTTTGAGGATTGGCGAGTATTTTTCTACTAATTCTGGACGACAAACCCAGGCTAGGTCAATGTAATTAAGGCGTTGTTGTAGTCGTTCTGCCCAGTCGTAGTGCTGATAGGTAAAATACAGTACCTCAATCCCTAAGGATTCTAATTCTGAGGTGTAGGGTTCCTGTTCATGACCATAGTCCGGCAGAAAAATTACGCTGTAGCCCTGGCGCAATAGAATCAACAAAATTTGATGTAGCCGAAATGCTCCCGACTCCCGATCGTGGGCGGGGACGAGGGTATCCACTACCAAGATTGTCGGATTTTTAATAGCTTTACGGCTATGGAAGGGGGGCAGGGGAGCGCCCCACAGAGATTGCCACAATTGCCGATCGTTGCCCTGGGGTAGTCGTCCGTCGCGGTAAATTAGCTGGCTTTTGGGTTGATAGATCACAGGAATCTTCTGCTGACTCAGGCGGTAGCAAAAGTCTGCCATACCGTAGGCAGCGGAGCTAAATTCTTCCCGCAACCCCTCTAAGCGCCAAAATAAATTTGTGCTGATGGCAAAGCCCATGGGAGGCAGGGCTTCTACCGGTCGGACGTAGTTGTAGCAGGGTTCCCCTGGGTAGTCCTGATCGCCGAAGTAGGACAGTTGCTCTGCCATTACTACCCCCGCACTCAGGAGTTGGCTATGTTCGGAAATGATTTTGCCCCCTACGCCACAACCCCGATCGAGGAAGGGAATTAACCGATCGAGATAATTCTCCGTCACCTGACACCGATCGTCCAGAAAAATGATGTATCGACCCCGCGCCTTTTTAGCTAGATAATTCCAAGCTGCTAATTCCCCCAGGGGATGGGGCGAATAAAGTAGCTGCACGCCACCGATCGTGATCAAGTCTGCAGGGGGAGGATTACCATCCCACAGCACCATCACCTCAATACTGTGACGCTGAGCCAAATGCTCCTGTAGGTAGTAGAGACAGTTAAAAATTTTATCCCCCGAACCATAGACCAGTACGGAAAATTGCGCATCCCGTTGAATGGAGAGATGGAGGGGGCGGGGCGTAACCAGAGGAGGCGGGGCAATATCTACCCTACTAGGACGATCGCCTAGCCTGCCGGTGCGCAGGAACAAACCCAGCTTAGTGAGAACCCGTTGCCAAATGCCCCGCAACCCCTCTTCCCTGCCGATCTTTTGTATTTTACGGAAATAATTGGTCATCAAGCCTTAGTAGCGCGTGCCGATGGGAGTATCAGCAAAGAGGATAGGAGCAAGGGCAGCTGCCGTAGCGATGGGCGTATCCCGATTGTCTTCGATACTGTAAAACTGCGTCAGCCGGTCACACAAACCTGCTGGAGTCAGACTCTGTACCCCGTGGCTAATAATATAGCTCTGGGCGGGGGAACCGCGAAAGGCGGCAAATGCTTGCACACAGTAGGACTGCTGAATTTCTGTAGTTAAGTTTTGCCAGTCCCACCCCGTCAATTTAGCACTGGGTAATACAGGTCTGGGGCTAGCCTGTGCGGGGTAAGAGCAAACCAACAGCGTTAGCCATAAAATCAGCAAGAACCGACAAATCTGTCGCCCCATTGCTGTAAAATGCGATACTGAACCAACTACTATCACTTAATTATTTCCTAGCTTAATCCGTGACCGAAACCTATATCAATCATCCCACGTTTGGTCTGCTTTCTCGCATCTGCATTCTGGATGACTATCGTAGTCTGTTTACAACCCTCTATGCCCAGCGTCTGTTTTTTGTGATCACCACGACTAACGGCAGCAACCAATTTGAAATGTTGACGCGGGCAGATGCTCGCATGCTGGTGGAGACAAGAATGCGGCACCTGCGGCGGGAAGGTCATCACTCCGACTACGAGCAATTGCAACATATTTTCAAACGCACTTTTGCCTAGATATAATGTAACCAAATTCGGAGGTAGAGGCTATGAGTAGGATTTGTCTGACGACGATCGGTTTACTCTTGATTCCCCACTGTATCTTGGCTCAGAGTGCTACTGTACAGGATGCCCAGTCGGAATCTCAAAGGGCATTACAGGATTTTCAGCCCCAGGGGCAGAGCTTTAATCAATCGGGGGGCATCAACCTCAATGAGCTAATTCATCGTGCTAACTTAGCTAACAAGCGGTCTTTACAGGAGTTTCAGGAAGAGCAAAACCAGTCTTTTAATGAGGCGGTGGAGGCATTCCGCAAGCAACAAAAATTACAACAAAAGCCCAAGCCCTAATCGATCGTTTGTACTTCTACATCGATCGTGCCTGGGGGCGTAAGCCGGACAAACTTACTCCCTGACACTTCTAGGGGTTCGCCGCAGTTGGGGCATTCAAAGGGCTCGTCTTTGATTGCTGTGGAAACATAGCCACACACAGGGCAGGGAGCTGTCAACAGACTAGTTCTCAGCCACACTTGGAAGGCGATTGCAATCCCGATCAGGGCAAGGAACAGAAATAGTAATAAAAATAGTAAAGATTTAATCAGCCAACCTAAACCCAAAACGCTCACTAGAGTCAATAGGATTAGCAGATTGAGCCAAAAGCAGATACTATCCGAGAGTTCAAAGTTGTTCATGGGAGATTTTTCTCAATTGCCTATATCATATCGGGTTTAGAATGGCGGCGTTTATTTGCAAATGAAGTTACAACCCCTCGATCGTGTTGCTCTGACTGTAAGTTTAATTTTAACGATTACGATCGCTATTTTACTGGGACAGGGAGACCAAACTGTCCCCCAAGTGCGGGAATTTAGTTGGCAAAATCGCCAAGTAAATGCCGCCGATCGGATGTTTCTGATCACATTTAGCCGTCCAATGGATCAGAGCAGTGTGGAAAGTAATCTTAAAATTAGCCCTCCGATCGGGGGCAAATTTAGTTGGGCAGGGAGGAGGATGGCCTATACTTTAACCGAACCCCTGCCCTACGGACAAAAGTTTAGTTTAAGTTTAACTAAGGCTACCGATCGGTTTGCCAAATCTAATGTTTATCTATCTTTTAATAACGAGTTTTACACTCCCGATCGGGGGTTTGTTTATATTGGCACTAGGGGAGAAGAAGCAGGCAGGTTAGTATTACATAACTTTAGCCAAAACTATCACAAAATTTTAACCCCTGCCGATCAATTAGTCACAGATTTTAGAATTTACCCCGATCGGTCTTATATTCTCTACGGAGCCACTGGCAGAGGGAATAATTCCAGTTTGTTAGACCAAGAACTATTCAGAGTTACTACCGGAATCGGCAATAATCCTGGAGAAGTAGAGCAGATTTTAGACAACAAAGAATACCAAATTTTTAAGTTTGACCTCTCTGGGGATGGCGAAAGAATAGTCGTGCAAAGATTAAGCCGATCGATGCGGGGCAGCTACGGACTATGGCAAATTAAAAATCAACAAATAGCTCCCCTCAGTCAGCCCCCAGGGGGGGAATTTATGATTGCACCGGATAATACTTCCTTGGCAATTACCCAGGGGGAAGGAGTAGCAATTCTATCCCTGGAAGAGGGCACAGAACCCCTAGATTTTTTACCTAAATTCGGCAATATTTTAAGTTTTAATCAAGATGGTTCCCAAGCTGTGGTAGTTAAATTTAATAAGGACTATACACGATCGTTATTTTTAATCAATAATCAGGGACAAGAGCAAGAACTAATTAAAATTCAAGGCTCCCTATTAGCTAGCGAATTTGACTTTAGTGGCAATTTGTTATACGTCTTGCTTACAGCCGTAGAACAAACTAACACCACGTACCAAGAACATCCCTACCTTGCAGTAATCAATCTGAGCGATCGCCACTTTTCTAAACTAATTGACCTAAAGGGACAGAGAGATGTCACGATCGATCTTGCCCCCGATAATCAAGCAATTCTCCTCTCTAGTGCCGAGTCCCCCATTTACCAATTCACGATCGGGGCAACAAACTCCCTGACTGCCCTAGACTGGTGGGGAAAAAAAACAACATGGTTGCCTTAA
>PHFO01000005.1 GCA_002861535.1 Cyanobacteria bacterium M5B4 | reverse complement strand
CAGGGTAA
Source organism: Cyanobacteria bacterium M5B4 (assembly GCA_002861535.1). Lineage (GTDB taxonomy): Bacteria > Cyanobacteriota > Cyanobacteriia > Pseudanabaenales > Pseudanabaenaceae > M5B4. The sequence goes on along the minus strand of PHFO01000005.1, from coordinate 44,844 downwards.
ACCGTTCCCAGTGGCAGAATGACCCCACCGGTACAACCTGGGCTAACTATATGACCCGATCGAATACCCTCCTTCGGTTTTGGCGCGTCCCCCCAGTCCCAACACTTTTAGAATTAGTGCACCTGCCCTTACCCCAGGCATTCAGCCCCTCAAATCCGAACCAGTTGCCCCCTCCAAAGCACCAGCGACAGAAGAAATTGACCAAGAAATCAACGATCGCAGATAGGTGACATACTCAGGCTAGTGACAGTAACCGAAAGGATTATTACTGACCTACCCGTTGCACCTGGGAATAGCGCTCTACCGCCTGAGTAACATCAAACAAAGACTGTTGTAAGGCTTTGTGAGCCTCTTTAATCTCTTCCAAGTCTATCTCGTCCTTATCTAAGATCGCTTTCAGGTTGGCGATATTCTCTTTAGTAGGAGTGCGTAAACTTTCCGTAATGACTACCGGTCCATTCTCTTCTAAAATCTCTTCCACACTGCGAATCAAACTGGCAGAAATGTTGCGCATGTTGGCAATTTCCTTGCGCAGGATGTCCTCTTCCCGATAGACCTCTTCCTCCATAATTGCCTTCTGAATCTCCGTCGGACTCAAGCCCCCCGTATTAGTAATGCTGATACTCTGTTCCACACCAGTATCTATATCCCGCGCCGAAACCTTCAAAATGCCGTTAGCATCAATGTCAAAGGACACCTCAATTTGTGGCACCCCTCTGGGGGCTGGTCTAATTCCTTCTAACTCGAAGCGTCCCAGGGTCTTGTTATCCTTCGCCATTGCCCGCTCTCCCTGCAGGACGTGAATTTCTACCACCGACTGGTTATCCGCAGCTGTAGAAAAAATTTGGGACTTGCTGGTGGGAATAGTAGAATTGCGCTCTAAAATTTTCGTCGCTACGCCCCCCATCGTCTCCAACCCGATCGAGAGGGGAATCACATCTAAAAGTAGTAGGTCTTTGACTTCTCCCCCCAAAATACCCGCTTGCACCGCCGCCCCGATCGCTACCGCTTCGTCAGGATTCACAGATTGGTCGGGTTTTTTACCATCAAAGAACTTAGTGATCGCTTCTTGGACAGCAGGAATCCTCGTAGAGCCTCCCACTAAAATAATGCGTTCAATTTCCTGGGTAGTCAGACCTGCATCCTTGAGAGCTTGGGCGGTGGGTTCTAGGGTCATTTTCACCAGGTGGGCAGTAAGTTCATCAAACTTTGCCCTAGTCAGTTCCACCTCCAAGTTTTTCGGACCACTGGCATCCACAGCAATAAAGGGGAGATTGATCAGGGACACCGGTGACTTAGAAAGTTCAATCTTAGCATTTTCTGCCGCTTCCCTGAGGCGCTGGAGCGCAGATTTATCCTGTTTCAGGTCGATCCCTTCCTTCTCCTGAAATTCCTTTACCAGCCAATTGACAACACAGGCATCGAAGTCGTCTCCTCCCAGGTGATTGTTGCCAGAAGTAGACATAACTTCAAATACCCCATCCCCCAATTGCAGTACGGACACATCAAAGGTGCCGCCCCCCAGGTCAAATACCAGAATTTTTTGCCCCTTGTCCTGCTTATCCATGCCGTAGGCAAGGGATGCTGCCGTCGGTTCATTGACAATACGTTTGACATCTAAGCCCGCAATTTGCCCCGCATCCTTAGTGGCTTGGCGCTGGGCATCTGTGAAATAGGCGGGTACGGTAATTACAGCTTCGGTGACTTTTTCTCCCAGGTAGTTTTCCGCATCCTCTTTGAGTTTGCTTAAAATCATGGCGGAAATCTGTTGGGGTGTGTAGGACTTGTCACCGATAACGACATCTACAGTGCCATCCTTACCCATAGTCAGGTTATAGGGCACGCGGGAGCGCTCATCCTCCGTTTCATCCCAGCGTCTACCAATGAAGCGCTTGATACTAAAAATAGTGTTGGCAGCATTTGTTACCATCTGCCGCTTAGCTACCTGCCCCACAATTCTCTCTTTGCCGTCCTTCAGGAAGCCTACAATACTGGGGGTAGTACGCCCCCCCTCAGCGCTAGAGATAACTACGGGTCGTCCCCCTTCTAAAACCGATACACAACTGTTAGTAGTGCCTAGATCAATGCCGATGATTTTTGCCATATCCGTTCTTAGGTAGAAACTTCCCTCGCTTAATCTCCAGTTTACCCGTTTATCGGTTCATTACCTACAGGCTTTTCCTGGGGAGGAATAGCCACCTTTACCAGGGCATGGCGCAGGACTTTTTCCCCCAACAGGTAGCCAGGGCGGACTTCTACGGCTACATACCCCTCAGCAAATTCGGTAGTTTCTTCCTGCGCGATCGCTTCTTGCAAATTGGGGTCGAAGGCTTCTCCCACTACCTGCATTCTGGCTACGCCCAAGTCTTTGAGGGTTTTGGTCAGTTGCTTGTAAACCGACTGATAGCTGTTGTGGATTGCTGACTCGCCTTCGTTGCGGGGCTTGATTTGTAGCTGGGCGCGTTCAAAGTCATCCACGATCGGTAAGATGCGGCGGATCAGTTTAAGGGTGATGCGTTCTTCCTCCTCTTCCTTTTCTCTGAGGGTGCGCTTGCGGTAGTTGTCGAAGTCGGCATAGAGGCGCTTATATTGATTTTCTTTTTCCTCTAATTGCTGGGTGAGGTTGAGAATTTGATTACTAAGGTTTGCTACCTTTTGGTCATGCTTTTGTTTTAGGGCTTCTACTTCCTCTAGGGGGACTTGTTGCTCCTGGGTACCAACAACATCTTGGACTGGCTCCTTCGCCTCGACAACTTCTAGGAGTTCGCCGATGTTGATTTCATCGTCGTCGGCTAGTTCCTCTAGTTCTTCGTTGTTTTCTACTATGTCAGTCATGCTCTTAAAGGTTAGTTGGTTAACTTCTATTTTTTCTTAGATTACACTACAAGTTGTCATTAAGTAAACTGCTTTGCTGGGCTGAGGCTTGCTGAAACTGGTTTTAGGTGTAAACTTTGATGTGATGTGTAGGGGGCAATGTGGTGTCTAAATGGCAGAAGGGTCTATGGGCTGTGGTTGTGGCTTGTGTGACTTTAGCGTTCACGATCGTGCCGGGCTTTTTGGTGGCTCAACCTAGTTCCTCGATCGACTTGAGTAGTGCGGGCTTGTCTTTAGAGCAGGTAGCCGATCGGGTCTACGCTTTGGTGGGGCAGGGGGATATTCCAGCGGAGGGGGATGTCTCTTTTGTCAATGCTGGTTTTGTCATTGGCAGTGAGGGGGTGTTGGTAATTGACACTTTCTCTAGTCCTAAGTTGGCGGAATTGATGTTTGCCCAAATTAAATCTTTGACGGATAAACCGATCCGCTATGTTCTGAACACCCATTATCATCCCGATCATACGGGGGGTAACTCTGTGCCTGCTAGTCTGGGCATCCCGATCGTGGGGCGGGGACAGATTCGTGAATTGATGGCAAAGGCTAATCCCCAGCTTGTGCCGCCCAATATCATCATCAACAGTGAGACGGATTTTTGGCTGGGGGATCGTCATGTGCGGGTAGAGCGAGTAGAGGGTCATACGAAGGGGACGGATGTGGTCGCCTATGTGCCAGAGGCTAGGGTTTTGTTTGCGGGGGATATGGTTTTTAACCAACGCTTTCCCTATACGGGGGATGGCAGTATCAAAAACTGGCAGGGCAGTCTCTATCGCTTGCTTGTCTCCTATCCCGATGCTAAGGTGGTGCCTGGGCATGGCAATGTGGGGGATGTGTCGATCATGCGGGCGCAGTTGGGTTACTTTAATTTCTTGGAGCAGTTGGCGCTTTCCTGGAAGAGCAAGGGGTTGAGTAAGGAGCAGGCGATCGCGCAGTCCCAGGAAATTCCTGAGGCCTACAAAGATTACAAGTTCCAAGCTCTTTATGCGGGGAATCCGGGCTTACAAAATAACCTCGATTCTGCCTATGACCAGTTTTCCCGTAGTTTGGGGATTCCTTTAATTCCCTAGTCCATACTTTAGTAGCAGGGGATTGACTACCTCTGGTAGTTCGTCCTGGGGACAATGTCCTGCTCCTTCGATCGGGATAAATGCTTTGACAGCGGGGAATTTCTGCCATTCTCTGCCTAACTCGATCGGTTCCCAGGGGTCTTGATCGCCCCAAAGCAGGATAGCGGGGCAGGGTAAACTCTCTAGGAGTTCTTCGGGGGTAGGGCCGCCGGAATAGCGCACAAACTCCACAAATACATCGAGGGCATGGGGGTCTTGGGCGGGCTGGAGGAGCATTTCAATCAGTTCGGGGGTAATGGCATCTTTTTGGGCGTAGGCTTGATGGAGGATTTGCCGCACCGATCGGGGATTGTTAATCTGGCTAAAAAATAACTGGGCGAAGGGACGGAAGGTCAGGAGTTGTTGCATTACCCTGGCTCCGGTAGCTTCATACCAGGGTAGTTTGTGTTGCTTTTTGATGTGCAATTGCCGCAGAGAGCAGTTGATTAAGATCGTCTGCTCTACGGTGTTGGGGCTGTAGTGGGCTACCTGCATTGCCACGATCGCGCCGATGGAATTACCGGCTAGGGTAACGGGAGTTCTAACAATTTCTTGGCAAAAATCTACTACTAATTGTCCCCAGGTCTCGAAGGTGTAGGCTAAATCCTGACTGGGTAGAGGTTTGGCGGAATTGCCAAATCCTAGTAAATCGATCGCAAAGATGCGCCCTGTTTCTGCTAGCTCTGGCATGTTTTTGCGCCAGTGACCGCTAGATGCCCCAAAACCATGAATTAAAACGAGGGCAGGCAAGTCGGAATTAGTCAAATCCCCCGCCGATCGGTAGGCAATGGGGTGCCCCCGCCACTGCCAGTATTGTAAATTTTTCATAACAAAATTTAATCTTCCTTTACTATTTTAGCGATCGACAAACTGTTCTCGAACCATATCGATCGTTGGGGGAAGGGCATGGAAATACCTTCCCGATCGAAGGCAAGTTTCAGGCGGCGACGGTATTCCCTAGCGACAGCCCACTGTTGCAGGGGTTGCACCTTGATCCAAATGCGCAAGCCGATACTGTTATTACCAAAATTGTCAACCCCTTGGAGTTCGGGGGAGTCAAGGATTTTTTGCCGCCAAATCCATTCCCGGCTCATCTGCTCTGCTACTGCTACCAAAACTGCCATTGCCCGATCGAGGTCGGTATTGTAGGCAACATCGATCGTCATATCGACTCTAGCCCAGCCATTGGAGAGATTTTCCACCATTTTGACTTCGCGGTTAGGGATGGTGATCAGCGCTCCCTCAGTGTTGCGCAGTTGGGTGATCCGCAGAGTAATGCGCTCTACTTGTCCCGTCTTGCCGTTGACGGCGATCATATCTCCCTCCGCGTATTGGTCTTCCAGGAGGATTAAAATCCCGTTAATCATATCTTTAATCAAATCTTGACCAGCCAGGGAAATACCGAGACCAATAAAACCTAAACTGGCAATCACAGGAGCGATGTTTACCCCCACGAAGACCAAAGATAGAATCAACCCGATCGTGACGACAATTACATTTGCCAATCCCTTGGCAATACCAGTAAAAGTATCTAACCGCCGTTTAACACGCTGAGAAGAGTTCCACCATGGTCCTAAGCTCATGGATAAGAACAACCGATCGATCGTTTGTTCAGAAAGACGGCTGAGAACGAAGACACCGAAAATGACGAATAAAAGACGAGAGACAGTACCCTGTAAAGCAATAATAATGACAAGCTGGATGTGGCGAGACTGGGGAAAGACACCAAGGCTGATAATGATAAAGGTAGACCAAAGACTAGCCTGTAGTAGGAATAAGAGCCATTGTTTACTGCCAATTGTGGCTATCTGTCTCTGGATCATCAATTTCTCTTGAGCAATTGCTGCAATCTCTTCTTCTGTACGCACTTCTTTTAGATGCAAGGCGTTAAGTTCTGCCTCTAACTCCGATCGTTTAGTTTGTAATTTGCGTTGATAGCGTCTGATTAAAAAATTTGATAAAATTAGAACAATTACTAAACTACTAAGAATAAAAGTTTTCTGCATGAAAGATTGGGGTTGTCTTTCATCATAATAATTAAGTAAGGCTTCTCGCAATATGCGTTTTACCTCCTGCGCCCACATCTCCGGTGACTGATTTTGCAACTGGGCATCTAGGGAAGTAACCGTCATTACATACTGATTATTAACATAAATAACGGGCTGGTTAGAAACTGTGTCTATCTCTACTGCTACTGCCAACCGATCGGGGTCAATTCCACTACTAATTACTCGTTGTAAATTCCGATCGATTTCTTTGATTCTTTGTTTTAGAGATAGAGCATTATCCCCCCCTTCAGGTGCTGTGACACGAAAAAGAGGTCTGCCATCCAAAATAATACTCTCTGCAATTAAGGCAGTAGGATTAGAAGGAATAAACTGCCATTTCTCTTCCAAAACCTGCGCAGGGAGGGGCTGTACCAAACCAAATAGGCAGGCAATACAAAGGAATTTTGATGGGTAACTATTCATTAAAACTATCAGGAAAACTAAAATCTACTAATTGCACTCAAGAGCCATATTCTGATAATAAATTTTTGTTGTCAAGGTACAGCAGTTGTAGCACTGTTAGACTACATAGGGTTTTACCCTGCTACTCTCATGTTTTAGTATTTTAATCCTGCTTCGTCGTTCATCCGCCAATTTATCGGAGGATGAATGACGGCATCAAGATAACATATATTTAACCGCTTCAGCTTATAGCCAATGAAAAATCTTACCCTCTATCTCCTCCGCCATGGCGAAACCACCTACAGCAAAATAGGCGGCTACTGCGGCACTCTCAATCCTCCCCTCACAGAAGCGGGTATGGAAATGGCGTGCGCCTTTGCTGAAGCATACAAGTCCCTAGAATGGCAGGCTGTATATGTCAGTCCCATGGATCGCACCATTGCTACTGCCCGTCCCCTATGCAATGCTACGGGTAAAACCATGATTTTAAGGGATGGACTCAAGGAAATTGCCTACGGGGCTTGGGAAGGACTAACGCCGGAAGAAGTTAGAACCAAGTACCACGATTCCTATTTGCAGTGGTTGGCGGACCCTGGGTGGAATGCCCCCGATGGGGGAGAGAGGGCTATTGATATTGCCCGTCGCAGTGGGGAAGTGGTGGCAGAAATTCAAAGTCAGTTTTCCCAAGGCAATGTCTTGGTGGTTTCCCATAAGGCGACAATTCGGATTATGCTCTGTAGCTTCCTGGGGATTGATGTGGGGCGGTTCCGCGATCGGATTGGGATGCCTGTTGCCTCTGTCAGTGTGGTGGAAATGGCACAACGCGGTCCTTTGGTGCATAGAATGGGCGATCGTTCCCATCTCCCCGCAGTTTTACGCGATCGGGAAGGGAACTAAGCTAATTCCCATAGTTCTTCTGCCATCTCAAAGTTAGCGGTCACTGTCTGCACATCCTCTAAATTATCGAGGGCATCGATCAACTTCAATACCGATCGGGCTTGGTCTGGGTCGGTTACTTCCACATTGTTAGCAGGAATCCAGCGCAACTCCGACTGTAAAATCTGCCATCCCAAGTTGTGAAAGTGTCGGTTTAGTTGCTCTAGGTTGGTAATATCGGTGAACACTTCCGCGATCGGTTCATCTTCCCATGTGGTGTATTCGTAACTTTCGGCACCACCGCTCAGGGATGCTTCTAATAGATCATCTTCCGGGATTGTCCCCTTGAGACTGATCACGCCGCGGTGCTTAAACATCCAACTGACACAGCCCGTCTCCCCCAGGTTGCCCCCATGTTTGTTAAAGGCAGCGCGAATATCGGCAGCAGTGCGATTGCGATTATCGGTGAGGGTTTCGATGATAATGGCTACTCCTCCTGCCCCATAGCCTTCATACCTGATGGGTTCGAGGTTATCTGCTCCTAGAGTGCCCGCTCCCTTTGCCACTGCCCGATCGATATTTTCGTTGGGAATACCCGCCGCTTTTGCCTTCTCGATCGCGGTACGAAGTTGGAAATTGCCCTCTGGGTCGGGAACACCACTGCGAGCTGCCACAATGATAGCGCGGGAAATTTTGGCGAAAATCTGCCCCTTAGCGCTGTCTACTTTTGCTTTATGGCGTTTAATGTTAGCCACTTACTATGTCCTGCCATTGCCGATCGTGATATAAAGCTAGACGAATTTAACATTATGTGTTGCGGAATTCCCCTCCCTCGCTTGCAGGGAGGGGATGGATAGCGACTGCGAATCCTTGAAAGATATGTTATGGTTTTATCAGTAAGTCATCTTACCATGCTAAGAGGGACTAAGTTTCGCATTTACCCGACGGCAGAGCAAGAACTACATTTCGACGTAGTTTTGGATGCTGTCGTTTTGCGTATAACTATGCTCTGAATCTCGTCAATCAAACTCACCCTTGCACTCCCTGAGCAGTTTGCCCAGACCTCGATGAGCTTGGTCGAGCCGCTTGTTGAGGTCATGTTTGTAATTCAGGCTATAATTACCCCACGATAAATAGATAGACTGTATGGCGGAATTTACCTTTTTTAATGCTTTGCGGGCAGCCTTAGATGAAGAAATGGCAAGGGACCCCAGTGTATTTGTCATGGGAGAAGATGTGGGGCATTACGGCGGCTCCTACAAGGTGACGAAGGATTTGTATAAGAAGTATGGGGACTTAAGGCTGTTAGATACGCCTATTTGTGAAAATAGTTTTACGGGGATGGCAGTGGGAGCGGCGATGACGGGCTTGCGCCCCGTGATTGAAGGGATGAATATGGGCTTTTTGTTGCTGGCATTTAATCAGATCGCCAATAATGCGGGGATGTTGCGCTATACTTCCGGCGGCAATTTTAAGATTCCCCTGGTGATTCGCGGTCCCGGTGGTGTAGGGAGAAACCTTGGCGCAGAGCATTCCCAACGGTTAGAGGCGTATTTCCAGGCGGTGCCAGGGATTAAAATTGTCTCTTGCTCTACTCCCTACAATGCTAAGGGGTTGCTCAAGTCTGCTATTCGGGATGATAACCCCGTGTTGTTTTTTGAACATGTCCTCCTTTACAACCTCAAGGAGGATTTACCCGATACAGAGTATTTACTCCCCCTCGATCGGGCGGAAATTGTGCGCCCAGGCAAGGATGTAACGATCGTGACCTATTCGCGGATGCGCTACCATGTGCTCAAAGCGTTGGATACTCTGTTGCCCAAGGGTTATGACCCTGAAGTGATCGATTTAATTTCTCTCAAGCCCCTGGATATGGACACGATCGGGGCTTCCTTACAAAAGACGCACCGACTCGTTATTGTGGAGGAGGATATGCGCTGCGGCGGTATTGGCGCGGAGATTATTGCTTCCATCAACGATCGTTATTTTGATGAACTGGATGCGCCGATCGTGCGCTTAGCTTCTAAGGATGTGCCTACGCCTTACAATTCTACTTTAGAAAACTTAACGATCGTGCAACCCCAGGACATTGTGAGGGCGGTAGAAACTCTATTGGCATGAAATGGCTGCTCTGGTTTAGTCTGGGGGTAATTACCCTAGTGGTCAGTTTGGCGACGGGGGCGGCAGAAAAGCTAATGATCGTCTATCCTCCCCCTGGGCACAGTACCACCAGCGATCGGATTTTTTGTTGGGCACTGCTCCCAAGGCGGGCAATGTACTGGTCAATGGCAAACCGATCGGGCGTAGTGCCTTTGGGCATTTTGCCCCTACTGTGCCGTTGCAATTGGGTAAAAATCAGTTTACCGTTGCCTATGGTAGTCAGTCGGTGAAACTGACGATCGAGCGTATTCCTAGTATGATTAGCCCGCCAGTACAGTTGGGTTTGATCGCAGATTCTTTAGAACCTAAAGTAGATATAGTCAAACCTCCTGGGGAATTAGTCTGTTTTAGTGCAATTGCCACCCCAGGTTCAGTTGTGACTGTTTCCCAAGGTGATTTTGCTATGGAACTTAGTCCCCAAAATAATGTTAAAGTTCTTCCTGCTAATGCCGCAGTTTTAACTAATACTACCCAAATTGTTAGCGAGCAATCTGGAGTTTATAGTGCTTGTACCCGATCGGCAGTCAGTGGCAAATATACTTACACAATCAGCCAGGGCAACCAAACCAAGCAGGCACAAAGCAAAGGTAAACTAACCATTAAGGAGAACTTTCCCACGATCGTGGTCACTACCGACCAAGCTATTACCCGATCGGACCAGGGACAGACTTTTCCCGCCTTACGCCCCTACCCCAGGGCACCCAAGCCCTCGTCACCGGTCAAGAAGGTAACTGGCTCCGCCTGGAATATGGCGCTTGGATTGAACAAAAAGAGACAAAAACGCTCGATCGTGCTACCCCGCCCCGCAGTGTCATTCGCGGCATTAGTAGTCGCAACCGATCGGGGCAGACAGAAGTGCTTTTTCCCTTAGAAGTCCCTCTTCCCTTTAGCATCCGTCAAGAAGAACAAAAGCTGATTTTGACCCTGCACCATGTTACTGCCCAGACCGATACCATCTTTTTAGGACAGAATCCCGTCATCGATCGCATCGACTTCAGCCAAACCCATCCCGATCGGGTGGAATACATTCTGACCATGAAAACCAAACAACAATGGGGTTACACTACCCGCTATGAAGGCAATACCCTGGTGTTAGCCGTGCGCCATCCTTCTGGCAAACCCTTGGTATTACTCGATCCTGGTCATGGCAGCCCCAATGATTTGGGGGCAAGGGGACCCAACGGCTATCCAGAAAAAGATGTCACTTTGATTGTGGCAAAGCTCCTCGCCAAAGCATTAAAAAACAAAGGTATAGATGTCGTTTTAACCCGCACAAAAGATGAAGACCTCTTCCCCCAACAACGGGTAGAAATGATCAACCGCCTCCGCCCCACGATCGCTCTCAGCCTGCACTACAACGCCCTCCCCGACAACGGCGATGCCGAACACACCCAAGGCATTGGCACCTTTTGGTATCATCCCCAGAGCCATAGACTGGCACAGTTTTTACACGATCGGTTGACATTGCGCCTGCAACGGCAATCCTACGGGGTTTTTTGGCACAACCTCGCCCTCACCAGACCCACGATCGCGCCCTCTGTGTTATTAGAACTAGGCTTTATGATCCATCCCCAAGAATTTGCCTGGATTGTAGACCCTAAAGCCCAAAAACAATTGGCTCAGACCCTGGCAGACAGTATTGTGGAGTGGCTGAAAACCTAATAAAATCCAGGACTTACGTTGCTTTTTCTGAAACCCTCACCCTAAAAGGGAGTGGGTGGGGGGAGTTTTTCTTCAGCGGAAGTCCTGATCGTCCAACCGATCGATTACAGTTTGTAAAACCTCGATCGGATGAACCAGGGCAAATCTGACAAAGCCTTCCCCTCTCTTGCCAAAACCTGATCCAGGAGATAGGGCTACGCCTTTTGTGTAGATGAGTTGTTGACAAAATTCCATGGAATTGGCGTGGGGGATCGGTGCCCAGAGATACATCGTGGCTTGGGGTTTGGGGACTTGCCACCCGATCGTTTGCAGGGCTGCAGTCATAAAGTCGCGGCGATTTTGATACTCTAAAACCGATCGTTTCACTATAGTGCCGTCGCTATTGAGGGCAGCAATTGCTCCCTGCAAAATGCCTTGATATTGATTGAAATCTACCACGGCTTTGATCTGTTTGAGGGCGTGGATCAATTCCCGATTGCCCACAGCAAAACCCACCCGAAATCCGCCCATATTGTAGGATTTGGACAATGTAAAAAACTCGATCGTGATGGACTTATCCCGGTCTGCTGCCAACATAGAGGGGGCGACATAGCCATCAAATACCAGATCGTTGTAGGGGAAGTCGTGGATCAGCCAGAGATTGTGGCGCTGACAGAATCCCACCGCCTCCTGAAAGAAAGCTAAATTTGCTACCGCCGTGGTCGGGTTGTGGGGATAACTTAAAATCATCAAGCGCGATCGGTTTAACACGGCGCTAGGAATTTCGGCAAAGTCGGGATACCCTTCCCTTAGCGGCATTCCCCAGGGCACTCCCCCCGCCAAATAAATGCCGCCGTAGTGGGAAGGATAGCCAGGGTCTTGAACTAAGCCGTAGTCCCCCGGATTGAGTAATGCTAGGGGCAGGTGGGCTGTCCCCTCCTGGGAGCCGATCAGGGGTAATACCTCCGTTTCGGGATCAAGGGGGATACCAAAGCGCCTGGTAAACCATTGGGCAACGGTTTCGCGGAAGGACTGGGTCTGCCCAAATAAAACATAGCCGTGGGTGCGCCTGTCTTCTAGCGCCGCCGCGATCGAGCGTAAAATTAGGGGGTCAGTAGCGAGGTCGGAGGAACCCAAAGATAGGTCAATCAGGGGCTTGCCCTGGGCGATCACTTCCTGCTTCACCCGATCGATCGTGGCAAAGACATTTCCCCCCAAGGAGGTGAGCCGATCGGCAAAAAACTTAGCCATAGTTGTCCCACAGATCGGTGACTGAGCGCATACTGGTAAAACTGCCGTTGCCTAAAATTAAGTGATCCAGCAGGGGAATATCTAACAATTGGGATGCCTGGAGTAGTTGTTTAGTTAGTTTAATATCTTCGGGGCTGGGTTCGGTGTTGCCAGAGGGATGATTATGTCCCAAAATCAACTTCACAGCCCCCTGGCGCAGGACTTCGCCAAATATATCCCTGGGATGGGCGATCGTTTCATTGGCGGTACCGATCGTCAACAATTTTTGCGAGATGATGCGATTGCGTTGATCGAGTAACAGCACCGCTAGGCGTTCCTGGGACTGCCACATTAAGTTCTGACTGAGGGCGGCGGCAGCAATACTCGGTTCCGTCACCTCTGTGCGATCGGGGGGCTTAGCAAAAAAGACCCGCTTGCCCAACTCGATCGCCGCCAAAATCGTCGTAGCCTTGGCAGGACCCACCCCAGAAATCTGCATCAGGGTCTCGGCGGCAATGCCCTGGAGACTGGCAACAGGGTCAGCTTCCCCTTGCCCGATCGTTTGCAAGATCAACTGTCCTAAACCGACCGCCGATAACTTCCCTGAACCCGTGCCCAACAAAATTGCCAACAATTCGGCACTAGAAAGGGCACTACATCCCTGGGCGAGTAACCTTTCCCTGGGACGATCGGAGCTAGTGAGGTCTTTAATGCGGAGGGAATAGGTCATTGCGGGGGAAGGGCACTGGGGGAGTCGGCACTTCTGGGGCTTTGGGCGGTTGGGCAATTTCATCAATGCGAGCCTTGAAGGCTTCGGGCGCCATTTCCTTAGCTTGGGCAAATAGTTTTTGCGCCTCCTCCTCCTTTTGTTGCTCCCTTCTAACAAAGGCTTCTCCCAAAATTGGGCGGAAATCTTTAGGATCAGCAACTTTCACCGATCGGTAGGTCTCTTCCGCTTCCTCAAAGCGCTTTAACTGCAAATAGGTATCTCCCAAAAACAAGCGCACACTGTTGACATCGGCGCTATCAGGTTTAACTTTGTTCGCCGCTTCCGACTTCTCGATCGCCTCTTGGAGCAGATCGATGGCAAGATTGGGACGACCCAAAGACAGTTCCACATCGACCAACTGTTGTAGGGCAGTCAAATTACCAGGCTCCACTGCCAAAACATTGCGATATTCAGTCACGGCTTTATCTGTTTCTTGGAGCTGTTGATAAGTCCGCGCCAGGGTCAGCCGATAAACAGTCTGGTCGGGATAGCTGCTGACTAGAGTTTGCAGAGGCGCGATCGTGCCTTTAACATCGCCAATTTGATTGCGCAACTGAATGATATTTTCCAGGGCAAACTGATTTGTAGGCTCTTTCGCTAGTACCTTTTCAAAGCTAGCAATTTCCACTTTAATTTTTTCATCCCCAGACAGATTAGTTTCCTGAGGAGCAGGCGCAGGGGCAGGAGGAGACAATATACTTGTAATTAAAGGGACAAAAGATGCGCCTAAAAATGCTAAGGAAATTAAGACAGAAACAATAGCTGTAATCCACTGTCTAGTTGTACGTTGAGCCACGATCGGTTTTGTAAATTTTTTCTATCTTAGTCCAGACCAGAATGCTAGACAATAGTCCTCAAATTTTCAATTACCAGGACTTAGCCCTGTCCCCAAAAGGGATGAGGGAATTTTCCCTCAGCGTAAGTCCTGAAAGAAGTTCTGAATCCCATCCATTAAGGTCTGGTTTGGACGCTGGAGCCAAACAGCAGATAAACCGGCAGCCTTTGCCCCCTCATAATCTTCGCGCTGACTGTCTCCTACATGGAACGCTTCCTCTGGTAAGGCGTGAAATTGCTCCAGGGCATAGGTGAAAATCCCCCGATCGGGTTTAGCGGCTCCGGTATAGGAAGAAATAATGACATGCTCAAACCAATCGCTTAGCTGTAGTGACTGTAAGACTGAAAATATGCGGGAGTCGAAGTTAGAAATTATGCCCATTCTGTAACCCGCCGATCGCAATTGGGCTAATGCAGTAGGTACGTCCTCGTATAACTCCCAGGGTGCACCGCTGGCAAAGAAGTCGTAGAGTCGGGCAAAAAACCGATCGAAGTCGGTAAATTTGCTGTAATCCCCCGATCGCTTAAAAGTCTCGATCCCTAACCTATGCCACCATTCATATTCTTGGCGAGGGATAGCATCCAGGGCACAGCCGGGAAAAGCAAGGGGCGGCGCGGCACGAAATAGGGAGTTAAAGGCACGATCGATCGTATCTGGATCAAGGGCAACGCCAAACTCCTGGGCGACCAGGCAATACATCTTCCCCACACTGCCCCGCACCCCGAACAGGGTGCCCACCGCATCAAAGAAAATTACCTTCATAGGGGATAAATGCGTAGGCGGCGGTTAGGCTCCACGCCAAAACTATCCGATCGCAGTTGGTAATGCTCTACCAATTCGTGCTGCATCTTGCGGATACTAGACGATCGGGGTAACAGTTCTACCGCCTGCCCCTTGGGGATGACAATCTGCTCCACCGCTAAGCGCGCCTCTTCCAACGCCTCTAGTTCATCCTCCGAGTCGCCGTAGGCAAAATCCTGCATATCTGCCAGGGGTTCATCGAGGTGCAACATCCGCCGCAGGGCGCGGGTAATTTGGGGCAGGGTGTTACTTTTGACCGTATGCACCGGGATCGTGCGCGTTTCGATCAGTTGCCGCAGTTTGCTGTTACTCCTGAGATGGGAGCGCAGGGTGAGCACCATGTCGGCGTTGTCGATGTCTTTGCAAAACATAACGGGGAGTTGGAGCGTATGGCATACCTGCTCTGCCTGGTGGCGGCTCACCCCATAGAGATAGACGTAGTTGACATCGCCGTTTAGCTCCCGCACATACTCCGGCACATAGGGTTCTTCGTCTTCCTCTTCCAAATCGATCGGGAGGGGTTTCATTTTGCCCGTGGAGCGCCAGCCCCTGGCATGGGGATTAGTCAATAACTCGTGGGGGGGAGACTCCTCCGTAATCGTCACTTTGCCCGTGGCATCCACCGATCGGATTTGTTTGGCTGCTTCCCTGCCCCGCAAGAGATTATCGATCGTTTCTGCCACATCGGGATGGACGACCCAGCGGTAGCGCTCGCTCATTTCTACAGCTATATCAAAGGTGGGGGGAGCCTTGCGCTCTAAAATACTCTTCTGAGTGCCGCGGCGGCGCGCTTCTTCATCCCCCAGGGTGACGGATTGAATGCCTCCCACCAAATCGGAGAGGGTAGGATTTTTAATTAAATTGGCGACCTCGTTGCCGTGGGCTGTACCGATCAGCTGTACGCCCCGTTCCGCGATCGTTCTGGCGGCTAGGGCTTCTAATTCAGTGCCAATTTCATCGATCACAATTACCTGGGGCATGTGGTTTTCCACCGCCTCGATCATCACCTGGTGTTGCAATTCTGGGTGTGCCACCTGCATCCGGCGCGCCTTACCGATCGCGGGGTGAGGAATGTCACCGTCGCCGGCAATTTCGTTGGAAGTATCGATAATGACGACCCGTTTGTGGAACTCGTCCGAGAGAATGCGGGCAATTTCCCGGAGGGCGGTAGTTTTGCCCATGCCCGGTTTGCCCAGGAGCAGGATCGATTTGCCCGTCTCCACCAAGTCCCGAATTAACTCACTACTGCCATAGATTGCCCTGCCAATTCTGCAGGTCAGCCCAATAATCACACCCTTGCGATTGCGGATGGCACTGATGCGGTGTAAGGTGCCCTCAATGCCGGCGCGATTGTCGCCGCTAAATTCGCCAATCCGCTCGATCGCCCCTTGCAGTTGCGCTGCCGTTACGGGTTTCTCAGTGAGATAGTCCGCCCGATCGAAGTACCGCGCCTCTGGTAAGCGCCCCAAGTCCATGACAATTTCTACCAGTTGGTCGAAATTACCGCGGTTAGTGAGGGGGAGACAAATCTCTTCTGGCAGGATGGCTAACAATTGATCGAGGTTGTCTGTGACCTGTCTACGCAAAATGTCCGACATAAGGTTTGTAAGAATTGATGTTATGGAGATTTTTTAAGGGAATTACAAGAGTGCGCGCCCGATCGAGAGCTTCTTCTAAGACTAAAGGAAAATGCTCAATTTTTGCTCCCTCCGGCAGGCGATCGAAGAGGTCTGCCAGGAGACTGCGCCCATAGCTACCATAGGCAATGCCATTCACCGGTAACCCCTGCAGTTTAGACACTGTAGTAGCATTTGTCCCTCCCGCCAATTGCACAAAGCCCGGTAAGTTCATGTTTAACACTTTCTCCCCCAGACGGATGGCTTGACGGGTCGTACCGGCACCGATGTCCCCACTCATAGGTCTGCCGTCCGTCTGCCAGAGCAGATGCTGGGGGGGAGGATTCATCACCGCCAATAACTGCCGTAGGTTTGCCTCTAGGTCGGCGTGATCGGGAAAACTCACCGCTACTAACCGTAGGCGCCTAATCCAGGGGGCTAATTCTTGCCACAACTGAGCAAATTCGCCAATCCGATCGGTTGTCGTATGAATTTCTAGGGCATCGATGGGCAAATCCACCAAATCCCGCCAATTGTAGACCTGCTCCCTAGTCTCGATAATACCTACAGGGCATACAGACAGACAACGCCCGCAGCCATAACACCGATCGGTGATTACCCCAGTAGGATCAATGGCATCAGTAGGACAGACTTTTTGACAGGGCACACCACAATCTGGCACACAAACCTGGGGATTAAATTGCGCCTTCCGGAAATGTAAATCCTCCCCGTTGTTGATACTAACCATCAACCAAGGAGAACGATCGGGGTTAATCGCTCTGGCGGCATCCATCGCCTCCCTAGCCACAGTAACTACCCCAGGATCAGCAGCAACATCAAAGCAGTCTGCCCCCGCCAAAGTGTAGACAAAAACAAGATTACGAATAGAGGGTAAGTGTTGATAACTGGCACCGCAGATGAGTTTAGCCCACTGACCCGATCGGAGCGCATTTATAGGAGAAAGATTCGGCATTGCCCGCTACTAAGGGGAGATTGACATCTAGGGAGATGTGAGGGTGTTAGGGGAGGGATTGTCCCCTGTATTGGCAAATTCCTGCAAAGACTCAAAGCCGATCCATTCATCCTCCTCTAGGGTGCCTGGGGTAAGCACCAGATACTTTAACTCCACATCCGGCGCCAGGGTAATGATGTCGCCATGTTGTAGGTCGTAGGAGTTCACCTTAGTTTGCCGATTGATGGTCACACCGTTGACACTAAGCTTGCCGTCAGTGCTCCCATCCAAGATGCGATAAATGTACTGCCCCGGTTCCGATCGGGGAATGCGGAGCAGAGCGGCATGGTGTTTAGAGACAAATTTAGAATAAATCTGAATCGTATTGTCGGTTTGCCTCCCGATCGTGTAGCGCGATGCCCCCAGGGAGACTTTGCGCTTGCCCCTGGTATCGGAGATGAGTAAGGTATATTGGGTTTGCGGCTCTTTCATTATGGCAGACGTACCTACACAATTAAAGAATAATATAATTGTTCCCAGTAATGCCTTGTTTATACATTAGCAGCAAATTTATTCTAACTTAATCACCACCAATATGGAACTCCTGGAATTAAAACGTCATATTGAACAATTAACCCTACGCCTGGGGCAAACCCAGGACTATCTTTGACCTGCCTACCCTCAGAGCACGCATCCATGACCTAGAGCACCAATCGGCTACGCCGGACTTTTGGGAAAATAGCACCCTGGCGCAAAAGGTACTCAGGGAGTTAGACGGCGTTAAATCTACAGTTAAAAATTGGCAGGACTGGCAGCAAACCCTAGAGGACCTTGCCACGATCGTGGAACTTTTAGGGGAAGCGCCGGACCCCAGTCTATCCCAGGAAGCCCAGGAACGTCTGCTCCGTCTCACCCAGGACCTCGATCGGTGGGAACTAGAACGGCTGTTGTCTGGTCCCTACGACCAAAATGATGCCATCCTCACCATTAACGCTGGGGCGGGGGGCACCGATGCCCAGGATTGGGCGGAAATGTTATTGCGCATGTATACCCGCTATTGTGAAAATCGTGGCTTTAAGGTGCAACTATCTGCCTGTCGGAGGGGGAAGAGGCGGGGATCAAATCTGCCACGATCGTGGTGAGTGGGCGCTATGCCTACGGCTATCTGGCGGCGGAGAAGGGCACCCATCGCCTGGTGCGAATTTCCCCTTTCAATGCCAACGACAAGCGCCAGACTAGCTTTGCTGGGGTAGAAGTAATGCCCATGCTCGATCAGGATGTAGACCTGGAGTTAGACCCCAAGGACCTCGATATTACTACCACCCGATCGGGGGGCAAGGGGGGCAAAACGTCAACAAAGTAGAAACGGCAGTGCGGATCACCCACATTCCCACTGGTATTGCCGTGCGGTGCACCCAGGAGCGTTCCCAATTACAAAACAAAGAGAAAGCCTTACAGTTGCTCAAAGCCAAACTCCTAGTCATTGCCCAGGAGCAAAGGGCGCAGGCGATCGCTGACATCCGCGGGGATATGGTAGAAGCGGCATGGGGCAATCAAATCCGTAATTATGTTTTCCATCCCTACCAAATGGTAAAAGACCTGCGCACGGGGGTGGAAACTACTGATGTGCAGGGGGTAATGAATGGAGATTTGGAGCCTTTTATTCAGGCGCAATTGCGATCGGCGCACTCTGAATCTGGAGACTGATTGCCAAATAAAGCGGCAAAGTGTTAAATTCTGCTCAAATATCGCAAGACCCAATGGCTACTGTAGAAATCTATACCTGGAGATTTTGTCCCTTTTGTATCCGCGCTAAAGCCCTCCTCGATCGCAAGGGAGTTAAGTATACAGAATATAAAATTGATGGCGATGAAGCGGCAAGGGATGCCATGGTAAAACGGGGGAAGGACGGCAAACGATCGGTGCCCCAAATTTTCATCAACAATGAACACATCGGCGGCTGTGATGACCTCTATGAACTAGAAGCGATGGGTAAATTGGACTTGTTACTCAATGCTACCCCGTGATGCCCTAAGTCGGGTTGAATTTGGGGAAGAAATGGCGCGGCTCCTAGATTTGGGCGATCGGGCGCTACAACACTGGGAAGTGGTTTACAGCGATTTCTTGCCCCCTCCCGTTTTAGCAGAAGCTCAGACTCTGTTCCAACGCTTTACAGAAGTGCAGATACTGGCTTGGGGCGGTTATGACCAAGCAGAGCGGCAACGCTTGGCAATTTCCCGTCAGGAACAGTTCCCCCTAGTTGCTAATATTCCCCTCCTGCCCCTAGAAATTGTCGGCAACTTTTTATTCGATCCGGCGAATCATCGCGATTTTTTGGGCGCTATGCTGGCTACAGGCATCGATCGGGGCAAGACTGGGGATATTTTAGTCATCGGCGATCGGGGCGCTCAAGCCATTGTCGAGCCTAGCTTAGGAGAGTACTTAACCTTTCATTTACAACAAGTCCGTACTGTTCCCGTCAAAGTGAGACCGATCGGGTGGGAAGAGCTACAAATTCGTCCGCCTAAGACCAAAGAAGTAGTGAGCGTGGAAGCTTCTCTGCGCCTGGATGCGGTGGCTTCGGCGGGGTTTGGTATGTCCCGCAGTAAAATGACCGAGCTAATTCATCAGGCGGAAGTGCGCGTGAATTGGAAAACGATCGAGCAACCCAGTTATACCCTCAAAGTGGGGGACCTGATCGCTATTCGGGGCAAGGGGCGTTTAACCCTAGATGATGTTATGGTCACGAAAAAGAATCGTTATCGCGTGCAAATGACCCGATCGGTGTGAGCAAATTTGCTCGGAACTCTAGATACTTTTGGCTCCAATAGTGGCAATCTCTAAAGAAAAACTACCCGATCGAAAGGCAGGATTGAGTTTGCCGTCCATCTCAAATTTACTCAGCATCAACTGCATCGATCGAATAGACTTCAGGTCTAAAGGAGGGGCATTGGCAACGCTTCTAGCCCGAAAGACGGGGACAAATCCGCTAAACGGCATAGTGACATCGATCCATTCATCAGCAATCGTGTCAAAGGCATGGCTGTAGGCAAGGCTATCCCAGCCTGTACCGTCCCGCAAGAAAAACTTATAGCGGTTGCCATCTCCTCTGACCCTGAGGTGGATAGACTTAAACTGGGACAGATCGAGGGCGGGTTCAAAGTTACGGGTACGCACCGAGACAAACCCGCCAGAATTATCAGTAGAAACTATGCCCGTAAACAGAGCGCTGTTCGCCTGAATCACGAAGCTGCTACGACTCACTCCGCCCATGACTACATCATCTAAACAGCCCCAGACCGAAGCCTGGGATGGATTGGGCACCGTGAAATCAAAAATGACATCAGCCGTCATCGTAATTGTTACCCGTGGATTTGGTTGCAATAAATTGGCGAATGGCAGAGCACCAAAAAAGTTTAGGGTATCCGCAAAGCGTTTGAGATTCCATGCCATAGTTACACCTCCCAGGCTGGGACTCCTTTAAGCATAATCTCTCTTAGCATAAGTTAAAAAAATTAGGACTTACGTATCGTTTTCTAAGACCCTCACCCAAAAAGGGAGAGGGGACTAGAAAAAGTTGATACACTTCCTTCTCCCCCCTATGGGAGAAGGGATTGAGGGAATTTTTCCTTAGCGTAAGTCCTGTAGAGGAAAAGGGAGCGTTGCACACTAAGTTAATGCACCCGATCGGCTACCTTTTCATCCTTCACCTCTGGACTATCCAATTCCGAGGGGGGAACTACTTGCCAAAATAGGGGAAGATAATGTTGCCACCGATCGAGGATAGTTTTTACTTTTTGACTGCCAGTAGTAGCAAGACTCATTTGCAATAGCTCCTTTAATTGCGCGATCCCCCCTTGTGCTTGTACCCGTTGAATGGTCAGATTCTCTTGACTAAGACGGGCTTGGAAACATCCATCTTCATCTAAAAAGTAGGCAATACCGCCGGTCATGCCAGCCCCCACATTGCGTCCCGTGCTACCTAAAACAACGATCACGCCGCCGGTCATATATTCGCAACAGTGATCCCCTGTGCCCTCAATCACCGCTTTGGCGCCGGAATTGCGCACCCCGAAACGCTCCCCGGCTCTGCCGTAGGCGAACAAATAGCCCCCCGTGGCACCGTAAAGACAGGTGTTGCCCACGATCGAGTTTTGGGAAGGATCGTACCTGTAGCCCTGGGCGGGAGTGATACTGATTGTGCCGCCCCGCATACCTTTGCCCACATAGTCGTTGGCTTCACCGATCAGATGCAGGTGCATCCCAGGCAAGTTAAACGCCCCGAAGCTCTGCCCTGCGGCTCCTGTAAATTCCAATCGCAGTTGACTGGCTAAGCCTGCATTATGGTGCTGCTTGGCAATTACCCCCGCAATGCGCGCCCCTACCGATCGATCGGTATTGACAATTGTGAAACGCAAAGACAAGTCCTGTTGTTCTCTAATTGCTGTTTGTACTTCTGGTCTTGCTAAGATTTCATCGTCTAACACTCTGCCATTACTGTGGGCAGTAGGAGCGTGATTTAACCAAGACCGATCGGTTTTTACATCCGGTAGACGTAATAAACAATCGAGATTGATCTGTTTAGCATCCAGCTTGGTCAAAGAAAGATGCGCTCTTGGAGCTAAAAGATCAGAACGACCAATAATGTCAGACAAAGAAGAATAACCCAGTTTTGCCAACAAATGACGCACTTCTGCCGCGACAAACAACAAAAAGTTGACTACATGATCGGGAGTACCAGGGAAGCGTTTGCGGTACTGCTCCAATTGGGAAGTAACACCCACGGGGCACTTATTGGTATGACAGACCCTCGCCATGATGCAACCCTCTGCAATCATTGCCGCTGTGCCAAAACCATATTCTTCCCCGCCTAAAAGGGCAGCCATGACCACATCCCAGCCCGTCTTGAAGCCGCCGTCTACCCGCAACAACACCCGATCGCGCAACTTGTTAGTCAGCAGGACTTGATGGACTTCGCTTAAACCCAACTCCCAGGAAGTGCCCGCGTGCTTGATCGAACTCAAGGGGGATGCACCAGTGCCGCCGTCATGACCGGAAATTTGAATCACATCGGCGTTTGCCTTGGCTACCCCCGCCGCGATCGTGCCGATGCCAATTTCTGCTACCAACTTGACGGAAACCTTGGCGGCGGGATTGATCTGATGTAGGTCGTAGATCAACTGCGCCAGGTCTTCGATCGAATAAATGTCGTGGTGGGGCGGCGGCGAAATCAGAGGCACCCCGGGCTTGGAATTGCGCAGCATAGCGATATATTCGCTCACCTTGGCACCAGGCAATTGTCCCCCTTCCCCTGGTTTTGCCCCCTGGGCAATTTTAATTTCTAACTGGTCGGAGCTGACGAGATAGGCGGGAGTAACGCCAAACCGTCCCGATGCCACCTGTTTGATCGCTGAATTGGGGGTATCGCCGTTCCTTAACCCCCTGAGATGGGGGAAAGTGGGCGAGATGCCCGTAGCAGGGTCGACATCAGTTAATTTTTGCGCCCGGATCGGGTCTTCCCCGCCTTCGCCGCAGTTAGACTTGCCTCCCAGGCGGTTCATAGCGATCGCTAACACTTCATGGGACTCCCGAGAGAGCGCCCCCAAGGACATCGCCCCCGTACAGAAGCGCTGCACAATTTGCTCCACCGGCTCCACTTGCTCTAGGGGAATAGGTGCCCGATCGGAGTGAAACTCTAATAAATCCCTTAATGCTGCCGGAGGGCGGCTTTCCAGGTGCTGGCGATAGACTTCGTAGTGGTCGTATTCCTTGCCAGCCACAGCTTTGTGGAGGGCTTTAACCATTTCCGGGGAATTCATGTGATATTCTCCCCCTGGGCGGTATTGCACAAAGCCGATATTGACCAGCTTCTGTAGCTTTAATTCCGGAAAGGCGTTCTGATGGAAGTTGA
This sequence comes from Cyanobacteria bacterium M5B4, assembly GCA_002861535.1. Classification (GTDB taxonomy): domain Bacteria; phylum Cyanobacteriota; class Cyanobacteriia; order Pseudanabaenales; family Pseudanabaenaceae; genus M5B4. The sequence continues at coordinate 21,626 of PHFO01000005.1, read as the reverse complement.
GCACCTCTCTGGCTAAATCCGCAAATTCCATGCCGCCAATCCGGGATACCGTCCCCCTAAAGCACCGATCGATGACATTTTTGCCCACCCCGATCGCTTCAAAAATCTGTGCCCCGTGATAGCTTGACAGCAAAGAAATACCCATCTTCGAGAGAATTTTCAGCAATCCTGCTTCCACCGCCTGGCAATAACGAGCTTGCACCTCCTCGATCGTCAGGGGTTTAATTTTGCCCTGCTCCATCAGGGTCTGCGTTTTCGGTTTATGCCACCACTGGCGCACTGTTTCCAATGCCAAGTAGGGGCAAACCGCACTAGCACCATAGCCAATCAGGCAAGCGAAATGATGGGTACTCCAACACTGGGCAGTTTCCACCACCAAAGATACCTGCATCCGCAAGCCCTCACTGATCAAACGATGGTGCACTGCTCCCACGGCTAAAAGGGGAGGAATAAAAGCCCAGTTAGCGTCCAAGCCCCGATCGGATAACACTAAAATTTCACAGCCCTGCTTGACCAGTTCTACCGCCCGATCGCAGAGAGTCTCGATCGTTTGCTCCAGACCATCCCCCGCCACGGGGAACAAAATATGTAAAGACTGCACCGATCGATCGGTTTCGTAGAGCGCCTCCAACTCTGCCTCGTGCAAAATAGGAGACTGCAGATAGACAAGACGGGCGCTGGTAGGATCGGGATCAAGCAAATTCCCTTTCTTGCCCAAATAGACTTCGAGGGACATCACCATTCCTTCGCGGAGGGGGTCAATAGGGGGATTAGTCACCTGGGCAAAGCGTTGCTTAAAGTAGTCGTAGAGCAGACGGGGGCGCTGGGACAAAACAGCCAGGGGGGTATCATCCCCCATACAAAAACAGGTTCCTTGCCGCTCTCTGCCATCGCTTCAATCACCATATCCACATCTTCTAAGGTGTAACCAAAGGCAGTTTGGTAAGTAAGGAGCCGCTCTTGATCCAGACTGTTGTGGCTGTGGAAGGGCTGGGGTGCTAAATTATAGCGGTGTTGCCGCAACCATTGCCCGTAGGGATGCTTACCCGCGATCGTTTGTTTAATTTCCCAGTTTTTCAGGATTTGCTGTCGCTCCAGGTCAACAGCGATCGTCTGTCCTGGTCCCAGCCTGCCCTTTTCCACAATTTGCTCTTCCGGTAACACGATGGAACCAGCTTCGGAACTGACGATTAACAAATCATCCGTCGTAATTGTATAGCGGGCAGGGCGCAAGCCATTGCGATCGAGCAGCGCCCCTACAATCTTGCCGTCACTAAAAGCCAGGAGGGCAGGACCATCCCAAGGCTCCTGAATGCCGCTATAAAAGTCATAGAAATCGACAATTTCCGGTTTATCCGCCAAATCCGGCTGGTTGCGGTACGCCTCCGGCACCAAAATCATCAAGGCTTCTAGGGGAGAACGCCCCGATTCCACCAGCAACTCAAACACATGATCGAGGTTAGCAGAGTCGCTTTCGTTCTCCTTCAAAATTGGACATAAATCTTGGAAGCGTTCCCCCCACACAGGATGGGCAAGCCCCCCTTCCCGCGCCTTAAACCAGTTGATGTTGCCCAAGAGGGTGTTAATCTCGCCATTATGCCCCAGCAAGCGCATGGGCTGAGCCAGGTGCCACTTGGGCATAGTATTGGTACTAAAGCGGCGGTGATAGACGGCAAAGGGGGTAACAAAGGCAGGATTTTGTAAGTCTAAGTAGAACTGATCCAACACCACCGATCGCACCATCCCCTTGTAAACGATCGTGCGGGAGGCAAGGGAAGCAATATAAAACTCCTCCTGCCACTGGGGATAGAGGCGTTCAATTTCCAGCTTAATGCGGCGGCGGGTCAGGTATGCAGACCGATCGTTACCCCCTGTAAATACAACTTGTTCGATCTGGGGTAAATTTTCCCGCGCTTGCACCCCCAAAACGTCAGGATTACAGGGCACAACCCGCCAACCCACTACAGATAACCCCTCCTCCTGCGCCACCCGTTCAGCCACAGCACGACAGAGAGCTTGCTTTTCTGGGTCTTGGGGCAAAAATACCATGCCCACACAACAGCGATCGGGGTCAATGCCTGGTATATCCGCCGCCAAAATCTGCCAGGGAATTGCCGTTAGCACCCCTGCCCCATCCCCCGAATCCCGATCGGCGCTACAGCCGCCGCGGTGCTCCACGCATTCCAAAGCTTTAAGTGCCAAAGACAGAAGCCTGTGCGTCGGGCGACCCAACCGATCGGCGATCAAACCAACGCCACAACTATCCCGCTCTGCCACCAACCAAGACTGTCCAGGAATGCTGAATGCTACCATTGCTCTCAAAGATTAAAGATGTATTGGTTATTGTACCCATACATTCCCTAATGGGGCAGATATTCGGCAAAATTTCTTAATTCCTCAAAAATAAGCCAGACCGCCGACAATTATTCCAGAATCCTTCTTGGCTTCCTGGTACTATTTGATCATTTGCACGCCCACCCGATCGGTGGTTGAACCCAGATACAAATTGTGGTCAATAGTAACCCTACCCCGTTTGCATAAAATGAGACAAAATAAAGAACGCGCTCCTAGAAACAGAACAATTACTCTAACAGAGAAAGAAAAGACAAAATACAAACAGAAACTATTGCGCCTAGATAAACCTGTAACACTAGAAGAAGTGATTAACCGTACAATCAATCAAGACCTATTTGAAATCATCGACTTTTTACCCAAACAATCCGTTGATTTACTCTTTATCGATCCACCATACAATCTGAATAAAAAATTCAATTCTCATAGCTTCAAAAAGCAAGATAGTCAAACCTACACAAACTGGCTTGATTCCTGTATAGCTCGTCTTGAAAAACTGCTAAAACCAACTGCTTCTATTTATGTATGTTGTGATTGGCAATCATCAACTGCTGTGTTTGAAGCGATTAAAGATCGTTTCCACATTCGCAATCGCATTACTTGGGAACGAGAGAAAGGATGCGGGGCTAGCAAAAATTGGAAAAACTCATCTGAAGATATATGGTTTTGTACGGTCTCTGATAACTACACATTCAATGTAGATGCAGTCAAACTCAAGCTTAAAGTTATAGCTCCCTACACTGTGAATGGCTCTCCTAAAGATTGGGATATAACAGAGCAAGAAAAATACCGAATCATCCAACCCAAAAACCAGAAAAATTAGTTGCCAAAGTCATTCTTGCAAGTTCCAATCCAGGGGATATAGTTTTTGATCCTTTTCTTGGCTCTGGAACAACATCTACAGTTGCTAAAAAGTTGGGCAGACAATTCTTTGGTGTAGAACTTGATGAAATGTACGCTTGTTTGACTGAAAAACGTCTTGAGATGGCTGAAATTGAATCTAGAATCCAGGGCTATTGTGAAGGGGTCTTTTACAGCTTAAATGAGCAGTACCGTTCTCCTGGCGAGAACTCTAATGCTGGCAACAGAGGCGTTAATACATCTCAACAGCAAGAACTTTTCTTACTAACAGAACTATAATTTTTAATGGAGAAAGGTCAGATTTTCAACAGTTATACTGTAATATCTGATCATTTGAGTGCCCTTAGCAACATGACTGACGATGTAACCCGATCGGTGGCTGCCCTCTACGATGCCTTCCCTTTCCCCCCCGATCCTGTCATTGATGAAGCTCCTCCTGGTTACAACTGGCGGTGGCATTGGCAGAGTGCCTACGCTTTTTGCACCAATGGGCAGATACCAACCATCACCAATCCCCGCATTTTAGATGCCGGCTGTGGCAGTGGGGTCAGTACAGAATATTTAGCCCATCAGAATCCCCAGGCACAAATTGTGGCTATTGATATTAGTCAGGGCACTTTGCAAGTAGCTCAGGAAAGGATTTTACATTCGATCGGCACTACCGATCGGGTCCAGTTTCACCATTGCAGTATCTATGATTTAGACCAAATTAGTGGGGAGTTTGATTTAATCAATTGTGTAGGGGTTCTACACCATTTAGCCGACCCCGATCGGGGCTTACAATCCCTAGTTAAAAAACTAAAACCGGGCGTTTATTACATCTATTTCTCTATGGGGAGATCGGGCGCTGGGAAATTAGTTTAATGCAGGAAGCCCTACAAATTTTACGAGAAGACAAAAACGATATTGCCCAGGGAGTAAAACTAGGACGATCGTTATTTGCTACCCTGCCAGAAAATAATAGATTAGTACAGCGGGAAAAAACAAGATGGTTTTTAGAAAACACTAAGGATGAGTGTTTTGCTGATATGTATCTCCATCCCCACGAAATTAGATTTAACATCAATTCTTTGTTTGCATTTATCGATCGGTCGGGATTAGAATTCGGCGGCTTTTCCAATCCTAAAGTATGGCAGTTAGACAGACTATTGGGCAATAACCCCGAATTACTGGCTAAAGCTCAAGCCCTACCCCAGAGACTTCAGTATCGTTTACTAGAGTTGTTAGATACCGATATTGCCCATTATGAATTTTTCTTATTTGCTCCGCCCCTGCCCAAATTAGACACCGATCGGGATGAAGTCCTACTATCTGCTAAACCCCTAAGACATCCCTGCATCATGGGCTGGTCAAGTAAAAGTTTATTCAACCCCGACTACGAAGTGTGTAACCTCACAGATACTGAATTTGAGTTCATGGAGCAAGCCAATCAATCCCTTACAACAGCCCAGATTTTGGCCGGCAATTCCCAACTTAGTTTGGCAACAGTCCGATCGTTGTTATCTAAACGACTCCTGCTTTTTGCTGTTAATTAACTCTCCCAGTACCGGTCTAAAAATTTCTGGGTGATGTTCTACCGATCGGTTTGATTGTTAACTAAACTGGATATGCACCTATGGCTTAGTTCCTAGCCAATCTAGAGTAACAAATTGACAATTGTCAAAATTTCACTTAGAGTCACAAGCTAGGCTCTATAGGTTACAGAGCAAAATTAAATTAAGTTGGGAGAACAGATGGAAAATTGGCAAGCAGCCCTCTCTGTAGGTGTTTTTGTGTCTGTTCTTCTCTTGCTGATGACAGACTGGTTACACATGACGATCGTGGCTTTAATTGGTGCCTTGATCCTAGTATTTTCTAGCGTTTTAACCCTCAATCAAGCCATGGAATATGTAGGCAAAAGTCATGCCACCCTAGGATTATTTTTCGGCGTTATGGTAATGGTGCGCGCCTTTGAACCAACTAAAGTATTTGAGTACCTATCCAGTCAAATGATCAGACTGAGTCAAGGGAAGGGCAAGTTAATCCTAATTGGCATCACGATCGTGACTGGTCTATGCAGCAGCCTGCTACCCAATGCAACAACGGTATTGTTGTTGGCTCCCCTCCTACCTCCCCTCGCGGAATTGATAGAAGTAGATTTTGTCCCGCTCTTAGTTTTAATGGCTCTAGCGGCAAACAGTGGCGGGCTTTTGACCCTGGTGGGAGACCCCGTTAATTTCATTGTAGGCGAATCCCTCAAGTTAAGTTTCCTAGCATATCTCTCAATTTTGAGTACTTCCGGCGTTCTTGCCTGATGGTGTTGTTGTTGTCTCTCCCCTTCCTTTTCCCCGTACTGTGGAAAACAGAATTAGGCTCCCTAGACCATATCCCCTCACCCCAATTAACCACCCCAAGACCCTGGGTATCGGTATTTTTATTGTGGGCTTAGTGCTGATATTTTTCACGATCGGGGACTCCTTAACCATCAAAATATCCCCTGCTTCCGTTGCTCTCATGGGAGCAACCCTGTGTATGCTCTTGTCCCATGTCACCCGCATCGATACTGTCAGTCATATTTTGCGGGATGTAGATTGGAGCACTTTAATCTTCTTTATGTGTTTCTTCGTCCTGATTGGCAGTTTGGAGCAGACTGGGGTCATCTCTCGCCTCGCCCAATTGCTGACCCCCCTGTTAGGACAAAATAGAGCTATTTCTGCCCTAGCCCTCCTCTGGATTGCTGGTTTTTTGTCCAGTTTGGTGCCCAACATTCCCCTAGTAGTGGCAATGGTGCCCCTCTTAAATGAGTATGTCCTCAATATCGGCAGTACCCAGGCGGAGCACCTGCCCCTGTTTTACGCTATGATGATTGGAGCCACACTCGGGGGAAATGCCACCCTAGTGGGAGCTTCAGCCAATTTAGTGGCAGCGGGTGTATCAGAACAACATGGTCGGAGCATGAGCTTTGGCAGATTTTTCTCCCTGGGGTTACCCGTCGCCATAGCTCAGTTAATAGTCAGCAGTCTATTTGTATTAAGTAAACTTTAACAATTTCCCCAACTAATGCTAAAGCAGTGTATGATGTATATGAGTTTTAGTGTTGGTAGCAATCTGTTTAGGTTTTTTCCTTTGTGTCTTACCTCCGCAATTCTCTTTTCCCTTTATTTTTGAGGTAAGTTATGACTTTATATGTTGGTAATCTCTCGTACAAGATTTCGGAGCAGGAACTGAATGAGGTTTTTGCTGAGTACGGTGCAGTTAAACAGGTAAAATTACCTGTCGATCGGGAAACCGGTCAGGCGCGGGGGTTTGCCTTTGTGGACATGGATACGGAAACAGCGGAAGCAAGCGCGATCGATGCCCTTGATGGCGCAGAGTGGATGGGGCGTACTCTCAAGGTGAATGTGGCTAAGCCCCGTACCGACAAGGGTAGTTACAGCGGCAATCGTCGCAGTAGAGCCTACTAAGTTAAATAAATTAGTAGATTTTGTCAAGGTTGCTCCCTGCAACCTATCATATTATTTTAACCCTTGGAGCAATATAGATGACCCAGGTAATCCTTGGTGAGCAGGAGACTTTAGAATCAGCTTTACGGCGGTTCAAGCGCAGAGTCTCCAGAGCCGGAATTTTTGCGGATATGAAGAAGAATCGTCATTACGAAACTCCTGCGGAGAAGCGCAAACGCAAGGAAGACGATCGGCGCAAGGAGCGCTCCCGCAAGCGGTTTAGTCGGAAGACCAATCAGATGTAGCCCATTACTTCTAAGTAAATATGCTCCAGGCTGACGGGATGGCGGCTGATGCCATCGATAGCAATACCATCAAAATATTCTAGAATCTGCTTGAGGTCTAATAACTCTGGTATCCAAAAAGAGGTAGCTTCTCCATAGTGGCGACTGACTAGCCCCAGGGACTTGCCCCGATCGATAACGGCTTGTTCCTGGGGGGATTGGATGGTAATGATTTCCTTTGCTTGGATGCGTTGCCGCAGTTGGGCGAGGGTACCCTCGGCGACTAGCTTGCCCTGTTGCAGGATGCCGATTTTGTGACAGAGGCGTTCTACTTCGTCCAGCAGGTGGGTGGTGATTAAAATGGTCGTCCCCGATCGTTGCAGATGGCGAATTACTTCCCACATTTGGTAGCGTGCCTCCAGGTCTAGCCCCGTGGTAGGTTCATCCAGAATAATGAGTTTTGGTTGATGGATCAGGGCGATCGCCATACTCAAGCGCCTCTGCATTCCCCCGCTGAGGGTCTCAGCAGGGCTGTTGACCCGATCGGTCAATCCCACCAATTCCAGGCATTCTTCTACCCTTTGGCTTAATTTTTTGCCGCTGATGCCGTAGATTTTGCCAAAAAACCTGAGATTTTCACCGCAGGTGAGGGTCTGGTAGAGCAAGTTTTGCTGGGGAGCGACCCCAATTAGGGCTTTAGTTTGGTTTGTAATGGGTCGATCGTTGAACAAGACCAGCCCCCGATCGGGTTTGAGCAGGTTGCAGATGATATTGATAGCCGTAGTTTTGCCAGCGCCGTTGGGTCCCAGTAAACCATAGACTGTGGCCAGCTCGATCGTGAGATTGAGGTCAGATAATACCTGCCGGTCGTTAAACTTTTTACTGATCCCTTCTAGTTTTAGCACTACAGACTGCGCTCCCGATTTAACATCCGATTGTAGGACAGCCAGCCTCCCAACACCATCACCAAAGCGAAAATAACTAAGAAGGTAAAATGATAACTAACCTCTTCCCATGGTGTATCATTCATTGTCCCTGCCAAGGCTTCGTTGATATGAAAGACGGGATTCCAAAAGGCTAGGTCTTTTAAGCTCTGGGGAAAAAGATTGGCGGGCACAAAAGAACCACCCAGCAACAGCAGAGGCACACCAAAGGTAGCGATTAGGGCATTGACATCCTCTGTGCGTTTGGCAATTTGCGTACCTAACACAAAACCAGTACCCACATAGGACAAAATACTAAGAGCAATGATAATGACAGAGAGAAAGAAAGAACCGGTGAATTCTGCGCCAAAAAACAAGGCGATCGCCAGTATAACTAAAGTCTGTCCAATACCGATGGCGCTGTGAGCTAAAAAAATACCTAAAAAGTAGGATAGACCAGTCAGAGGAGATAAAAACAATCGTTTGATCGTTTTTTGTTCTCTTTCTGCTACTACTGTTGCTATGCTGCCCCCCAAACAACTAAAAAACAAGGCAGCCCCCACGATCGTGATGGGGGTAGCTAACTGGTAGGCTTCTGCCCGCGAAAGCTGTGCCCGTTCTTCCAGGATGGTGGCATTGAGCAATAAAATAAAGGCAGGAAAAACAGCCCACAATATCAGACTACGGCGGCGATGGACTAGCTCTAACAGGATGCGTTGTGCGACAGCGATCGTGCCCATGGTTATTTCTGGACTTTCGCCTTCTTCTTTTTCTCTGCTTCTACTAACTCTGACATCATTAGTTTTGCCTGTTGTGCCTTTTCTAGGTTCGATCGGTATAGGTCTAAATCCCGTAAAAAACGATCGGCGGGGGAGCTATCTTGCTGATTCCAGTGGGGATAGAGGGTATGACAACATTGTTTTAATACTTCCGTCTGTTTTTCTTTATCGTCTACGATCGTTTCAATTAAGGTAAAAAGACCGACAGCAAACAGACGACTATACTTAAACTGGGGATTGGCGGCAATTTCTTTTAGCTGGGCATCCAGGGGAGACAGATCGATATTAGTATTAGTTGCCAAGGTAGTCAGAAACTGCAGGAGTTCTGCTCCATGGTTGGTCGCCAGTGTCCTCAGCCGTTCGGCATCCTGCCTTAGTTGCTGCATAGACAAACGCACAGCCTGAAAGAGAGCTTCCCCCAGGGGCAAAAGGTCACCAGGATAGCCTTCCATAAACCGATCGAAGACTGTTATCACCCCCAGGGCAAAGACGCTATCGTAGCGAAAAGTTTGATTGACTGTGAGCAGATGGAGTTCAACCAAAAGTTCATCCACAATTTTGCGATAGATAGCACTGATCGGTTGGGGAAAAGCCTTAAAAAAAGCCCGTTTGGCATCGGAAACTGTAGGAACTGTATTCACTGACGAGAGGGTAGCAACGATTACTAATTTTAACCTGAGTTCGATACTTCTGGAGATGTCAAAACCTTTCAGGACTTACGTTGCTTTTTCTGAAACCCTCCCCCAAAAAGGGAGAGGGGACTCTACTTCCCTTCTCGCCCCTGTAGGAGGATGAGGGGATTTTTATGTTGCTTAAGTTCTAGTGGATGATCTCAACCTCCGTAAACTTTCGCTAAATGTTCGGGAGTAAGTAACTGCCCAGGACTACCAGCCATTACCACCGATCGGTTTAGTCCTATGACCCAATCTGCCTGGTGCTCTAACATCTGAATGTCGTGGGAGACTTCTAAAATCGTCCATCCATGGCAGCGGCGTAGTTGTTTCAGTAATTCCATGAAACAGAGCGCCCCCTCCCGATCGACTCCCGCCATGGCTTCATCTAAAACTAGAATTTGGGGATTGAGCACTAAACAATGGGCCAGGAGCATCCGCTTCAATTCCCCCCCGCTCAAAACCCCGATCGGTCGTTGCGCCTTGTCTGCTAACCCTACCTCCCATAGCGCTTCCCTTACCTTCTGAGGAGATACTCTGCGCCCAGCACCAAGGGCTACCATTTCCTTGACAGATAGAGGGAAACCCCGATCGAAGGGAAACTTCTGGGGAATATAGCCAATAGTTAGGTCTGCACTGAACTCGATCGTGCCTTGGAAAGGGATTAAACCCAAAACCGCCTGAATTAAAGAGCTTTTCCCTGCCCCGTTAGGACCAATAATGGCAGTATGACTGCCCCGGTGCAGGTCGAAGGACACCCCCTCCACAGCGCGGTGATGCCCCCGATCGATGGTGAGATTTTTTACCCGCAGCAGTGGCTCTACTTGCACACCGATTCCAAAGTTGCCAGATTTTGGGTCATCACTTGAAAATAATAATCAGGGTCTAGCTTACCTGATTCCAGGGGGTCAAGGGTCTTGACGGGCAGTTTTAATTCCTTGGCAATCTGCTGCAAACGCTTGTCATCTACCCCTGGTTCGGAAAGTAGAGCCTTGACCTGGAATTTTTGCGCCGCACTCTTTACCCTCTGAATGTCCTGGGGCTTGAGGGCATCCTCTGGCAACTCCACTACTGCCTTTTGTTCTAAACCATAGCGCTTGGCTAAATAGGGAAAGGCATCATGGAAGGCTATAAACTTACAACCCTTCACAGGGGCAAGCCTGGTCTTAAATTGCCGATCGAGTTCCTGGAGCCGATCGATCATCTTGGTGGCGTTTGCCTTGTAAGTTTCCCCATTGGCAGGGTCTGCCGCTACTAATCCGTTGCGAATATTAGTCACCTGTTGCACTGCTAACACGGGATCAAGCCATACATGGGGATTCCCGCCACTGTGGCTGTGGTTATGCCCATGGCTATGTTTTTCTGCCTTGGCATCCTTGTCTTGCAGGGGGGTAATTCCTTTGCTCGCATCAATTACCTTGACTTTCTTGTTGCTATTATTTTTTAGTAAGCCTTCCATAAATTCCTCAAAGTCCAAGCCATTCATCACTACCACATCTGCCTGGGACAAGGACTTGGCGTTGGCAGGGGTCGCCTGATATTCGTGGGCACCGGTTCCTGGGGGAACTAAAACTTCTAACTGTCCTTGATTGCCCATTACACTCTTGGTAAACAAATACATCGGTAAAAAAGTTGCTACCACTTTTGGCTTCTTGGTCTGGGCAACAGCTGGAAAAATGGTAAGTGCCACGATCGGCAACGCCAACCATCCTAAAATCTTACGCATAGATATTTTTACGTCTCGATAATGATTATCATAGCCGATCGAGATAAATGTTAACCGAACCTTAGTCGAGGGGATAGTCACAAGAATTTATAATGGGGGGGTAGTTAGGGAAACAATCCTTGCGCGTCCAGGAAGCCGACAGTGCCAAGGAACTGGTTATGACCCAGTATCCATCCGATCAAAAGGAAGCTAAAATTCTGCGGTTATTGCGTGCTTACCAAGAAAAACCGCGGTCTAGTCTCCTGGAAAAATTAATGCGCCTGAACATGGGCATCATCTACGACATACTGGAGGAGTTTGCCCATCTCCCGGAGCAAGAAACTTTAGTCCAGACTTTGCAACACTCACTCCAGGAGGCTTTTCACCGCTTTGACTTGGAGGGGGAGGAATCTTTTTCAGAGTTTGCTCGCCGCTATATGCAGCAAAAACTCCAAGATGGAGAAACTCCTCTTCCCCTTACGAAAGATGAAGAGATGACTGCAGAGATGCTCAAGGTTAAGACGCGGGAATTGTTGGAACTTTACAGTCAAAGCCCTACGCTTAAATTAAGAAATCACTTAGTTCGTCTCAATATCGGTTTAGTGCGCAAGGAGGCGCTGCACTGGGCAAATCAGTGTCAGGAGTCTTGGGAGGAGTTAGTCCAGGTGGGCTGTTTGGGTTTAATTCGCGCGATCGAGCGGTTTGACCTATCCAGGGGGCATGCTTTCAGTTCCTTTGCGGTTCCCTACATCCGCGGTGAGATTCAGCATTATCTGCGGGACAAAAGTCCTACGATTAAGGTACCCCGCCGCTGGCAGATGATCTACAGTGAGGCAAGTCACCATTGTAAACAGCTAAGGGAAACCCTGCACCGTGAACCTACTGCTCAGGAAATAGCCGATGCCTTAAAAATTCCTCTGGCGGAGTGGCAGGAAATTAAGTTGGCTTTTCAAAACCGATCGCCCCTGAGTTTAGATACCCCCGTCACGGACGATGAGGATACTACGGCATCTTTGGGGGATATGCTAACGGACAATCACTATCGCAATTTTCAGTTGGCTCAGGAGGATGTCCTCCGCCTCCAGGAGGCGATGCAAGCCCTAGAGCAGCGTACCAAGGAGATTTTGGAGTTTGTCTTTATTCGGGAGTTTACCCACAAGGAGGTGGCGGAAACCCTGGGTATTAGTGCGGTTACGGTCTCCCGCCAGGTGAAAAAGGGACTGAAGTTACTGAAGGAAATTTTGATGACCCCGATCGATTAGGCTACTGGTTTGTGAGGTTAGCAATTTGGGCTTGGACGGCAGGGCTATAGATGCGGAGGTAGTTCCAATAGTTGGCGAATACCTGCTTGACGTAGTCGCGGGTTTCGGCGTAGGGGATTCTTTCCACAAATTCGTCGGGGTCGCCGGTGCCATTTTTGACCCAGTCTGCTACTGCCCCAGGACCAGCATTGTAGCTTGCCACTGCTAGCATGGAGTTGTCTTGATAGCGGCTGTGGGTGTAGTTGAGATACCAGGTGCCAAATTCGACGTTGTCTTGGGGATTTTTGAGGTCGTAGCTCCTGCGGTTGAGTTTCTCGCCAATCCAACTAGCAGTTTCAGGAATAATTTGCATTAAGCCCAGGGCATCGGCACTCGATCGGATGTTTTTTTCAAAGCGCGATTCTTGACGAATGAGACCAAAGACTAGGGCGGGGGGGAAGTTTTGCGCCACCGATCGGGGTTGGATAATTTCTTGGTATGCTAGGGGATAGAGGAACTGGGAGCGGCTGGGGTGGCGGAGCAGTTCGGGGATTTGCGCCGCTTCCTGGGGACTGACATCGATCCACTCTAGGCTGTCTAGTTGGCGGATGCCCCGCAGGTAATCCCGGGCGAGGACGCGCATCACGCCGTCGGTAAAAATTTCCCGCACATTTAATACTCGTTTGCCGCGGATGGTGAATTGCCAGAGTTCCTGGGCATCTTGGTCTTCGCCGAGGAGGTAAAGTTCCTGTAACACCGGTGAGCCTGTGGGTAGGGGGGAGCGCACCCCGATCGGTTCCAGGGGATAGGTGATTTGTCTTACGCCAGTCAGACTACCGATGGGCAGACCCAGGGCGGTGGCGGAGCGCCAGGCGTAGTAGGACTGGGGATGATGGCGCAAAACATGGCGATAAAATGCCTTGGCTCCTGGTTGGTCTCCCAATTTCTCGGACCATTTAGCCGCCCAAAAACTGGCTTCTGCTGCCCATTCGCTGGTTTGGTTTTGCAGTTGGAGTTGCCTCACAGTTCCGATCGCTGTCTGTAGTTGCCCCGATCGGGCTTGGTTGCGGGCAGATTCTAGCCACAACTGGGCGGCGCTATCACTCTGGGGATATTTTTGGATTAGGGTATTAAAAGTAGCCTGGGGATTAGTTTTTAGCCCATCCCGTTGCAAATAGAACTTAGTCAGCAGGGCTTCCGGTGCCGTATCGGGATAGCGATCCACGATCTGGTCAGTCAGGGCGAGGGCTTCCTGGGGAGGGACTAGGGTGGTCAGGCGCAACAATGCCCTGGGAGCTTCGGGGCTTTGGGGATAGCGGGCAACGACACTTCTGTAGGCGCTAATGGCTGCAGGGATGCGCCCGGCACGGTGGTAGGCTCTAGCTAAACGATAGGCAGTAAGGGAGTTAGGCGTAGCTTTACTGTAGGCATCGATCGCTTTGCTGTAGGCGAAATTATCAAAATAGCCATCCGCCACTGCCCACCATTGCTCCGGCTGTAGCCTGAGATTTGCCAACCGATCGAGGTAGGGGACAATGCCTTCATCGTCAGGGAAGTAGGTCGCCAGAGCCACTAATAGTTCCGGCTTTTCCAGAGCGCTTTGTTTCAGATATTTTTTAGCGAGGGGATGGGAGGGATAGCGCTGCACTAGAGCATCAAAATCTCGCCGATCGTGGGTGACAACAGCGGCAACAGCAGTTTTAGGAAAGCGATTGAGAATGTTATCTTGTAAGGTCTTTGCCTCCTCTAATCTGCCCAGTTGTAGGAGTGCCTGGGAACGCTTCAGCCAAATATATTCCGTCAACAGGGGGTAGGAACTTTCCAAATCGTCGAGGGCAGTAAGGGCAGCATCGGGTTGATTTTGCCGCAGGTATAAACTGCCCAGCACATAGCGGTGACGGTGACTCTGCCCCCGATCGGCTTGGGATCGTTGCAGATGGTAAGCAATTTGTTGTGCAGGAGATAGGGCACTACCCCGATCGAAGACAGTAGGAGCATCCCCAGGACGGGGGCGGGCAGTAGGAAGGGGTCTATCCTCCTGTTTTGCCATCAAAGACAAATTATAGAAATTCCAGCCCGCTAAACCTGCACTGCATACCAAAAAATCCAACTAAACCACCGTTTCATAGACTTTGCCCTCACTGCCTGGCATGGTAGCACAGCAAAAACTGTTATTACTTGCTTGGAATGGTAGGCTTCAAAATCAGAGTCGCCAGGGGCGGCAGACATAAATCTAAGCTGTAGGGCTGACCATGGTAAGACTCCGCCAGCGCCTCTTTGCCCCCCATGTTGCCGGCACCACTGCCGCCGTAGATCGTAGCATCGCTGTTCAATATCTCCCGGTAGAATCCAGGCAAGGGGACACCAATGCGATAGCTGTGGTGCAAGATCGGCGTAAAGTTGCAGACTGTGACTACCAAATCATTATCCAGGGTGCGCCTTACAAAAGACACTACGGAGTTGCGATTATCACTACAATCAATCCAATAAAAACCCTCTGGGCTAAAGTCTTCTTCGTGTAACGATCGTTCGTCTTTGAGCAACTGATTGAGGTCTGTCAAGAGCTTAACTAAGCCGCTGTGCACGGGATATTGCAACAAATGCCACTCTAAATCGCCCCACACATTCCACTCACTCCACTGCCCAAATTCCATCCCCATAAACAGAGTCTTTTTGCCAGGATGGGTAAACATAAAACTATACAAGCAACGCAAGTTAGCAAACTTCTGCCAGTCATCCCCAGGCATCTTGCCCGGCATCGGGCTTTTGCCGTGCACCACTTCATCGTGGGAGAGAGCCAACATAAAATTCTCGGTAAAGGCATACATGATGCTAAAGGTGACGTTATTTTGATGGAATTGCCTAAACCAGGGATCGAGGTGGAAATAATCCAACATATCGTGCATCCAGCCCATATTCCACTTGAGATTGAAGCCCAGACCGCCCAAATGGGTAGGCCAAGTACACATAGGCCAAGCCGTCGCCTCCTCCGCGATCGATAAAATGCCGGGGAAGTAATGGAACAGTGCCTCATGGAGTTGGCGTAAAAAGTTAATTGCTCCCAGGTTTTCCCTGCCGCCGTACTCGTTGAGGACATAGTCCCCTTCAGCCCGGCAATAATCCACATAGAGCATGGAAGATACCGCATCGACGCGAATGCCATCAATGTGGTATTTCTCAAACCAAAACAGGGCATTGGCAATGAGATAGTTCCTAACTTCATTGCGGGTGTAGTTAAAAATCAGGGTGCCCCACTCCTTGTGCTCTCCCTGCCTAGGGTCCGCATGTTCGTAAAGGTGCGTGCCATCAAAAAATGCTAAGCCATGTCCATCCTTGGGGAAGTGCCCCGGCACCCAATCCACAATCACGCCGATGCCCTCTTGATGGCACCGATCGACAAAATACATAAAATCTTGGGGCGTACCATAGCGGGAGGTAGCGGCATAGTAGCCAATTACTTGATAGCCCCAGGAGCCGTCAAAGGGATGCTCGGCTACAGGTAAAAGTTCAATATGGGTAAAACCGATGCTCTTGACGTAGGGAATCAGTTTTTCCGCCAGTTCGCGGTAGGTTAAAAATCTGGCTCCTGGTTTGAGGTCAGCGGCTGGCACACAGGTATAGCCGTCTTTGGGGGGATGGTCCATGGAGCCGTGCATCCAGGAACCCAAGTGGCATTCATAAACTGAGATTGCTTCCTTGAGGGGGTTCGTCTGGGTACGCCGTTCCAGCCATTGCCGATCGTTCCAGGTATAAGCTAAAGAATTAACGATCGAGGCGGTGCGGGGTCTGATTTCCTGCTGAAAACCTACGGGGTCTGATTTTTCGTAGGGATGTCCATGGGAGTTACGCACTTCGTACTTGTAATGGGTACCTTCCCCCAAACCAGGAATGAATAGTTCCCAAACCCCTGGCTGTTCGCGGCGCATGGGATGGCGACGACCGTCCCAGTGGTTAAAATCGCCCAAAACGGAAACACTGCGGGCATGGGGTGCCCAAACGGCAAAGAAAACCCCCTCAACCCCCGCCACTGTGACTACGTGAGCGCCCAGTTTGTCGTAGAGATGGTGATGATTGCCTTCACCAAATAAATAACGATCGAATTCTGTCCACAGGGAAAAATCAAAGGCATAGGGATCGTAGATCGTGCGTTCCCCGATCAAATCAATGACATGGAACTGGTAACTGAAAGGTTGATCAAACTCTGTCAGCAGTTCATAAAAATCCGGGTGCTCCGATCGGGGCATAGGGAATATCTGACCACCTGCTACCAATTCCACGACCGATGCCTGGGGAAAATACGCCCTCACTGCCATTTTGCCATCTTGGGGATGTATTCCTAAAACCCTGTGGGGGTAGGGATGACGGGTCTCAGCAATCTGGTAAATTTCATCGAGACTGGCAGGCATAGCGATTCCTTGAACATTGTAATTATAGTAATACCAGAGGGGACAAAACCGGCAAAAATCACTGCAAGAGAGCAAAATATGACTGAGCTTTATCCCCCTGGAGTAGGAAATTACGAGCCCTCCCCTGCAAATTGCAAGGGTTTTACCCGGTTTCCTGGGAGAGATAGAATGGCTTAGATTGACACATTAAATTATCTTGATTAGTGTAAAAATATGTAGCAAACAAAATCAGCAATGGAATCACCAACACCAAGAATTAAAGCAGGTGGGCAACTCAGTACCTTCGAAAAATATCTAACCCTCTGGATTTTTATTTGTATACTCCTAGGCATAGCTTTGGGCAAAGTTTTTCCAGAATTGGCGCAGACCCTAGACCAAATGTCCATTTATCAGGTGTCAATCCCGATCGCGGTCTGTCTCTTCTTTATGATGTATCCGATCATGGTAAAGATTGATTTTTCCCAAGCAGTAAAGGCAGCTAAAACTCCTAAGCCTGTAATTTTAACTTTAGTAGTAAATTGGTTAATCAAGCCCTTTACCATGGTTGTATTTGCCCAATTCTTTTTGGGTTATTTATTTGCTCCTTTTCTGCAGATGACAGAAACAATTAGGGGGGTGGAAGTAAATATAGGTAGTTCCTACATTGCTGGATGTATTTTATTAGGAATTGCCCCCTGTACAGCTATGGTTTTAATGTGGGGTTATCTTTCCTACAGCAATCAGGGACATACTCTAGTAATGGTAGCAATTAACTCTTTAGTGATGCTATTTTTATATGCTCCCCTGGGGCAATTTCTCCTTGCTGTCAATAATTTCCCTGTACCTTGGCAAACGATCGTTTTATCGGTACTAATTTACGTGGGTATTCCCTTGATTACCGGTATTTACAGCCGCCACTGGATTTTTAAGCACAAGGGGAAGGAGTGGTTTGAAACCAGATTTTTGCAATATCTCAGCCCGATCGCTACCGTTGCTTTGCTGGTTACATTAATACTCCTATTTGCTTTTAAGGGAGACTTAATTGTTAATAATCCCTTTCATATTCTTTTAATTGCTATACCTCTATTTGTACAAACAAACTTTATATTTTTAATTTCCTATGTGGCCGGTCTAAAATTAAAACTTACCTACGAAGATGCTGCTCCGGCGGCTTTAGTAGGGGCTAGCAACCATTTTGAGGTAGCAATTGCCACTGCTGTCGTTTTGTTTGGATTAAACTCTGGAGCGGCTTTAGCAACAGTTGTGGGGGTTTTAATTGAAGTGCCAGTGATGTTAATGCTAGTGGAAATCTGTAAACGTACTGCCTTTTGGTTTCCCCGTGAACCAGAGAAAGCATCGTTATTTGATCCCCGTTGTTTCCCTTGTCCTCCAGTTAGTGGCGATCAACAATAGTTGAATTTAATAATCAGACATAAGAAATTGGAGTGTCCGATCGGGTTTGAGGTTGCCCGATCGACTTTTTGTGCCTAAAATTGATCTACACTTCAAAATTGATTATGCGGATTTTAGTTAGCGGCGGCGCTGGTTTTATCGGCTCCCATCTCATCGATCGGTTAATGGAACAGGGGCATCATGTCATTTGCTTAGATAACTTATTTACGGGCACATTACAGAATATTGCCCATTGGCAGAACCACGATCGGTTTGAATTTATCCAGCACGATATTGTTGAGCCGATCGATCGCAGTGTGGATCAAATTTATCATCTAGCCTGTCCAGCTTCTCCGGTGCACTATCAATTCGACCCGATCAAAACCTTAAAAACCAATGTGATGGGCACCCTAAATATGCTGGAATTAGCAGCAAAATATGGAGGGAAGTTTCTATTAGCATCCACATCAGAAATTTATGGTGATCCTTTAGTTCATCCCCAAACAGAGGACTACTGGGGTAATGTCAACTGCACTGGTATTCGCTCTTGTTATGATGAAGGAAAGCGGGCAGCAGAAACTTTAACCTTTGACTTTCATCGGCAATATAAAACCGAAGTTAGAGTTGCACGTATTTTTAATACCTATGGACCGCGGATGTTAGAAAATGACGGCAGAGTAGTAAGTAATTTCATCTGTCAAGCCTTGCGGGGAAACGATCTGACAGTTTATGGGGACGGCTCCCAGACGCGCAGTTTCTGTTATGTATCTGACTTAGTAAATGGTTTGATCAATTTAATGGCAAGTGATTGTATTTTGCCAGTCAATTTGGGCAATCCTGGTGAATATACTATCTTAGAATTAGCACAGGCTGTAAAACAATTGGTGGATAGACCGATCGGTATTACTTACAAGCCCCTACCCCAAGATGATCCCAAACGCCGCCGTCCCGATATTAGCCGCGCCCGATCGGTCTTGAATTGGCAACCGATCGTGCCCTTGAGGCAGGGACTACAAGAAACGATCGATGACTTTCGTAGACGAATTTCCCATTGATTGGGTTTATGGTTTCGTTAAAATTTAGTTATCCTATCCCCAAAAAGTTATGCGCTACTGGTTATTGCTAGGTCTATTTGCTTTTCCTCAACCGATCGTGGTAGCGCAGACTCATGTGACCCATGGGGAAGTCAAAGCATTTATACAACAATTGGAGCAGAGTTTTAATCAACAAGACATCACATCCTACGGTAATAATTTGTCTGAACAATTTAAGGTAATTGTGCAACTTAGTCCTAACGATCAAATTACTTTCGATCGGAGGGATTTTCTGAGTTTAGTAGCTACAGGCTTCAAAGATAACCCCAGCCTTACAACTAAGTATGCCCTTACTAAAATTACAAACGCAGGCTCAGCCACGATCGTGGAAGGCTCCAGCACCGAAACTGACGGGAAAGAAACAGTCAGAGGCAGATGGCGCATAAACTTGACCAAACAAGGCAGCCAAATTGTTATCACCCAGATGGAGTTATTCCAGTAGCATCTTTACGTTTTTTTAACAGCCCTGACAGTAGTTGTAAACTAGAGATATTTCTTGAAATTTACAAAATTCTATGCACCTCCACGAAATTAGTCACCCCAACCAACTCCACAGCCTTTCTGTGTCTCAACTAGAAGTTATTGCCCAAGAAATTAGAGACAAGCACTTGCAGACGATCGCAGCTACAGGAGGGCACTTGGGACCTGGCTTGGGGGTGGTAGAACTGACCCTGGCGCTCTATTACACCCTAGACCTCGATCGGGATAAAGTGGTCTGGGATGTGGGGCATCAAGCCTATCCCCACAAATTATTGACTGGCAGATACGATCGGTTTCATACCCTCAGGCAAAAGGGGGGCATTGCCGGTTATCTCAAGCGCTGTGAAAACAAATTTGACCACTTTGGCGCGGGGCACGCTTCCACCAGCATTTCGGCAGCCCTGGGCATGGCGATCGCTAGGGACTTAAAAGGCGAAAACTTCAAAACTGTAGCCATTATTGGCGATGGTGCCCTGACAGGAGGGATGGCGCTAGAGGCGATCAACCATGCCGGGCACTTACCCCAGACCAGATTGTTAGTCATCCTCAATGACAATGAAATGTCTATTTCCCCCAACGTGGGCGCAATTCCTAAATATTTGAACCGTCTCAGGCTCAGTCCTGGGGTGCAATTTTTAAGTAACAATTTAGAAGAGCAAATCCAAAATATCCCCTTTGTAGGCGAATCTTTAAGCACAGAATTAGAGCGCATCAAGGACAACATTAAAATCCTGACCATGGTGCAAAACAAAGTAGGGGCAGTATTTGAAGAACTGGGCTTCACCTACATGGGACCCGTAGATGGACACAATATCGCCGAATTGATCGAGACCTTCAATATGGCGCATCGTCTCCCTGGTCCTGTGATGGTTCATGTAGTCACCACAAAAGGCAAGGGCTATCCCTACGCTGAAGCCGATCAGGTGGGCTACCACGCCCAGAGTGCTTTTGATCTGGCGACGGGCAAGGCAAACAAGTCTAGCAAACCAAAGCCCCCCAGTTATTCCAAAGTTTTTGGCGAAACTCTCACCCATTTAGCAGAACAAGACCCGCGCATCGTGGGCATTACGGCAGCTATGGCGACAGGAACAGGGTTAGATATTCTCCAGAAACGCCTGCCCAAACAGTATATCGATGTGGGTATAGCTGAACAACACGCAGTTACCTTAGCTGCTGGTATGGCTTGCGAAGGTATGAAACCAGTGGCTGCCATCTACTCTACGTTTTTACAGCGAGCCTTTGACCAAATTGTGCACGATGTTTGTATCCAGAACCTGCCTGTCTTTTTCTGCCTCGATCGGGCGGGCATTGTGGGCGCGGATGGCCCTACGCACCAGGGAATGTATGACATTGCCTACTTGAGATGTATTCCTAATATGGTGTTAATGGCACCCAAGGACGAAGCAGAGTTACAGTCGATGGTGGTGACGGGCTTAAATCATAATGGCCCGATCGCCATGCGTTATCCCAGGGGAAATGGAATTGGTGTACCAACAATGGCGGAAGGCTGGGAGCCACTCCCGATCGGCAAGGGCGAAATTCTGCGCCAAGGGGACGATGTGCTGCTCATTGCCTACGGGGCGATGGTCTATCCGGCGTTACAAACTGCCGAAATTCTGCGGGAGCACAGCATTGAGGCTACTGTGGTAAACGCTCGTTTTGCTAAACCCCTCGATCGGGAATTGTTGTTACCTTTGTGTCAAACGATCGGTAAGGTTGTAACTTTAGAAGAGGGTTGTTTGATGGGCGGATTTGGTTCTGCCGTTGTGGAAATGCTGATGGATGAAGGAGTTACGGTTCCTGTACAACGCTTGGGTGTGCCGGATATTTTGGTAGATCATGCTGCTCCCCAGGAGTCTTTCGCCGATTTAGGTCTTACACCAGGACAAATGGCAGAAAAGATTCTCGATCGGTTCTTCAAGAACCAACTCCAGCCGGAATTAGTAACTTCCTAGTTTTTTAGTTACCCTCATCCCGTAGCTTTTTCTTGTTCCCTCTCCCATTTTGGGAGAGGGCTAGGGTGAGGGTCTGAGTAAC
>PHFO01000004.1 GCA_002861535.1 Cyanobacteria bacterium M5B4 | reverse complement strand
GATTAAATAATTCCTAATGACTTCAAGAATATTTGGGTCGGAGCCCATGACATAAATGTAGGGTAATCTCGCCAATTTGTAAAGATACTTAATAGTAAGTTATTCCCCAGGACTGAGTTGTAGCTTCCATCCAATGTAGGAGGCTCTGGGGTTGGAGACCGAAGTAGACCACGATCGTGCTAATGACAATACCAGGAAACCGATCGAACCAGGTGACAGCAGGGATATTGTCTTGACATAAGCGCCCAAAAAATGCTTTATCGATGAGGATTAGGAAGTAAACTGCCGTTAATCCAGTACCAATCATACAGAGGATGGTCTGGAGGGGGAAAACAGCGTAACTACCCCGAAAAATGAGGAACTCCGCCACAAAGCCCATCATGCCGGGAATACCGGCGCTTGCCATAGCCCCCAGTACACTCAAACTGCCGATTAAGGGCAAGCCCCGTTCTGGGTTAAACAGCCCACTCAACCGATCGAGGTCTCTGGTTCCCGACTTTTGATAAATTACCCCGACCAACAGAAATAACAGCGCCGAAATTAAACCATGACTGACCATCTGCAGAGTAGCGCCGGTGAGAGAGAGGGGGGTATCGGCAGCCAGACCCAGTAAAATGAAGCCCATATGCCCTACAGAACTAAAGGCCACCATTTTTTCATGTCAGTTTGGGTAATTGCCACTAAACAGCCATAAAGCACAGATATTACCGCCCAGACTGCCAAGAGGGGAGCAAATCGGTGCCAGGCTGCGGGGAAAATACCCAGCCCAAACCGGAGAATGCCGTAGGTACCCAGCTTGAGTAATACTCCCGCTAAGAGGACAGACATAGGGGTAGAGGCTTCCACATGGGCATCGGGGAGCCATGTATGGAGGGGGACTAGGGGAATTTTGATGCCAAAGGCAAGGAGGAGGCTAATCAGAATGAGATTGGCAGTAGTGGGAGAAAAAGAACGGGCTTTTAAGTCCACAAAGTCGAAGCTAAGGGGTGCAGCACTGTTGCTTAAACCGACCATGGCGTAGCAGGCTCCTAACAGCAGGATGCCGGACAACGCCGTAAAGATGAGAAATTTTGTACCGGCATATCCCCTCCGCGCTCCGCCCCAGATGGAAATCAGTAAGTATAGGGGGATCAATTCCACTTCATAGAACAAGAAAAACAACAGGGCATTTTGCGCCAGGAATACTCCTGCTACTCCCCCCGCCAAAATGAAAATCAAGCTGTAGTAAAGTTTGGGGCGACTAATCCCGATCGGGGTACTGTAAATTGCAATTCCCACTAGGAAGCTATTTAGGGCGAGGAGGGGCAGGGAGATGCCATCGATACCGAGATAATAATTGATACCCAGGGGGGGAATCCAGGGGAGAAATTCAGTTAGCTGGGTGGTAGATTGGCTGGGATCAAAGCGGGCAAAGATGAGGGCGGTGATCACAATCAAACTGATTGCCCCCACCAGTGCCATATTTTTAAGGCTTTTTTCTTGTTTGAGGGGCAAGAGAATAACTAAAACTGCCCACAGGACAGGAAACCACAAAATTGTACTTAACATCGTTGTTATTGTGGTAAGTAACCAATTACGGTGGACTGGGGAAAGCGTACTTTGGCGCGGCTAGCGTGTTTATCGCTGGGGTCACGATAGCCCGCCGGACAAAGCACTACCGATCGGTATCCCTGGGCGGGTAGTCCCAAAATTTCATCGTACTTGTGGGGGATAAACCCTTCCATGGGGCAAGTATCAATCCCTAAGAGGGCGGCGGCTGCCATAAATTGACCCAGGGCGATATAAACCTGTCTTACTGCCCATTCATCTAAGCTCAGGGGTGGTTTGGTGATGAAACCTTTGAGCATATTGCCAAAACCGGCTAGGTCTTCTATGGCTACTCCTTGTACCTCTGCCATCCGTTCTAGATAACGATCGGCGTAATCTGTATCGATCGCAGTTTTTATGGCAAATACAACTAGGTGGGAAGCCTCCACAACTTGGGTTTGGTTCCAGGAGTGGGGGAGTAATTGTTGGCGCAGGTCTTGGTCTTGAATGATAAAAAACTTCCAGGGTTGTAAACCAAAGGAAGAGGGAGTTAAAACGAGGCTATCTTCTAAGGCTTTCCAGATTGGGGCGGGGATTTTGCGGCTGGGGTCAAATTTTTTGGTGGCGTAGCGCCATTGGAGGCTAGCGACTAATTGTTCAGGAGCGATAAAATTATCCATGAAAGTTGATGTGCAATCATAACTAGGACAATTATAGGGCTTTTAACTGCCCCAGAAATTACCGATCGAGCATTTTTAGTATGAAAAAGGATCGCAATGGCGACAACGAAAGAATGAAGTTAGGAAGAAGTAAATAAAGTAAAAGGCACAAGAGCCGCGATCGCTTTGGGAACTATCTGCCACGAGAAGTTGACCTCTGGCTTGACTAACTCCCACAGACGATAAACTTCGGAAATATGCAAACGATTGTCTTCTGTCAAAGCAAATAGGATGCGATTGCGAATGTATCTACCTTCTTCAGATAAAAGATAACGTATACCGCTGTGGGCTGTGGGAATAATATCTAGTTCTCCATCCGATCGGGCGATGGTGAGTAAGTTCTCCAACCGGTGCCACTGAAACCGATCGTTTTTGAATAAAATCTCTAACAGACGACGGCGTAGACTTTCCGATTCATCGGTCAAAAGCCTTTTAGCTACGTAGGGATAAGCCACCTGCACAATCTTAAAGTCTGGATTTAGGCTCAATGCCACCCCTTCTTGGGTAATCACCGATCGGATAATTAAAGCAAACTTAGCTGGTAAACAGAAAGGATATTCGTACATCACCTTAGAAAAACGATCGGTCACGACCTTAAAGTTAAAGTCTTTGACCTTCTCATTCAAAATATCTTGAAAGACTTGCTCTAAGGCAGAAACGATCGGCGCTAAATCGGTATCGGGTTGGAGGAAGCCCAAATTGACATAATCCTGCCCCAATTGTTCGTAGTCTTTATTGATCAAATGGACAACGGAATCAACCAGTTGTTCTTTTGTTTGCAAATCTAGTTGATCCATCATGCCAAAATCAATATATGCCATCTTACCGTCGTAGGTGGCAAAGAGGTTGCCTGGGTGGGGATCGGCATGGAAAAAGCCAAACTCTAGTAACTGCCGCAGACCCGCCATCACGCCAATTCTGACTAAACTATCCCGATCGAGTCCCGCCTGTTTGATTTTGTCAACATCGGTGAGTTTAATACCGTCAATCCACTCTAAAGTGAGCACCCTACGGCTAGTGTAGCGCCAATAAATTTTCGGTACCTTGACATGGGGATCATCCTGGAAGTAGCGCCCAAATTGCTCGGCATTTCTTGCCTCCTGCATGTAGTTAATTTCTTCAAAGAGTTTGTGCCCAAATTCATCCACGATCGCTTCTAAACTGTTGCCCAAGTTGAGGGGTAACCGCGGTCCCAGCCAGCGGGCAAACAGGCGAATAATGTATAGATCTAAGGTCAGTATGGGAATCAAAAAAGGTCTTTGTACTTTGATTGCCACCTCTTCCCCACTGTGCAATTGGGCGCGATAAACCTGTCCTAAACTCGCCGCTGCCACTGGCTCTGCCGAAATCGATCGGTAAATTTTCTCAGGACTATCTCCTAGTTCCTCTTTAATAATGGCAAAGGCGATCGTGTTAGAAAAAGGAGGTAACTGGTCTTGCAGTTTCGTCAGTTCTGCCAGAAATTCAGGAGGCACCAAATCCGGTCTAGTCGATAGAGCCTGCCCTACCTTAATATAGGTGGGTCCTAGATCGGTAATAATACAGCGCAGTTGTTCTGCCCGCTTCAAGGGAGAACTACCAGTCAATTTGTCCCAGGCTAGCCCCACTAAAAACCCTAAAAACAGCCATATCGTAGAAAATATGCGCCCGCAAACCCGCAGGGGCAATCTGCTGTAGTAGTCAGCAATGGACTTGGGGTCGTATTTTGTTAAATGCACCACAGTTGTTAAAGGTTTTTTGTAAAAATATGACATCCGTAATAATTATCTACGGATGCTTAAACTAATTTAACACATTCCTCCCGATCGCGGTTGTGGCAAACATGGGCAGGCTGAATGATAATATACAATACAACCCATAATCTTGTAATTTTAACCCCTGGTGCCTCTCCACATCGGCTATTTGGCTGGGACAACCCTCCCCCAGAATCTTGAGAGAATTTTGCCCCCCGATCGGTATGTACTAACACCGGTGGAACACTTCGACGAGGGGACAAATTTGGACTGTTTGCTAGTATTTGATGGTAAGATTCCTGACCTAGAAATACCGATCGTAGTTATAGGAGAAGAACAGTTAGAATGTAAAACAGCCCAAGTCCATCCCCAGGATTTAGAAAAATTACCCTCCACAATTGATGCCACGATCGCATCATTTTTAGACCAAATCGATCGGGATCAAACTATCATCGATCAGCAGCATCGCTTATCGGAAAAACTCAAGGAAAGATTGGGTTACTTAGGAGTTTATTACAAGCGCAACGCCGACCAATTCCTGCGCGCAATGTCCCCAGAGGAGCGCAGTGCCTACCTAGCCAAACTAGCTGAAACCTATAAGATGATCGCTCTGGAGTATTTCAAAGAAAGTCCCGATCGGTTAAACCAAAAAATCGATGAATTTGCCAGCATGGCATTCCTTGCCGATGTCTCTGTTTCCCAGGTATTAGAAATACATATAAATCTTATGGATCAACTGAGCAAACAATTACGCATTCAAGGACATAAAGATGAAATTCTGTTGGATTATCGCATTACACTAATAGATGTGATTGCTCATTTATGTGAAATGTATCGCCGCTCAATTCTGCCCAAGGGAGGTAATCTGTGACTCCAATACGCAAAGCCTACGTTTTGAAGTTGTATGTGGCAGGAAACACGATCAACTCTGTCAAGGCACTAAAGACCCTCAACGACATTCTGGAGAAAGATTTTCAAGGCATCTATACCCTCAAAGTAATTGATGTGCTCAAAAATCCCCAACTGGCGGAAGAGGACAAAATCCTTGCTACCCCTACCCTAGCCAAGGTACTACCGCCACCTTTGCGTAAAATTATTGGAGATTTATCCAATCGTGAGAAAGTATTAGTTGGTTTAGATTTACTCTACGAGGAACTACAAGAGAATGACTAACTTTGACCAAAAGGAACGGGGAATCAAGAAACTGCGGACGATGATCGAGGGCTTAGACGACATCACTCACGGCGGTCTGCCCATGGGAAGAGCAACGTTAGTAAGTGGCACGGCGGGTACGGGCAAGACCCTATTTGCCATGCAGTTCCTCCACAACGGCATTATCAACCTCGATGAGCATGGCGTATTTGTCACCTTTGAGGAATCCCCGGAAGATATTATTAAAAATGCCTATAGTTTTAATTGGGATTTACCCAGTTTAATTAGCCAAGGCAAGTTATTTATTCTGGATGCTTCCCCCGATCCAGAGGGTCATGAAATTGTCGGGGAATTTGATCTATCAGCGCTAATTGAGCGGATTCAATATGCCGTAATTAAGTATAAGGCGAAGCGGGTCTCGATCGATTCTATCAGTGCGATTTTTCAACAATACGATTCCCTTTCTTTAGTCAGACGGGAAATGTTTAGATTGGTGGCAAGGCTCAAATCTCTGGGCGTTACTACAGTAATGTCGGCGGAAAGAGTGGATGAGTATGGTCCTGTAGCTAGATTTGGCGTAGAAGAATTTGTTTCTGACAATGTGATTATTTTACGCAATGTTTTAGAGGGGGAAAGGAGGCACCGCACAGCGGAAATTCTCAAACTGCGGGGAACAACTCACATGAAGGGAGAATTTCCTTTTACTATGACTAATCAGGGCATCAATATATTTCCTTTAGGGGCGATGCGACTGACGCAAAAATCCTCTAATGTCAGGGTTTCTTCTGGGGTTAAAACTCTGGATCAGATGTGTGGCGGCGGCTATTTCAAAGATTCCATTATCCTGATTACGGGGGCGACCGGTACGGGTAAAACCTTGATGGTGACTAAGTTTTTAGAGGATGGTTGTAGTAGCGGGGAGCGGGCAATTTTGTTTGCCTACGAGGAGTCTAGGGCGCAGTTGTCCCGTAATGCTTCTTCTTGGGGGACGAGTTTAGAGGAGTTAGAAAATAGTGGTGCTCTCAAGATTATTTGTGCCTACCCTGAGGCTACTGGTTTAGAGGATCATTTACAGTTAATTAAAACTGAGATTGATACGTTCAAACCGACAAGAATTGCGATCGATTCTCTATCGGCTTTGGCAAGGGGAGTTAGTAACAATACTTTCCGGCAATTTGTAATTGGTTTAACGGGTTTTGTCAAGCAGGAAGAAATTACGGGCTTATTTACCAATACTACGGATCAATTCATGGGTTCCCACTCGATTACGGAGTCCCATATTTCCACAATTACAGACACAATTATTTTGCTGCAGTATGTAGAAATTAGGGGAGAAATGTCCAGGGCGGTGAATGTATTTAAGATGAGGGGTTCTTGGCATGATAGTCGCATTCGCGAGTATGTAATTACGGATCAAGGTGCCCAAATTAAGGACTCTTTCCAAGGCTTTGAGCGGATTTTAAGTGGTTCTCCTACTAGGGTTTCCATCGATGAAAAGGTGGAGCTGTCGCGGATTATGCGCGGGGTACAATCTGAACCCAATCAATGATGCAGATTTTTCATAGGACGGCGGGGTTGCAGTGTTGGCGGCAGTCCTTGCAGGAGGTGGGCTTTGTGCCCACTATGGGGGCGCTCCATCGGGGGCATGGGAGTTTGATTGCTCGCGCATTGGCAGAAAACCGATCGGTTGTTGTCAGTATTTTTGTCAATCCCTTGCAGTTTGCCCCTGGGGAGGATTTCGATCGTTATCCCCGCACCTGGGAGGCGGATGTCAAGATGTGTCAGGAGTTGGGCGTGAGTGCTATTTTTGCCCCCGATCCCTCAGAAATCTTGCCTAGTTTTCGCATTGTGCCGCCGCCGGCTATGGTTAAGGTTTTGTGTGGTCCTTTTCGTCCCGGGCATTTTGAGGGGGTATGCACGATCGTGATGCAGTTGTTGCAGATTGTCCGTCCCGATCGGCTCTATTTGGGACAGAAGGATGGTCAGCAGGCAGCAATTTTAGAGCAATTGGTTAGGGATTTTCATTTGCCGGTAGAAGTGGTGCGCTGTCCTACGGTGCGGGAGGATTCAGGACTAGCCCTTAGTTCCCGCAATCGTTACCTCAAGGGGGAGGAATACCAAATTGCCCGGGCGATCTACCAAGCTCTGACTGTGGCAGAGCAGAAGTTTCTGGCGGGGGAACGCCTGGTGCAAAATTTAATTAAATCTATAGAATTTTTTTTGCGCTCCTTTCCCCAGATAAAGGTAGAGTATATCGAATGTGTCAATTGCCAAACTTTAGTCCCTTTGGAAGTAATTATGGATGGTACGGCTGCTATGGTAGCGATCGCGGCTTACGTGGGTACTACGCGCCTCATTGATAATGTGGTCTTGCAAAATCGTCGCCCGATCGTGGCTATTGATGGACCTGCGGGGGCAGGGAAGTCTACGGTGGCAAGGCGGGTAGCGGGGAAATTGGGATTGCTCTACCTAGACAGTGGGGCGATGTATCGGGCAATTACCTGGAGCGTTTTGGAGGCAAACATCCCCCTAGAGGACCGAAGTGCGATCGTGGAATTAGCCAGCAGTTTGCGGGTGACTGTGACAGTGGATGCGCAAGTATTTGTCAATGGCAAGAATGTAACGGATGTGATTCGCTTGCACCGAGTAACTGAGGCGGTGTCCACGGTGGCAGCGATCCCCCCAGGTGCGAGAAATTTTAGTGCGGGAGTTGCGTTACCTGGGGCAGGCAGGGGGGGTAGTCATGGAAGGGCGGGACATCGGCACCTATGTTTTTCCCGATGCGGGGGTGAAAATTTTTTTGACGGCTTCGGTGGGGGAGCGCGCCAAACGTCGTCAGCAAGACCTGAAGCAGAGACAGTTAGAGGTGCCAGACCTGGAAACAATCCAACGATCGATCGAGGAGCGGGACTACAAAGACATGAATCGCACCGTAGCGCCCCTCAAACAAGCCCCTGATGCGATTTTGCTAGATACGGATGGCATGACGATCGAGGAAGTAGTCGATCGCATTATTGGTTACTGCCTCCCTAACTGAACTTTGAAGTGGGCTAAATTTTGCACAGCCTGTTCTAGGGTGCTGTCTTTTTTGGCAAAACAAAAGCGTAAGCCGCTGACCAAATCCCGATCGGGGCAGGAGAAACATTTCCCCGGTACGGCGGCAATCTGGGCAAACTGGGCTAAATGGCGGGCAGCTACTTCCCCATCCCGATCGATGCTTCTACTATCCGTCCAAATGTAGTAGGCTCCCTGGGGCAAGACAGGCTGCAACCCGATCGCTTCTAGAGCAGGGAACAACAAATCCCGCTTACGTCGGTAATCCTGCGCCAAATTACGGAAATAGTCCCCAGCGAAATTCATGGCAGTAACAGCTGCCACCTGGAGGGGATGGGGGGCACAAATCGTCAGAAAATCGTGAATTTTACGCATGGCTTCAGTCAGGACGGGGGCAGCGATCGTGTAGCCCAAGCGCCAACCCGTGACACAAAAAGTTTTAGAAAAGCCATTCACCACGATCGTTCTATCCTTCATGCCAGGCAAAGCCATCATGGAAATATGCTTACCGTTGTAGACAATATACTCATAAATTTCATCAGTAATCACGTAGGCATCGTATTCTAAGCAAAGCTGAGCCAGTAACTTAAGCTCATCATAATTCCACACCTTGCCCGTAGGATTAGCAGGACTATTGAGAATCACTACTTTAATTCCCTTCTGGAATGCTTGCCTCAATTGCATTTCATCGACATGCCAGTGGGGGGGTTCCAACAAAACAAATTCTGGCATACCGCCGCAGGTAACTAAATTCGGCAAATAATTTTCATAGAAAGGCTCAAATACTAACACCCGATCGCCCGGATTAACTAAACTCAACAGTGCCAGATTTAATCCCTCCGTAGCCCCACAACAAACCGTCACCTCCCGATCGGGATCGATCGGGACATGCTGTTCCCGCTCCATTTTTGGGCGATACTTTCCCGCAATTCCCTTAGCCCCCAGGGGTCACAATACTGATTGCGATCGGTCAAAATTGCCTGTACTGCAGCCTGCTTCAAAATTTCGGGCGCGGCAAAATCCGGTAAGCCCTGCGCCAAATTGATCGCACCAAACTGCTCACAGTAGCGGGATGCCTCCCTAATTTGCGATGGTTGGATCAACTCTGCCCTTTTAGCTACGGCAGTATTGGTTAATTTCATCAACGATCGGTGCCTCTTTTTTTAGTAACTGCTCTATTCTAGTAATAGCTTGATTGCGTTCCTTGCTATTTTGCCCCTGTAGTGCCTTGCCCAAATCCAATGCCGATCGGGATGCTTCGTTGGTCAAATCCACCAACTTTTTTGGGCATCCACTAAAAACGGGTCCTGTAAAGTCAAGCCCTGCAACTCCGCCCCGATCGTAGACAGCTGACTAGAAAGTTGCGACCATTGCGCCACATCCTTGGGCATAGGCAAAGCACTAATCTTATTGACCACCCGATTCATGCGGCTACACTGAGAAACCTTAGTTTCGCTACAAGACACTATTCCAACAACTAAAATCACAAAGAGTAGCAGTGAGAGCAAGCGCATAGAACCAGAGCCAAAAACTGAGGGCATTGTAGCCTGCCAAAACGATACAATAAATATAGATTTGGAACTGATGACATATGGCGATAAAAAAAGGCACCCTCGTAAGAGCAATTCGGGAAAAACTAACCGGCAGTCTGGAAGCCCAGGCAAACGACCCCCGCTTTGCCAACTACATCTTTGATACCAACGGGGAAATTGTCGAACTGCGGGGAGACTATGTGCAAATCAGCTTTGGACAAGTGCCTACCCCCCCCATCTGGCTCCACAAAGACCAAGTACAAGAAGTTTAATTACCCCCGATCGGTCTTAATTTCTGACCAGATAAACAACCACTTAACTAACAAAAAACACCATGACAGGAAACATACCCTCTTACCAAGAACGGACTCAAAACATCCGCCAACACACCAGCAAAATTCACCAAGCATTACCTGAGCTGATGAAGTCCTTTTATGGACTGAGCAAAACCTCTTCCACAACAGGAGCCTTAGACACTAAGACCAAGGAGTTAATTGCCCTAGCGATCGCGGTTGCCGTTCGTTGCGATGATTGTATTGCCTTCCACACCCAATCAGCTTTGAAAGAAGGGGCAACCAGGGCAGAAATTATGGAAATGCTAGGGGTAACAATTTTTATGGGTGGAGGACCTTCCTTAATGTACGCCGCCCATGTTATTGAAGCAATGGAAGAGTTTCAGACACTCTCCACTCAGGAATAAAAAACAAGCCCCAATACCTAAAATTAGTCACTAAACAAAGATAGTGCGCATTCTTGCTAATTGCAAGAATGCTAGATCAGCATTAAGACCAAGAAATAATTTTTTACCTGAATCTAAAGAAAAAACTAAAGATAGCGCTAAACCGATCGAGACAAGTAAAGATACTCATGGAGCGCTAAGAAAAAGCTATGACAGTCGCAACCGCATCGGGCAAAGAAATCCTCACTGCCCCAGAACTAGAGAAAATGAACGCCTACTGGCGTGCCTGCAACTACCTCGCTGTAGGCATGATTTACCTACGGGATAATCCCCTCCTCAAGGAACCCCTCAAGGCAGAACACGTTAAATATCGCCTGTTGGGACATTGGGGCTCAACCCCTGGATTAAGTTTTACCTATATCCATCTCAACCGTCTCATCAAGAAATATGACCTCAACATGATCTTTTTAGCGGGACCCGGTCACGGTGCCCCCGGAGTCTTGTCAGCAGTCTACTTAGAAGGCACCTATTCCGAAGTCTATCCCGACAAAAGCGAAGACGAAGAAGGCTTGCAAAAGTTCTTCAAACAGTTTTCCTTCCCTGGTCACATCGGTAGCCATGTCACCCCCGAAACCCCAGGCTCGATCCATGAAGGCGGTGAACTAGGTTATTGTCTTTCCCACGCCTACGGTGCGGTGTTTGATCAGCCCGATCTAATTGCGGCTTGTGTTGTCGGAGACGGCGAAGCCGAAACGGGTCCTCTAGCCACTTCCTGGCACTCTAATAAGTTTCTCAACCCCATTCGTGACGGCGCAGTTTTACCCATCCTCCATCTGAACGGCTACAAAATTGCCAACCCCACTATCCTGTCCCGCATCTCCCACGAAGAATTAGAAGCCCTCTTCCGCGGCTATGGCTACACTCCCTACTTTGTTGAAGGCTCCGACCCGATGGAGATGCACGAGAAAATGGCAAGTGTGACCGAAGAATGTATCACCCAAATCCGCCAAATTCAGCTAGAGGCAAGAACTAGCGGCAAGGCTATGCGTCCCAAGTGGCCCATGATTATATTGCGCACTCCCAAGGGATGGACAGGACCCACTACAGTGGATGGTCACAAAGTCGAAGGTTTCTGGCGATCGCACCAAGTGCCCATGGGGGGGATGCACAGTAATCCGGAACATTTGAAAATGTTAGAACAATGGATGAAGAGCTACAAGCCAGAGGAATTATTTGACAGTAATGGTCGTCTGATACCGGAACTGAAGGAACTAGCGCCCAAGGGGCATCGCCGCATGAGTGCCAACCCTATTACTAACGGTGGTTTAGTGCGCAAAGACCTTTGTTTACCTGACTTCAGAGATTATGCGGTAGAAGTGAAGGTACCTGGCACAGTAGAAGCAGAGAACACCAAACTGATGGGTATCTTTTTGCGGGATGTGATGAAGAAGAACATGCACAACTTCCGCGTCTTTGGTCCCGATGAAACTGCATCTAATCGTCTTCATGCTTTGTACGAAGTAACCAAAAAGACCTGGATGGCAGATTATTTGCCAGAAGATGAAGATGGCAGCAATCTTTCTCCCGATGGTAGAGTGATGGAGATGCTCAGTGAGCATACTTTAGAGGGTTGGTTAGAGGGTTATCTCCTCACTGGTCGTCATGGTTTGTTCCATACCTATGAAGCCTTTGCCCATGTGATTGACTCGATGTTTAATCAGCATGCTAAATGGTTAGACATTTGTCGTCATGAAGTGTCTTGGCGTTCTCCGATTTCGTCTTTGAATATTCTTTTATCTTCTGTCGTTTGGCGGCAAGATCACAATGGCTTTAGCCATCAAGACCCTGGTTTTATTGATCTTGTGACTAACAAGAGTGCTGATGTGACTAGGATTTATTTGCCACCGGATGCTAATTGTCTTTTATCTGTAGCGGATCATTGTTTACGTAGTAAGGGCTATGTCAATGTGATTGTGGCAGATAAACAAAACCATCTCCAGTATTTGAATATGGAAGAAGCAGTTAAGCACTGCACTAAAGGTATTGGGATTTGGGAATGGGCTAGCAATGATGACTGCGGTAAAGAACCCGACGTGCCTGATGTGGTCATGGCTTGTTGTGGTGATATTTTGACTAAGGAGTCCTTGGCGGCTACGGCGATTTTGCGGGAGGAGTTCCCGGAGTTGAAGGTCAGATTCATTAACGTGGTGGATTTGTTCAAACTCCAGCCTGATACTGAGCATCCCCATGGTCTTTCCGATCGGGATTTTGACATCCTGTTTACGCCTGATAAACCGGTCATTTTTAACTTCCATGGTTATCCCTGGTTGATTCACAAACTTACCTATCGTCGGACTAACCAAGAGCGCATCCATGTGCGCGGTTACAAAGAAGAAGGTAACATCAACACACCGCTGGAATTGGCGATTCGTAACCAAGTCGATCGGTTTAATTTGGTGATCGATGTGATCGATCGGGTGCCTAAGTTACAGTCCCGCGCTGCCTATGTGAAGGAACGGATGAAGAATGCCATCATTGAAAATCTCAACTATGCCAGGGAGCATGGAATTGATAAGGATGAGATTACTAACTGGAAGTGGCCCTACGATCGCAGTTGTTAGTTGATCGATATACAGGACTTACGATGAATTCCTAAGCTTGTCGAGGGCGGGGGAAGGAAAGCAGATCAATTTCTTCCTTTTTGGGAGAGGTTTCAACGTAAGTCCTGCTGCTTAGAGCGTAGCTTGATGCTTTTATTTCTCAGTAGTTACATTGAAGAGAAAAGCCAGATAAAACCCCTTCTATCCGGCTTACCTACTCTATGAGAGGAACAGTCATGTCTCGCTTGACTAAAGATAGATTACTCTAGTTGAAATTAAATGTCAACAGTTTTATTAAAAAAATTCTCAAGTATTTGTAGTGTGGGATTTGGGAGTTAGTTGCAGGCTTGGTCTTTCTTCGGGGAGGATAGCTCCTGGCACGGGGCACACTTCCAGGCATACGCCGCAGTCGATGCAGGTATCGAAATCAATCCAATACCAGAAGGTGCCTTTGGCATTGTATTGATACCCGGGGTGAATGCAGTTGACAGGACAGGCAGGCGCGCAGGCAGCTACGCCCTCGCAGGTGTTGGTGACGATCGTATAGGCCATGATTTTTGCTCAAATCTAGACCTATTCTACAAAGCTCCCTTGGCGGTGGTGTCTAATATGCTGTTAGAAAGATGTACTGTGATGTTAGAGGTAGTTAAAACTGGGGCTGATGTAATTCCTTCTCGCCAATCAATGACGCTAATGCCACCATTCCCCTGCTTAAATGCCCAAAAACGATCGGGTTTGAGGTCAAATAACTGACAAAGTAAAGCCTTATTAACAGCATCATGGGCGACTACCAACACTGTTTCCCCTGGCTGGCTGGCTGCCACAATTTCCTGCCAGGCTTGTCTTGCCCTTGTCCAGACCTGGTGCAGGTTTTCCCCCTCCGGCATTTGCACCCGATCGGGTTCCCGTTGCCAGCGCTCTAGTTCTCCGGGAAATTCTTGCTCGATTTCCCTTTCTAGCTTGCCTTCCCATAGTCCGTGGGAAATTTCTTTGAGATCATCAATGAGGGTGAGGGGCAGGTCGCGTCCCCTTAAAATTGCCTCGGCAGTTTGTTTGGGACGAAGAAGGGGGCTAGAAAACGCCCGATCGATCTTGATGGGTTGCAAAAACTGCGCGGTCTTTTCCCCTTGAGCTATGCCGTTGGCATTGAGGGGCACATCGATCTGCCCTTGGAAGCGCTGCTCCCGATTCCAGTCCGTTTCCCCGTGACGCACCAATAAAATCCGTGGACCAGTCCAACCCTCCCGCAGGGGATAGAGGACCTGGTTGTGGTGTTGGGTCAGGTTTGCTGACTCTAGTTGGGCTGTGCCATCGGGCTTAAAATTCAAGACATTAAGACAGCAATTCCCCTGGGACAAGCAGTGATACCGATCGGGACCAATCCCTAGAGCAGTAGCAATCAGGGCGCGGTTAATGCCACTATGTCCTATCAACAAAAGGGTCTGCCCACTATACTGGGGCAAAATCTTCTGCCATAGCTGCCGCGCCTGGTCAAACAAATCTAGGACGGGGAACCTGCCCCCCATTTCCAGCAAATGGGGCGTATGATGCCAGCAATGGAACCGTTCTGGACTGGTGCGCTTAATCTCAGCAAAACTTACCCCTTCCCACTCCGGCAGGTTAATCTCGTATAGCTCCTCTATAGTTTCCTGGGGCAGGGGTTGCGCCCGCAACATGCCGATATGCAATGCCGTTTCCTGGGCGCGTCTGAGGGGGCTGACCAGCAGCCGATCGATGGGTAGATCAACTAAAGCCCTTCCTACTGCCTGCGCTTGGCGGATGCCCTTATCTGTGAGAGAAGACTGTAGTTCCGGCTGATCGGCGAATCCGCGCCCCTGGACTAAGCCCTGCAAATTTGATGTACTCTCGCCGTGACGGACTAAAATTACCCTTGTATTCAGATGCCTAGCTCCAAAACCCCCTACTATGCTAAGGGCTAATGGTAAAATTAACAAGTTGCATGGATACGAGATATGGCTACCAGTCGCCGCGTGGAGCGCGTTGCCGAATTGATTAAACGAGAAGTTAGTGCCCTCATTATGCGGGATATTAAAGACGATCGGGTGGGGGCTGGCATGGTCAGCATTACGGCGGTGGAAGTGTCAGGTGACCTGCAACACGCCCGCGTTTTTGTCAGCATCTATGGCACTGATGCCGCCAGACAGGAAACTATGGAAGGACTAGGAGCTGCTACCAGCTTTATTCGCCGCGAATTGGGACACCGCCTCAACCTCAGAAGAGCACCGGAAGTAGTGTTCAAAGAAGACCGATCGTTTGAAGAAGGCGTGAAAGTTCTCTCCCTTTTGAACAAACTCAGCGCGGAGCGGGAACAAAAAACAGCCCCCCCCGATGGAGAAATTCTGTCCTGAGGATTACAATGGGAAAGGAATTTTACAAACTTTAACTATGGATATTTTGACTTTAGGCTGGGTTGGCTTGCTAGGCATGTTTACACTCACGATCGCCTTCGTTGTGTGGGGACGGAACGGCTTGTAGCATGACCGACTACGTAGTTACAGGCTTTTTTTGGATGGCAATGGTGCTCCTGGGCGGGGTAACCCTCGGTGTGGGTTACCTCACCTTTAGTGAATGGCAAGACCGCAGACGCAATCGTAACTCTTAGCAGTTACAGCCCTTGTTGCCACAACCACCGTTGCCGCAGCTACCCTCAGCACAGGCAGTGCTACAGTAGTAACGATCGTTTGCCTCTACAGCATTCTCAATGTCCACAATGCAAAGACATTTTGGACATGCACATTTCATCTGTTTAACTTGAACCATAACTTTATCTAAATCGACAAGACTACAATACCTGAATATATGTTCATATGTCAAGCAAATCCTTGGAAATTCTTCCTGATTGTGATCCCTTGCCCTGTGATCCCGATCGGGTGGAGGGGATAGCGCCCCTAGGGGCAGAGAAAGCGCAGCGGATGGCAAATTTTTTAGTTTATTGGGGGACAGGAATCGCCTCAGAATTTTATCGGTACTATCGCAGCAGGAACTATGCGTTCATGACATTGCCAATTTATTGGGGATGAGTGAGTCGGCGGTTTCCCATCAGTTGCGCGTCTTGAGGAATTTGCGTCTGGTCAGTTATCGCAAAGAGAGTCGCAAAGTTTATTATCAATTGCAAGACCACCATGTACTGACACTTTACAATGCTGTGGCAGAGCACCTAGATGAAGAAGTCGCTCCTAGCTAGCCCCAGTTCAGAATCAGTTGAGCATACCAGCCCAACGCCTTCAAGATGATCGGAACCTGCTTGACTACAATCTGCTGGGATAGGTTCATGGAGGCTGATGGGCATATTGCCTCCCTCAATCTTGTTCGCTCTCCCTTTTGGGGTGAGGGTTTTAGTCAAAGATTTAACAATTTAACTAGGCGATGCCCATATTATTAAGTATCTATTCATACTTTATTGGAGATTTTCCGTGTTTGGTGATAGCCGTCCCATGGTTGATGTGTTTCGAGAAATTAGCGGCGGGAGTCATACTCCCATCGAACGCTACGATCGGGGCAAGACAATTTTTTTCCCTGGCGATCCAGCAGAACGTTTCTATTTTTTAGTATCGGGGGCGGTGAAGCTATCCAGGGTCTATGAGGCGGGGGAAGAGATCACGGTCGCCCTATTGCGGGAAAATAGTGTATTTGGGGTTTTATCTCTGATTACTGGCAATCGTTCCGATCGGTTCTATCATGCTGTAGCTTTTACGCCGGTGCAGCTAATTTCAGTGCCGATCGATCAAGTAGAAACTGCTCTCAAGGAAAAACCAGAGTTACCGATCCTGTTATTGCGGAGCTTATCTTCTCGCATCCTCCAGACAGAGATGATGATTGAGACCCTAGCCCATCGCGATATGGGGTCCAGACTGGTCAGTTTTTTATTGATCCTCTGCCGCGATTTTGGTGAACCGACCCCAGAGGGGGTAAAAATTGATTTGAAATTGTCCCATCAATCCATTGCCGAAGCGATCGGTTCTACCAGGGTAACGGTGACGCGATTGTTAGGAGAGTTGCGGGACCAGAAGTTAATATCAATTTCGCAAAAGCATATCACTGTCCATGACCCGATCGTTTTGGGACAAAGATTTACCTAAAAAAATATGCTCTCTCACAAAACTATTGGTATTATCTTTAGGGACAAAGTTTGACAAATGTAAATAGTAAAATTAAATTCACAAACTAGGTGTTAGTAATGAAGACGAAGTTGCTGTTCCGACTCGTGGGGGGTTTTGTCTGTGCTTTCTTTCTCAGCCTAATTGCAGGCAAAACGATCGGTCAAAGTCCTGTAAATCAGGCAACACTTACAGCGATTTTAGAAGGTAATCAAGTTTTTATTCAAGAAAAACAAGCAAAGCTAAAAGATACAGCTCGGCGCAACCAGCAAGTAAGGACGGGTATGGCACGGGCAGAACTGACCTTTGACAATAAAGCGATCGCCAGACTGAGTAAAAATACTAGGTTTACCGTAGGGGAATGTGGTGTACAACTGCAACAGGGCACTGCTTTAATTAGTGGTACTTCTGCTTGTACAAGGGGTGTGACTGCGGCTGTTAGAGGAACAACCTATCTTTTAACAGTAAATGACAACGGTACGGAAGAATACGAAGTGTTAGAAGGTGCTGTAGACTTCAGTAAAACCTCCCAGGAAGACCCCCACAAATGGTCGATGGATGGAGGAGACA
The DNA here is from genome assembly GCA_002861535.1 of Cyanobacteria bacterium M5B4. Classification (GTDB taxonomy): domain Bacteria; phylum Cyanobacteriota; class Cyanobacteriia; order Pseudanabaenales; family Pseudanabaenaceae; genus M5B4. The sequence continues at coordinate 30,397 of PHFO01000004.1, read as the reverse complement.
GGTGTATTCTCGAACCCGATCGGAAGGGAGTAATCAGGGAAAAGCTCAGTCGGGGGGAATACACCAGAAGGTTGAGGGGATGGCTTTTCGCGGTTTTGAAACGGATGAAAAACGCTTCGATCGGCTAAAGAGCACCTATGCCAAACTGTTTCCCAATACGCGGTTTCCCCTGCGCCGCACCCTCAATGCTAATCGGGGTAACTTCATTTTAAGTATTAAACAAAATCGTCCTTTAGTAAAAGAAGTAATTGCCCGTATTTCTTGGCAAAGACGACGCAATGATGTTTATCTGCCAGAGCGTTTTGTGGGGGATTTTGTCTTTCCGATTAACCAAAAGGCACAGTTTGTCAGTGGCATAGAACCGTTCCATCGTATTTCTGTAAGACTATTCGATCGGGATAATCGTTTTTTAGGTTATACAGAATTTGAAGGACTAGATGACAATGCCGCAGTGACAGTTATTTTGCCTGATGATCCCCAGTTCTATGGCAAAGTGAGAACGGTCTTAGGGGAAGACTCCGATCGCAATGGCGTAATTGATGGGGATGCCCTCAGCTACGACTTTGTTAGTTTAGTGAAAAATCCAACCCAGCCACTGCGAGAAAAGATTGAAGTGATCTTTCCCCAAAGGTTGGAAGACATTAACCGATCGGTGTTAGTTGCTGAGCCAATTCCTGCTATTGGCGATACTCCCGAATTCCCTGATGGTTTTTATGAGCCGCTGTTTAGCCCCCTCAATCGCAGTACCTTCCCCTTCCGTCCTGGCTTAGAAGCACCACTCCTGACTGTGCCTGCTAAAGTTTATCCCCTCGTGCCTGTAAAACCGGATGGTAGTTCGGTGTTTCAAGTTCCTAGAGAAATTTTGAAATACCGATCGAGGCGTTTGCTCTCCTAGCCGACTAACCAAAATGGGAGGATGAAGATATTAGGTTTAGACCCAGGCATTGCCACTACTGGTTTTGGTTTAATTGAGGTGGATTTTAAGTGCCCTCCCCGTTTACTGGACTATGGCATTATTCAGACTGACAAAGATTTACCGATCGGGGCAAGGTTAGCGGTGCTCTATGCCGATATGGAGACGATTTTGACCAAGGGCAAACCCACGATCGTCAGTTTGGAAAAGTTATTCTTCTATCGGATGGGGAACTTAATTCCCGTAGCCCAGGCGCGGGGGGTGATTCTTTTAGCATTGGCGCAACAGCAAATCATCCCCCGGGAGTATTCTCCCCCCCAGGTAAAGCTCGCCCTCACCGGCTATGGCAAAGCTAGTAAAGGGGAAGTGCAAGAGGCGGTAGTCAGAGAGTTAAATCTCGATCGCATCCCCCGCCCCGACGATTGTGCCGATGCCCTGGCGATCGCTCTCACCTGCTGGTTTAGCTCAACAGCCAGCGCACCTTTGTAACATCACGCCGATGATAATGCCCAAACCCGTAAAACGGACTATCTGCCAAAAGGTCTCCTTGAGGGCACCCCAGTTAAACAGACGACTCTCGATCGTGACTTCAATTTCTGTCAAACGATCGGTAATTTGTCTGACTTCTTCTTTCATAGCAGGGGATAGCTGCCTTAACTGCGCTTTTAATTCTTCTGCTTCTACTTCTCCCGTCATAACGATATGGAGGCGTTGTTTTACCTCCCCTAATTGAGTTTCCAGGGTAGCCAGGTCTTGGGTGAGGTCTTCCCAGTCGTGTTTCACGGTACAATAACGGTACAGAGCATATTTAGTATGGCATCGACCCAGCTTAAAATTCTACCTAAAAGTTTGGAACAGCGCCGCACTGTCGGTAGGGGGCATCAGCCTATGTCCTGGGGGCACTGATGGTGATACTGTTGCTGGGGGTAATCGGGGGGCGACTGTTTCAGTTACAAATTTTATCGGGGAGCTACAACCGCCAACTGGCAGAAAATAATCGGATTCGTCTGATTCCCCGCCCGCCGGAACGGGGCAGAATCTACGATCGTCACAGCCGCCTTTTGGTGACTAATCGCCTCGCCTATGCTATTTATCTATGGCCTATTGCCCGCAGTGAAAGGGAATGGCAACCGATCATCGATCGCTTGGCGGAACTGACGAAGATTCCCGCTCCAGAAATTCGCAAAAAAATCCTCCAGGAGGGCTATTATTCCCCCAATTTGGTCAAAATTGCCAGTAATATCAGTCCTAAATTGATTACCTACCTGGCAGAGCACAATGAGGACTTTCCTGGGGTGCAGGTGGAGCCGGAGGCGGTGCGCTACTATCCCTACGGCGATGTGGCTGCCCATATTTTGGGCTATACCGGCGAAATTACGGAGGAGGAACTCTCCCCCAGAAAGGAAAAGGGCTATCGCTTGGGAGACACGATCGGGAAGATGGGGGCAGAATTTGCCTTTGAACCTAATTTGCGGGGCAGTTGGGGCGGTCAGCAGGTGGAAGTGGACGGCATGGGGCACGTCTTAAAGGTGATCGGGCAGAAGCCCCCCGTCCCTGGCGGGTCAATTCAGTTGACGATCGATTTGGATTTGCAGAAAGCGGCTGAGTCGGCTCTGGGTAACGATCGGGGCGGGGTGGTAGTCCTCAATCCCCACAACGGCGAAATTTTAGCCCTGGTCAGCCGTCCTAGTTTCGATCCCAATGTCTTTTCTACGCCCATTTCCCAGGCAACCTGGGATCGCTTAAACTCTGAGGATAAACCCTTTGTCAACCGTGTCCTCCAGGGCTACCCGCCTGCCAGCACCTTCAAAATTGTCACCACGATCGCGGGGCTAGAATCGGGCAAGTTTAGGGCTGACTCTGTACTGCCAACCTATCCCTACCTGGATTTGGGCGGTTTACTATTTTGGGAGCATAACCAAGCGGGCTTTGGCACGATCGGGTTTGCGGAAGCCCTAGCCTACAGCAGTAATACTTTCTTTGCCCAAGTAGGAAGGGCAGTAGGGGTAAATGAAATTGAAAAATGGGCAAGGAAGCTAGGCTTGGGGGAGCACTCTGGCATTGAACTTGCACGGGAGGAAGCCGAGGGGCTATTCCCTAACCCCCAATGGAAGCAGGAATTATTCAACCAGCCTTGGTATGTGGGAGACACGATCAATCTCTCCATCGGACAGGGGGATTTACAGACAACACTACTCCAGGTGGCAATAATGACGGCGGCAGTTGCCAACGGTGGCTATCGCGTGCGTCCCCATCTGCTGTTAGATAAAAATAGCCTGGTCAATGCCAAAACCCCGATCGGGATGAAAGAATCGACCCTGCAAGTTGTACACCAGGGCTTAGCCGCAGTCTCGGAATTTGGTACGGGGGCGGGCTTAGCCACTACAATCCCCTTTGCGGGCAAGTCCGGTACAGCGGAAGACCCCCCCCGCCCCAGTCATGCTTGGTTTACTGCCTATGCGCCACGGCAAAATCCGCAAATTGTTGTCGTTGCCTTTGTGGAAAATGCTGGCAAAGGCGGTAGTGCAGTGGCAGGACCGATCGTGGCAGCAGTGATCAACGCCTACGCGAAAAAACTATAATGCGCGCCCAAGAATGCCTCGCCTATTACCAAGCCCTGAGCCGCTCAGAGTTTACCGTCGTGGACCTAGAAACTACGGGATGCCGCCATCCTCACGATCGGGTAATTGAAGTAGCCATCTTGCAGGGGAGTCTGACCAGAGGCATCCTCCACCAAGAAAGCCATCTCATCAATCCAGGCATTCCCATCCCCCACAAAATTCAGAAATTTACCGGCATAACGACTGCTATGGTCAAAGATGCCCCCAAACCCCTCTCCGTCTGGACACAATGCCTGCCCCTCCTCAGCCAGGGTACCCTCACCGCCCACAACCTCAGCTTTGACTACGGCTTCCTGCAAAAAGAATACCAACGCTTGGGGGTCAAATTTAGCCGTCCCCCCCAACAACAACTCTGTACCGTGAAGTTGTCCCGCCTGCTCCTGGCTGACCTCCCCTCCCGATCGTTGCCCATGCTAGTCAAACATTTCCAATTTCCTATCGAAACTGCCCACCGCGCCGCCCCTGATACCCTCGCCTGCTGGCTCCTCCTAGAGAAACTATTCGATCGGCTGCTGCATCAACCAGACCAAGCCCTGGAGCTGTTCGCCCGTCAGTGGATCACTGCAGAGGAAGTAGCACAAATCCTGGACATTACCCCAGGGGAAGTAGGGACTTACCTCAAGGGTAGTCCCATCAAACAACGCCATTCCCGCAGTCGCAAAGCTATAGTCTATTTGCGGGGGGATGTAGAAGCGCTACATCCGGGTTAAGGCATGAATCTTAGCTAGTTTATCGGAACCCAGACCTTCTAGCTCTTCCAGGGCTAACCAGCCGTCCTTAATCAAGTTAGCAAACACAAACATTAAACTGGGATAGTCATAGTCGTACTTGCCGTCAATTTCATGACGGCGGGCACTCAAAAAATCGTGGAGCTGCCAAATATCCTGAATCGAAGTTACTGCCTGGGCGCGCTCCCGTACTAAGTCTGTTAAAGCCCCAATTTCCCGACAATAGGCACGGTTAAATGCCTGCTCCGCAATGTGTTGTTCCTGAATCGTCCATTCCATAACTAGCATAATTAAATTAAGAATCAAAAGATAGATATATGGTTATCTATTATGTAACATTAAATTTACAAATGGAAGACTGGGGCAAAAAAATTTGCTAGAGCAGGAGTTACGCTGAGGGAAGTCCCCTCTCCCTTTTGGGGTGAGGGTTTCAGAAAAAGCAACGTAATTCCTGGACTGTAAAAAGTTGAGGGCTGAGGGGAGTCAAAGCTAAAGGAACGGGTTATTTGCCTAGACTGCAAGCGACAAGGTGGGCGCAGGCAAAGCCGGAAAATGCTACGGCATTTAATCCCTGTCCGGGGAAGGTGCTATCACCTACGCAAAATAGATTGGGAATCGATGTGCGATTGAAGGGCATACCAATTAGTCCCAGGGGTCTATTTTTGGGAATTGGTCCATAGGTGCCATCTACTCTGCCTAAAAAACGACGGTGGGTTCTAGGGGTACCCACTTCTTGATAATCGATCGCCTTACTTAAACCAGGGAATATTCTTTCTAACCGATCGATTATTTGTTCGGCATCTTTTTCTTTTTTCTGCTCGTAGGCGGCAGATGAAAGACCATGCCACTGCGACATCCAGCTTGGTGTAAAAGCATGGAAGATGTGATAGCCCTCTGGCGCTAAACTAGGATCGAGGATAGTAGGAATAGAAAGAAAGATAGTACCTTGTTCGTCTTCCATTTTTGCCCAGTCTTCTAACAAGATATGATGACAATCCTGCACATTACTGACTAAAGACCGATCGACTCCCAAGTGTAAACTTAAAAAGCTCGGTGACTTCTCATACCGATCGAACCAAGTTTTTTCCCACCAAGAAGATTTGTTATTGCCCAATAAATTTTGGAAGGTATCCCATCTGGTGCTGTTAGAAATGACCCGCTTTGCCGTCAGAGTTTCGCCCGTGGCTAGTTTTACTGCCATACCCGATCGGGCAGGAAGAATTTGGGTCACCCTAGCGCCGTAGCGAATTTTGCCCCCCTTGGCTTCTATGCCCTCCGCCAGAGTGAGGGCGATTTGCCCCACCCCCCCCTTGGGATAGTTAATGCCTCCGTAGTGGCGATCGCTAAAACCATACCAGCGTTGATCATGGGAGTGCGATCGGCGGGCACTACCGACCAACAGTAGCATTCCATATCGATAAATTTGAGCAATTGCGGATTACTGATATAGCGCCGCGCCACATCGCCGACATTTTGGGGGAGATACTGTACCAGACCGAGACAAGCTAAGGGGTTTTGCCCAAATACCCTTAGCAAATAACGCCATTCTTCTAAAGATAACAAAGGGATAGAATTTAAGCAGTTAAATACCCGCCAACATTCATCATAGAATTGCTTGATGCCCCGCCGTTCTTGGGGAAACCGATCGGACAGGTCGGCAATAAATTGGTCATAATTTCGATGGACTTTAAGATCAATGTCGGGTAAATGGTAATGAATTTGTACAGGATCAGGAATGGTCTCTAACTCCCGATCGACGGCAGCTAAGGCGCGGGTTAAAAGATTAGTTGTTCCCTCTTTACCGAAGCCAAAAATCATAGAAGCACCGACATCAAAGCGATAGCCGTTCCTTTCAAAATAGCCGCCGCTGCCCCCAGGAATGAGATATTTTTCTAACACTAATACATCAATTCCTTTAGCTACTAATTGGGAAGCTGTAACTAAACCGCCCATGCCCGCCCCAATTACAATTACTTCAGCATCAAAATTAGTCATAAAATTATTGATCAAAACTTGGAAGATAGTTTTCTGAGGCATAACCCGATCGTTTTATTATTGCACTTTGTCAGGCGATGGGATAGGGGCTGCGATAATCTCAGCCCTTGGCGCCAAAAACTTCCACCCGCTCGAAGACGCAGTAGGGAGAGCCATGCCCTACGCGGATGGCTTGGTTGGGTTCTCCCTTGCCACAAAAGGGGGAGCCGTAAAATTCTTGGGTGTCCGAAATATCGCTTAAATTGTGCCAAAATTCCGTGGTGATGCCGCGATAGTTGGGGTTGCGAATGGTCTGGGTAAGTTTGCCTTCCTTGATGATTTTGCCGTATTCACAGCCGAACTGAAATTTGCGCCGGTAGTCATCGATCGACCACGATCGGTTGGATTCCATGTAGACCCCCGACTCAATACCGGCGATCATGGCTTCTAGGCTTTTGTGCCCTGGTTCCAGGTTGATGTTGGCCATGCGATCGATGGCGGGACGATTCCAAGAGCAACTGCGCATGTTGGCTACTCCAGGGATGCCTGTGCGGGCTTGGCTATCGTAGCCCCCTAATCCCCGCAAAAGTTTGCCGTTTTTGATTAAATACTGACGCTGGGCGGGAGCACCGACATCATCGTAGTTGTAGCTGGCAAATTCTGCACCGATGCCTGGATCAAAGGTGATGTTCATCAATTCTGAACCGTACTGATAGGTGCCAAAATCTTCGGGACGTAAAAAGCTGCCGCCAGCATAGTTGCGTTCATCTCCTAAAACCCGATCGAGTTCTAGGGGATGCCCCACGCTTTCATGGATTTGCAATAACATCTGATCGGGGGCTAAAACCAGGGTGGTAGTGGTGTCAGGACATTCGGGGGCTTCCAATAACTCTAGGGCTTCCCTGGCGATCTGCTCCGCTCTGGTGAGGAGGGGCGCTTCTAATAAAATCTCCCAGCCCCCTTGATGACACTGAGCCATTAAACCCCGATCGCCCCGCCGTTGCACGATCGTGCCTGACTGGGCTGTAGCGGCGAAGTCCGTGACAATAAAGCTAAATTTTTGCCTAATATCAGCGCCGTTACTACTGACAAAATGGGAATCTAAAGAGACTAAATGGGCAAAAGCTGTAGTTTTAATAATTTGTTCGTGGAGTTTGAGGCGGTCGCATACCTGGCGCAGTAAATGGCAGACCTCTGCTAAATCAGCACGGGGGATGGCTACCGCTGATTGGTAACTGCCTTGGGCGGAGGGCGGGGACGAAAATTATGGATCCGCCAAGGACTAGCCCCGATCGCCTGCCGATAGGCTCCTTCCACGGCTTGCCTAAAGCCCGCCTCAGTGACCTGATTGGTACTGCTATAGCCGTAGTGTCCCCCTGCTAACACTTCTACCATGAAGCCGCGGTCATAACGCTTCCCGATCGTTTGGGGCAACCCATCCCGAAAAGGGAGGATCGTTTCTGCTTGGGACACTGCTCTTATGCCCACCCAATCCAGGGGAAGAGTGATATTAGCGATTAGTTGCTGCCAAGGTAACATCGTTTAAGTAATGATCTGCGGAATTATATCTTAACCAAACCGAGCTACTTCTTTCCCATCTTCCACAATGACTAACTCGATCGGTGCTAATTGACGGGATAGAGAACTAGCACGAAAGATATTAACTTTGGCAATTGCCCTAATTTCAAAAGGACTGCGTCGTTGTTTTACTTCATTAACTAATTGCACTAAATTGGTACTAGACTGCAAAAGAGAACCGCCGAACCTACCAATTTCCCCAGTTTCTGGGTTAGGAATTACTCCTTCTTGCACTACTCGAAATCTGACCAGACCAAATAATTTATCAAACTGTTCTTCTAATTCGTTGTCTGTCATGTTGGGATTGAAGGGTAAAGACACGATCGTGGCTCCCTGGGGGAAGATTAACCGATTGCGATCGATGTCTGCCAAGATGGCAATGTTCTTTTCTTTACGGAGATAATTTTCTGCCGAGCGGATGCGGAGGATAAAACTATCACTGCGTTCTTGCGGTTTTAGTTGACGATTCTTCTCTTTTTCTGCCTGTAAGCGTGTGATAATCCGATCGATGTCTGCACTAGTAACACTTAAAATGACGGGGGTATTGTCAGGGAAATCTAGCTCGCGGCGGGCATTCTGATCGGCCAGTTGCAATAGTTGTAAAACCGATTGCCGTTGTTCTTGGGGCGATAAATCACTGGGGATAACAACAGCCGCTAACACTTGGTCTTTAGTAATTCTCACCCCCCCTGCCGCAGAGTATCGATACTTTTAGCAAGAATATTTTTCGTGTTTTCCAGATTTTCTACTTCTTTTTGCAAGCGGATTTGCTGCACGCTCAATGTTTTGAGGTTATTTTGGGAAGTCTCCACCTGATTGCGCAGTGCTGTTGTCTCTGCGGTTATTTTTTGCAGTTCCTGAGAAAGACGATCCCTTTCCGCAGTTAGCTTGATTTTGGTTTGGGTCAGCTCTTTTTGTTCCCTATCCAGTTGTTGTATCCGATCGGTTAGTTGGGCTTCCTGTTCTTGAATTTGACTTAATTCTGCCTGGAGATTGAGCAGATTCTCTTGAGATGCTCGCAATGCCGTTTCTGTTTCAGCCTGGCGGGTCAAAGCCTCCCTTAATGACAGATTGATGGTATTTAATTCTGACAGTGCAGATTGCTTTTGTTGATTGGCAATTTTTAATTCTGCCTCTGCACTTTGTTTTTGCATTTGGGTTAAATCTAGTTCTTTCCGAATCTCTCCTAGACGAAATAAACCATCGCGCAACTGCCCATTAGTTGCCAACAAAATTGCTAAAGTCGATGAAGAAATTACCCCGCCTGTAACGATCGTGACCAGGGTAGCAGTATTGCGGGGACGGAGATTAAATACACTGAGACGGGCTTTACCTACCTTGGAACCAATCCGATCGCCTACTGTCGCTATTACCCCCCTAAATCAAAATTGCTAAAATAAAAATATAACCAGCCATGGCATTACCTTAACATCCCTTCATGATACTCCCGATTTGCTGAAATTGAGGGGTTAGGATTAACTAATAACGGTAAATCTTCTTCCATACTTTTCCCTTTGTTAAGACTTCCGGTAGTTGGCTATTTATGGCTTGCTTATCCTCTATGATGCGCAGGAAATGATGGAACATAAATATGGCTAATACCATTCCCCTACTGACTCAACTCCCTCCCCTCAGTGGCAGAGAAGCTCACCTGCGATCGGTGGTACAGTCGGAGGCGGCGGTTTATTTACCTAGAACTCAGGTAGACCCCAACAAAATTAAATCTGCCTTTGCCTGTGCTCTCCACATGCACCAACCTACTATTCCAGCGGGCAAAGACGGCGAATTGATCTGCAATTTACAACATATGTTTGAAAATCCCCACGACGGGGACAACCACAACGCCAACGTGTTTGCCTGGTGTTATCAACGCATGGGGGAATTTATCCCCGATTTGGTCGATCGGGGTTTGCGTCCCCGCATTATGCTCGACTATTCCGGTAACTTGCTCTGGGGCTTTCAGCAGATGAACCGGCAAGATATTCTCGATAAGCTGACTAAGATTACCTGCGACGATCGGTATTCTCCCTACGTCGAATGGCTGGGGACGATGTGGAGTCATGCGGTGGTGCCCTCTACGCCTATCCCTGACCTGATTTTACATATGCGAGCCTGGCAGCATCACTTTGCGGCTTTATTCGGAGAAACGGCGCTGGCACGGGTCAAAGGTTTTTCACCGCCGGAAATGCACCTGCCCAACCATCCTGATACTTTGTTTGAATATATCAAGGCTCTCAAAGAGTGTGGTTATCGCTGGTTGTTGGTGCAAGAGCATTCGATCGAAACTCTGGAAGGGCAGGGCTTGCCTACGGATCAGAAGTATGTGCCCAATCGTTTAGTGGCGCGCAACTCTAAGGGAGAAACGATCGAGATTTTAGCCCTCATCAAAACTCAAGGTTCTGACACCAAACTAGTCGCCCAAATGCAGCCCTACCACGAGGCTAAAACTAGAGGCAGACAAACGATCGGGGGTATTGCCATCCCCAGCTGTGTCACGCAAATTGCCGACGGCGAAAACGGCGGTGTGATGATGAACGAATTTCCGGGGGGCTATCTGCCCGTTTGGGAAGAGATCAAACAAAACGGCGATGTTGTTGGTCTCAATGGTTCGGAATACATCGAGTTAGTCTTCTCCCTCGGCGTCAAGCAAGAAGATTTACCCGTCTGTCAAGCAGTCCATCAACACAAAATCTGGGCAAAGGTAGACCCTGCCCAAACTACAACAGCGGCAGTAGAACAAGCGATCGCTGAACTAAAGGCGACAGATCATCGTTTCCATATGGATGGAGCTTCTTGGACTAATGACCTCAGTTGGGTGAAGGGCTACGAAAACGTTTTAGAACCGATGAACCAACTCAGTGCCAAGTTCCATGCCAAGTTTGACCCCCTGATTGCCCGCAGTCCTTCTGTTACCGATCGTCCCGATTATCAACAGGCATTGCTCTATAACCTTTTGGTGCAGACCAGTTGCTTTAGGTACTGGGGGCAGGGCACCTGGACAGACTACGCCAGGGAACTCTACCGCCGGGGGGAAGCAGCCCTGAGCTAAACCAAGATGAAGCGGCTAGCCAGATTGACTGTGCTAGCTACGCCCTCTAGGATGGCAATTAGTTCATCGTTGGGGCTTAAACCGGCTACGCCGTCATTATCCAAAAATAAAGCGCTACCACTGGGCAATCCCTGGGGCGCAGTACCAATGACATAGAGGCTCGATCGGCGTAATTGCAGAAAATCCTCTGCGGGGTTAAAGTCCCGAATTAGGGCATAGTCAGCAATACCGAGACCACCACTGCCATCGTCATAAAAGGTGCGACTGCTATTAGCCAACACAAAGGTATCACTACCGGCACCGCCGATCAGGGTGTCAATTTCCCCAGTGCCAAAATTATCAGAGGTCAGACTAACGCCAATGAGGGTATCGTTGCCTTCCCCGCCATTGAGTACATCATTATCCCGATCGCCCAGGAGTAGATCATCCCCTGCACCGCCCAGCAAACTATCCCGATCGCGTCCGCCGTAGATAGTATCGTTGCCATCGCCGCCATCGATCGTGTCATTGCCCATGTTGCCAAACAGGAGGTCATTGCCCCCTAGTCCCAAAATAGGGTTATTGCCGCCCAGGGCTTGGATTGTATCGTTGCCGCTAGTGCCGGTAAAAGTTGCAGGGAAGGGTAAATCCCGATCGAGGCGGACTAAACCTAAAATTACCGGCGTAGGTGTGGCATCGAGGGCTACCCTACCATCCCCTTTGATGGGGGCAGATTCCAAACCAAAGTCATTGTCATTGAGGAGGGCAAGGGTGCGGTTATCTACCAGGGCTAAACCTTCTAACTTGTCTACGCCCACATAACCGATCGGGGCGGCATTAAATAACAGGCGCTTACCCACAGGCTGGATGCCTGCGTCATTCAATTGGGCAAAACTGGCTTGCTCGATCGTGGTATTGCCAGGCAGTCGGGTTAGATTAGCGGGATTGTTGATATTGGTAGCACCGCTGAGATCGATTTGATAGACCAACTTGTTAGAAGCAGCAGAATCCCGGTCATCCCGTTCTATTACGGCAAATTTGCCATTTCCCAGAGAAACCGCATCGCCGATCTTGTCCGTGCGGGCATTCCCCGAAGCACTGATACTATCTAAAACATAGATGTATTCCCCTGTAACCGCCTTGCTGACAATATCAAACTCGACAATTCTTAAATTGCGAGAATTGCGGGAAGTGGTGTTACCCAGTTACAGCAGGATTATCGATCGGGCTTTGAATAAAGGCATAGAGTTTGTTTCCTTCTAATGCCACCGCTTCAAAACCCCGATTAGCACGGCGTTGGGCATAAACAGCAGGCAGTACCTCTGTGCCAAAAGTACCAGGCGCAGCATTGACAGCATTGGCAGTGCCCTGGGGCACAAACCGATCGAGCAGAGTACCATTAGCACCAAAGTGATAAATAGCAGGGCGATATTCATCTACGAGCCAAAAAGAACCATCGGGGGCAACGACAATCCCTTCTAAATCCGCTCCTAGGGGGTCATTGGTGAGGCGATTACCCCACAAATCGATCGGTACTTCATCCGTGTAGGGCGTACCCTGGGCACCAGCTTGGAGGTTGGGCAAGCCCGTGATGGGGGTAGTACCATCCTTGCGGGTAAGAGGGATGCGATTGACAATGCTAATTGCCCCGCTAGTAGGGTTTAGTTCAAAGCGAATAATCTCAGCTTGAAAGTTAGGCAGAGCAAAGGGGCGTTCATTCCCGGGCACATCAGCTAAAAGATTTGTGGGTTCACCGTTGGGACCTCGATCGGGGTGGGTAACAAATCTGAGATTACCTTGGGGAGTGCGCCCCTCAAAAAATAACCCAGAAAAACCCCCTAAAAGAATTTCTTGAGGGGTGACAGTTTGAGTGGGATTTGTAGGATTTGTGGCTGCGGTTCTACCTAAGACGGGTCGATTACGCCATTCAAAATTGGTTATGGTTGCCATCGAAATTTCCACACTAAGACGGTAATAGGGAGATTGTAGCCTGTTGGGGAGAGATAAAATTATCTATGGGACATTTACCCCGATTCTTACTCTTGAGGTAACCATGAATAGTAGTTTGACGAAGTTTTTAGAACCGATCGCGCAACAGTTTAACCAACTCGGCATACCAGAACCAATTACCCATTGGGGACATCCTTTCTTTATGGCGATTGTCATTTTGGTATGGGCAGTGCGGCGGGGTTAGCAGGATGGCGGGGAAGATTACTCACCGACCCCGAAGCTAAGGCTAACAGTTTGGCAGACCACCGTAAGATTGCGCCCTTTATGACTCTATTTTTAGCCCTGGGCTATACGGGCGGCTTACTTTCCCTGGTAATGCAAAAACAACCCCTCCTAGAAAGCCCTCACTTCTGGACCGGTTCGGCAGTATTGACGCTCCTAGCCCTTAACGGCACTATTTCCCTTACTGGCTTTGGCGGCAATCAAGCTATCCTCCGGTCTGCCCACGCCTATATTGGTAGTGCTATCCTCTGTCTGTTATTTCTCCATGCCATGCTGGGGCTAAAGTTGGGTCTCTCTATTTAATTTAGCTAATGGGTGGGGAAGCCCCGCAGGGTGAGTGTCGCCTATGATTACATCTCTGGAGAGTTTCCCTGATATGTCTCTGCGGTGGCAGCACGCAGAGACTTCTGTACAAACAAGAAAGGTGCATCAATTTTTTCCAGTCCCCTCTCCCGTTTCCTGAGCACAGCCGAAGGAGGGTGAGGGTTTCACTCTAATTGCTTCGCAATACAGAGCGAGCTTCACGCTTCATCGACTTCTCCAAAGAGGGCTTGTGCCTAACCAATTTTGCCCTGCACATAATTTAATGTAGAAGTCTGTTGGGGATTAGTAAAAATCTCTTCAGTGGTATTCCATTCCACTAATTTGCCTACCCAATCCCCCCGATCGTTTAATTCCCGATTTAGAAATGCCACCCGATCGGCGATGCGGCGCGCCTGTTGCAAGTTGTGAGTCACAATTACGATCGTGTATATTTGTTTAATTTCTAACAATAATTCTTCAATCTTTGCTGTCGAAACAGGATCGAGGGCAGAGCAGGGTTCATCCATCAAAATAATATCCGGTTTGAGGGCAATTGCCCTTGCAATACATAGGCGCTGCTGTTGTCCCCCCGATAGAATTTTGCTGCTTTGATTGAGTCTATCCTTAACTTCTTCCCACAGGTTAGCTTGTCTTAGGGACTGCTCAACAATAGAGTCTAAATTTTGTTTATAGCCGTTAACTCTCAAGCCAAAGGCAATGTTTTCATAGATGGATTTAGGAAAAGGATTAGGGCGTTGAAATACCATACCAATCTGGCGGCGCACCTTGACTGGATCAATCAGGGGATGGTAGATATTTTCCCCCTGGTAGATAATTTCCCCCTTGACTTTAATGCCTGGTAAAACATCGTTGAGGCGATTACAACACCTCAATAGTGTACTTTTGCCACTGCCAGAAGCACCAATTAAACCAAGAATTTCATTCTTATAGACTGCGAGGTTAATATCTTCTAAAATGGGGGAGTGATTAAAACTAACACTTAGGTTTTGAATTTGTAATAAGGGGACACTCATAACCAAAATTGAGTCTTAGAGTCTGCCATGATACACTATAGGACAAATTCTTACCTATCTAACTATGACATATCTTTGGTTTAAGGGACTACATATTATAGCGATGGTGGCTTGGTTTGGCGGTCTGTTTTATCTACCGCGTTTGTTTGTCTACCATGTTGAAGCTAATGAACAACCGGAACCCGCTGGCTCTATCCTCAAAAATCAGTATGCCATTATGGAAAAACGCCTCTATGGCATCATTATGAATCCGGGAATGATGGTCACGATCGGCATGGCGATCGCTATGTTGGTGCTAGAGCCGAGCTTATTAAAACAGGGCTGGCTTCATATTAAAATTGCTTTGGTCGGTGTTTTGTTGGCTTACCATCTTTACTGTAAAAGATTGATGAAGATGTTAGCGGAGGGTACCTGTCAATGGACGGCAAAACAACTGCGGGCTTTTAATGAATTGCCTACCCTATTGCTGGCAGTAATTGTCTTGTTGGTCATTTTCAAAGATGGTTTACCCTGGGATATAACCGCGATCGGAGTTGCTGTTACGACCGTTGTTTTTGCCATTTCCATCCAACTCTATGCGCGCAAACGTCGTCTTGATGCCGAAAAAGCAGCTTTAGTGCAATAAATACTTGTGGAATATCAGCAGACTTCTCTCTTTTCGACTCGTTCCTACCGTGTATCCGATCGGTGGGAACCTTATTTAACTATGAGTTTGGATACTATTCTGTCTTGGCAGGAGCGGGTAAGAACCTTTCAACAAAAGATCAAAAATGAAAGACAATATCAAGCAAATCTATTCGATCAGCCAGACTCTGCTTTAATCGATCCCTTTAGCTTAGATACTTTTACAGAAGACTTCTATCGTTTATCTCCAAGACAAGGGGATGCCTGCATCTATTTTGTTAGGGATTTGAGCTTTCCGCTTTTGCTCTATGTGGGAGAAACAAACCATTCCTACAACCGCTGGCGGGGTATCCATGACTGTAAGCATTACCTCAGCCAATACCGATCGGTTTTGAGCAGTCATCACCAGCCGGTCAAAATTGGGATTAGTTTTTGGTGGGATGCCCCCCTAGAAAAGCACGCCCGTCTGCGGTTAGAACAATTTTTTATCAACCGCTGGCGACCGCCCTTTAACAAAGAAAACTGGCACTATTGGCAAACCCCCTTTGTATCTGGGGTGTGAATTTTTTATGGGCAGAGAGAGAATCGAACTCTCATGGTGTCGCCACCGGCAGATTTTGAGTCTGCTGCGTCTACCAGTTTCGCCATCCGCCCAGGGCTTTTTATAGTAGCAAATAAATGCCCATGTTTGTCAACTTTTTTCAGAAATGCTACCCTAAACTAGGATTTGTCCCTTAAACATTATGGTGGACTTAAAGCAGCCCCTCACGATCGGTAATGTGACGCTCCAGAGTCGCGTGTTTCAATCCCCGTTGTCGGGGGTGACGGATATGGTATTTCGGCGGTTTGTGCGCCGCTTTGCCCCCCGATCGATGATGTATACGGAGATGGTGAACGCCACAGGGTTACACTATGTCAAGGAATTGCCCCAGATTATGGAGGTCGATCGGGAGCAGGAAACGCCGATTAGCATCCAGTTGTTCGACTGTCGTCCCCAGTTTTTAGCGGAAGCAGCCCAGAAAGCGGTGGCAGAGGGGGCGGATACGGTGGATATTAACATGGGTTGCCCCGTGAACAAGATTACGAAAAATGGCGGCGGTTCTTCTTTGCTCAGACAGCCCCAGTTAGCTCAAGAGATCGTCCGATCGGTGGTAGAAGCGGTACCGGTGCCGGTGACGGTCAAAACCAGGATCGGTTGGTGCGAACAGGAGATCAATATATTGGAGTTTGCGCGGCGCATGGAAGATGCGGGGGCAAAGATGATCACCGTCCACGGTAGAACCCGCGCCCAGGGCTATAATGGACCAGCTAAATGGGAATGGATTCGTCGCGTTAAGGAAATTTTAACCATCCCAGTGATCGCCAACGGGGATATTTTTTCTGTGGATGCCGCGGTGGAATGTCTGAAGCAGACGGGAGCGGACGGGGTGATGTGCTCTAGGGGCACGATGGGCTATCCCTTTTTGGTGGGAGAGGTGGATCATTTCCTGCGGACAGGGGAACGGCTACCGGCACCTACTGCCCTAGAACGCCTGCAAATTGCTAGGGAACACCTGCAAGACCTCTACGACTACAAGGGTATTAGTGGTCTACGCCAGGCAAGGAAGCATCTTACTTGGTATGCCAAGGGCTTTGCTGGGGCGGCACTACTGCGCGATCAACTCTGTCGCATTGAAACTCTCCAAGAAGGTTTAGACTTACTCGATCGGGCAATGGCAGACCTATGAAACCCTTCCCTCTCTTTTTAACTATGACCACGATCGGTGTCGCCGTCGGCGCAGGGGTGTGGGTTTATTTTAATCCGATTAACCAGCAGGCAGAGACCCCAAGTCAAGTCCCTGGTTCTACCTTAGATAATGTCACGCTCACGGAGTTTGACAGCCAGGGCAACCTAATTTGGGAAATTAAAGCCAGCAAAGCCGACTACAGCCAGGATAATCTCACTGCCCAAATTGTCACGGTTTCGGGCAAATTCTACCGGGGCGGCAAAGTTTTAATTGAAGCCCAGGGCAAAGCCGGCTCTGTCAATCAAAAGGAGCGCAAAATCACGATCGATGGGGACATTAAAGCCAAGCTTCTCAACGAGAACATCCAAGTTAACGCCGATCGGATGGTCTGGCAAGCTGATGACGACCTGTTGACGGCAACGGGCAATATCAAAATCAATCAACCCGATCGGCAAATATCCCTCGTCGGCAAGTCCCTCAAAGCTATCCCTAGTATCAGCCGCTTCACCCTAGAGCAAGCCGTCAAAATTACCAGCGCCCAGCCCCCGATCGTGGTGGAAACCCCCGCCCTCACCTGGGAAGCCCCCAAGGGCATAGTCCGCATCGATGTCCCCTTCAAAGCCACCCATCAAACTGAAGACCTCACCCTCAACGCCCAAAAAGGGGTATGGCAAATTCCCGAGCAAGTGATTAACTTGCCCCAGTCGGCGGTGATCAAAGCCCCCAAACGGGACTGGCAGGTCGATTCCCGTAGCCTGGAATGGCGCATTGCCGAAAACTTGATCAATTTACCCCAGCCCCTGGAAATTATTAGCAAAAGTAGGGGCTACATCCTCACCAGTCAATCTGGAAAAATTAACCCCGCTAGCCAGCTAATTCAACTCCTGGGCAATGTCAAAGCTACCTCTAGTAAAGATCAGTCCGTAATTACTGCCGATCGGGCGGAATGGAATATTCCCCAGCAATTAGTCACTGCCCAGGGGCAATGTGTTCTATCGCCAGGCAGAGCGCAATTTAGACGTAAAGGGCGATCGGGCAATTGCCAACCTCGCTGACCAGACCGTAGCAGTTTCTAGCCCCAACAGCGTGGAAACCCTGGTCATCCCAGAGTAATGTTAAGGATTCGCAACATTTTTATCTGACTTTTAGTAAATTTTATGACTAATCTGGGGAAAAGTTTTCCACAGGTTTTTCCCCAGGATCGGCGGAGTTTTCCACAGTTTTGACCGAGTTTTCCACAGGCAAGGTGCGGTCAGTCCCCACGGATTTCTGTACTAGAGATAATTCCACCCGATCGAAATTGGGGGGCTGGGGAAATCGCCGATCGGGAGCAAAAAGTAAAGCTGACGTTACAAAAAACGGGCAAAACCTAGATTCTATGTGGTGCACTCCGCAAATCATCCGGACTAAACCTACGTTGACAAGCGGGGGGAAAGGGCACAAAATAAAAGCCCGCCATCCAAATATTGGAGTAACCGCAATGACGACCCATGTAAGCATCCTGGCAGAAATCCCAGAAGAGTTACACGAAACCCTACAAAATTACCTGGAGTCCCATCCCGACTGGGACCAAGACCGTGTGTTCTCGGCGGCCCTTTCGTTGTTTTTGTTGCAAAATGGCACCGTAGAGACAGTTTCTGCCTCGAAAAACTACCGTAGTGCCGCTAAAGTATATCTAAACGCCCTCTTTCAGCACTCCTTCTAAGTCACAATGCAAAAAGCGCTAATTACAGGCATTACCGGGCAAGACGGCTCCTATATGGCAGAACTACTGTTGGAGAAAGGTTATGAAGTCCATGGTATAATCCGCCGCTCGTCCCTGATCAACACCAGTCGCATTGACCACCTCTACCAGGACCCCCACCTGCCCAACACGAGGCTGTTTTTGCACTACGGCGACCTCACCGATGGCACCACTCTGCGCAAAATTTTAGAAGCAGTAGAGCCCTCCGAAGTCTACAATCTAGGCGCTCAGTCCCATGTGCGCGTCAGCTTTGATGCCCCTGAGTATACCGTCGATACGGTGGCAATGGGCACCCTCAGGCTCCTGGAAGCCATTAGGGACTACCAAGCTCACACCAACCGATCGGTGAAATTCTACCAAGCCGGCTCCTCCGAGATGTTTGGCTTGGTGCAGGAAGTACCCCAAAGAGAAACCACTCCCTTTTATCCCCGCAGCCCCTACGCCTGCGGCAAAGTCTTCGCCCACTGGCAGACCATTAACTACCGCGAATCCTACGGGATGTTCGCGGCTAACGGTATTTTGTTTAACCATGAATCCCCCAGGCGGGGACCCACCTTTGTTACCCGCAAAATCACGATCGCTTTAGCCAACATCCTCGCGGGCAAACAAAAAAAACTATATTTAGGCAACCTCGATGCCAAGCGCGACTGGGGCTATGCCAAGGACTATGTGGAAGCAATTTGGCTAATTTTGCAACAGGAGCAGCCAGACGATTTTGTCATTGCTACAGGGGAAACCCACTCAGTGCGAGAATTTCTAACAGAGGCATTTGAGTATGTCAATCTCGATTGGCAAGATTATGTAGAGGTTGACCCCCGTTATTTTCGTCCTGCGGAGGTAGAACTGTTGCTGGGGGATGCTACCAAAGCCAAACAAAAGTTAAACTGGCAGCCCCGTGTCACCTTCAAGAAATTAGTCCAGTTAATGGTAGATGCTGACCTAGAAAATGCAGGTATTAAACATCCCTCTGCAGCCAATGACTAAGTTCTCCTTCCTCCCTCTCTGGGTGGTGGATAAGGGTTTGTGGTGGATAATGGTCACTCGATCGGTTCTGTTGAGTATTTTAGTTAGTTTTGCCGCGACCACCCTGGCTGAGCCTAAAATTATTAGGGATAATCGTAGTCTAGCCCCCATACCAGGCATTAAAGTCCGCACCCTCCTATCTGGGTTAGAACATCCTTGGGGGATGGCGTGGCTGCCCGATGGCAGTGTACTAATTACAGAACGCCCTGGCAGATTGCAACACTTCAAAGATGGTAAGTTACGCCCGGTGAGCGGAGTACCGGCAGTATTTGCGGCAGGGCAGGGGGGACTACTCGATATTGCCCTCCATCCCCAATTTAGTCAAAATTCTCTAGTTTATTTTACCTATGCCCACGGCAGTAACAATGCCAATCAAACGCGGGTAGCAAGGGCAAAGTACGACGGTAAAACTCTGAGCAACTGGCAGGTAATCTGGCAGGCTGAACCGCAGAAGTCCGGCACCCAGCACTTTGGCTCCCGCATGGTGTGGCTCCCCGATCGGACTTTGTTGGTCTCTGTGGGGGACGGCGGCAATCCTCCCCTGACTTTAGGCGGAAAATTGATCCGGGAGCAGGCGCAAAATCTCGACAGTCATCTGGGCAAAGTAATCAGAATTACCGAAGATGGTAAAATCCCCCCTGATACCGACCGGGTAGTGTGGACGATGGGGCATCGCAATATCCAAGGCTTAGCGATCGACTCTGAAACCAAAGCAGTATGGGCATCAGAGCATGGTGCTAGGGGAGGGGATGAACTCAATCAACTCCAGGGGGGCAAAAACTATGGTTGGCCCCTGGCATCCCGCACGAGGGACTACACTACAGGGTTACCGATCGGGAAACCCACCCTACGCGGTTTCGTTGATCCCGTTGTCGTCTGGCAAGACACGATCGCCCCTTCGGGTCTAGCAATTTATCGCGGCGACAAGTTTCCCGCCTGGCAGGGCAATATATTTGTGGGGGGTTAGTATCTGGGCAGGTACAGCGCTTGAACATAAAAGGAGAAGTTTTAGGCATCATTGACATTGGTAGGCGGGTCAGGGATGTGCGTCAGGGGGCAGGGGGTTTTGTGTATGTCCTGACGGATGAACCCGATGGCAAACTTTTACGGATTGAACCATGAAAGCAGTAGTCCTACTATCTGGGGGCTTAGATTCCTCTACCGTATTAGCCCAGGCGAAGGTGGATGGCTTTGACCCGATCGCCCTCTCTATCTTCTATGGACAAAAACACCGCCGGGAGTTAGAAGCAGCTAAAACGATCGCTCACCATTTCCAGGTAGCAGAGCATTACATCCTACCGATCGATTTAGCCCAATGGGGAGGCTCTGCCCTGACGAGCGACCAAATTGCCATCCCCACAGAGGGGGTAGATACAACCGTCATTCCTGTCACCTATGTCCCAGGACGTAACACCGTATTTATTGCTGTAGCTCTATCCCTCGCAGAAGCAAGGGGGGCAGAAGCCGTATATTTGGGGATCAATGCCGTCGATTACTCTGGTTATCCCGACTGCCGCCCCGAATACCTAGCCGCTTTTCAGCAGTTAGTTAGCCTCTCTTCTAAGGTGGGATTGGAAGGCAAGCCGCCCCAGTTAGTCGCTCCCCTGATCCACGATCGTAAGGTGGATATAGTCAGGCGGGCAATGGCTCTGGGAGTACCGATCGAGCTGACTTGGTCTTGCTATCAAGGCGGAGAAGAACCCTGTGGCGTTTGTGACTCCTGTCGGATTCGCAACCAAGCATTGCAAGAAGCGGGCTATTTTGAGTCTTAGGGGGCAGTTGTTGCTGCTTTTTTGGGGTCTACATTCAAAAATACCGTAGAATTACCTTCCACCCTAATTACCTTGAAGTTTGACTTATCCTTTACGCGCTCTTCTAAACGCTCGTAAAATAACAAATCCGCCAAGTTTTTGCTAATTGCTGATGCCTTACCCTTCAATTCAATAGCTTTTTGATTGGCATTAGCTAAGATGAGGATGCGCTCAGTTTCTTTGTCCTGAATTTTTGCCCTGACCGATGCCGTTTGTGCCAAAATAGACTGCACTTGTTTCTTCTCGATCGATGCTTTGAGAGCACTAGGGAAACTAGCAGACTCAATCAGAATCTCCTCAATCAAAATCATCGGCACTTCCTGATTGTTAAACTTACCCTTGGGCATTTCCGCCCCAATTAGTTCCGTAGCTTTTTGCTGGATAATTTGCCTCTTCTCCTTTTTGTAAAAATCACTAGAATCAAACTGAGCCGAAACATCTCTAATTTTCGATCGAATAATGGGCACGACAATATTTGCCATATAATTTTCCCCAATCTGGCTATGAAATTGATCTAAGGTGTCAGGATTGGGACGCAGAGCAATATTAGCATCCAACTGAAAAGACTGACCATCAGCACTGATGATGGTAATGGGAGAACCAGCTAAGCGCGGTGCTTCTTTGTTATCAGTAAACTCCCAAATTCTCGTCCGCACATCGTAAGCGATCGGTCGTTCCACAAAGGGTAAAACAAAACTCATCCCTGGTTGGAGTACCTTACCTGCCTGAATGCCGCTAAAAGCATTAAATATAACCGCAGAATGTCCGGGAGGAGTAACATAGAAAAAAGGAGGATTACGCAAGATGACAAAAGCAAATACCGCCCCGATCGGAAATAGGAAATTCCACCAAAACCTAGACTGATTACTATTGTTTAGAGGGAGAATGTTCATTTTATTTAGTCACTAAAGTATCTAAGGATTCCCCAAAAACTTTGGATTTCACAACTTGTAAATATTCCGGATTACGATTGAGAGCATCCGCTTTTGCCTGGAGTTCCCCTGCTTCCGCCCTTGCCTGGGAAACGATCGTGCGGGCATCTTCCCTTGCCTGGGCAATTTCAAATTCCTTCTGGGCTAATTGATTCTCAGCGATAGTTTTTGCCTCGATCGCCTTGACAAACTCCGGTGCAAATCCTACATCCCGAATCAATAAATCCCTGACTTGAATACCCTTACTTTGCAGAGGTTCAGTAATTATTTCCCGAATTTGTGCCTGTAAAACTGCTCGATCGGTAGAATAAAGCGCCTGGGCAGAAAATGAACCTGTTTCCGAGTAAACAACCGATCGGACAATGGCAGCAATGTAATCTTCGTAATCTAAACCCAGGGAATTAAATGTCAGCACCGGATCAACTACTTGATACTGTACTGTCAGTTCTAAGCGTATTTCTTGACCATCCCTAGATAAAGAAACAAGACGAGGATCGTAAGCATTGGGGTCATTATCTTTCCAAGTCAAAGCCCTCGTTTTAATATCAAAGCTGTAGGTAGAAGTAAATAGAGGTAAAACAAGATGAAACCCTGGTTCTAGGGCTGAGGACTGTACTCCATTCAATCGCGAAAAGACTACTAAGTTTTCTCCGTTATCCACAAATCTAAAAGAGCTAGGAATAGCTAAAAGGGCAAAGGTGCCAATTCCCAAAAAAATTGCGAATTTCATAGATTACTAAAACTCCTCAGATTGGTTCTACCTTAACATAATTCAGGAATTACGCTAAGGAAAAATTCCCCAGCGGGGAGAAGGGAAGACTCTCTCCCTTTTTGAGAGAGGACTTCCCCTCATTCATCCTAGAGGTAAAGTGAGGGTCTTACATTTCAATCTTTCTGTGGAAAACTGACAACGATCGTAGAATTGGGTGCCAAAGACTGCCAACGATCGTTTTCCCAAAGGGGTTCTGAAGCAATGATAGAACTCTCATGCATTTCTAACCTATATAAACTAGGTATAGGTTCAGCACTAGCATAACGACTTGCCACCAAACTCTGACCATCACTGACAATCACATTCAAAGCACTCCGCACTCCATATTGGTGAGAAAGTTGCAAAATCACATCTAACGTATGAGATAGAGCATTGATTAAATCTTTCTCATGACGATAAAACTGCATCAAGAGGGCAAAAATATGTTCTGAATCTGTAGAACCATGAATTAAATGATAAAACTCATCTTCTAACAACGATCGCAAAGGGCGATAAAGGGTAGTACGGAAATTCTCAATAAAACCATTATGAATGAAACTAAATCTGTCGTAACAATAGGGTGGACAGTTGGTTAAACCCACCCCCTGCCCAGGGGTAGCACTGCGAATACCGGCAATAAAACAATCTGACACAACATAACGTTGTAAAGAAGGCAAGTTAATGTCATTCCAGATCGGCAATTCACTGCGATAGGTGAAGGGTTGCTCAGATTTCCCCCGATCGTACCAAGCAATACCAAACCCATCGGCATTGAGTAAACCCGCGGTCATTTCCCTCGGTTGATAACTCTGCACAACCAGAGAATGGGGCGGATCGGCGAGCAACTTTTTCAGCATCAGGGGTACTCCCACATACCCCAGCAATCGACACAACTAAAATGACCTCCAAATTTTTACCGTGCCATCTAAACTAGAACTAGCAAAGGTCTGTCCATCAGGTCCCGCCGCAATCGCCGTAATCCGATCGGTGTGAGCCGGAAAAGTTTCTAGCAGTTGCCCCGTCACTAAATGCCAAATGCAAAGTACGCCGTCATTCCCCCCCGTCGCCAAGGTCAAGCTATCAGAACCGATCGCTATAGCAGTAATAGCTGTGAGGTGCTGCTTAAAAGTATGAACGAGGTTTCCAGTGCTCAAATTCCACACCTTGACCATGCCCTCCCGACAACCGCTGACTACCGTCATGCCATCCCCACTCAAAGCCACCACATTCACACCGCTATGATGCCCCTTCACATTCAGCGGTGGTAGCCCCGAACTTACATCCCAGAGGTTGATCGTTCCTTCCTCTGTCCCCATAACCAAAATTTTGCCCTCATTATTCATATCTAAACAAGTGACCAGTCCGTTTAGCTTCAATCTGCCCAGTTCTGTGTTTTGATCACGGTCATAAACCACGATCGTGCGATTTTGTACTACATAACCCACGATCTTGCCGTTTTGATTAAGCGCCACAAAGGAAACCACCGATGGTTCCGTAGAAAGGGCATCAACAAATTTACAAGTATTGACACTCCAAAACTTCAGTAACTTATCTAAAGTAGAAGTAACTACAGTAGTACCATCCCTACTTAGCTTTGCCGCTAAAAAACGCTCTCCTTTTTCCGAATTAGTACCAAAACCTTCACAGTCAGGACAAGTAGTTGCCTGTTTTATTTTGGCAAAAAAGACAGAACTCTCTTTAAAAACCTTTCCCAATCCGCCGCAGGTAGAGCAAGTATCTTCTTTAATAACCATTCCCCTGCTTAAACCCGTTTCTATATCCCAGAGTTGTACAATTCGTCTTTGTCCTGCCGTAACTACCACTTCTTTGGGGGTAATACCAACATAGGAACAACCCTGAGCATGGGTGCTAATTGTACGTTCACACCGCCACGTCTGGCAGATCGTTTCCTGCTCCTGAGCATAGGCGGAAACAGTGGACAGGTCTTCTATAGAGGTCAGGGGTTGCTCAGCCAAGTTATCTGTTATATCCTGAATGAAGGCAGTGATAAATTCATCATCTGCATCAGCATTACTGGAGCGGTTCCTATTCTTTTCCTTAGTAACATTGGTAGGAGTCACATCTTTATCTAAGTTTTCAATAATTTCTTCAAAGAGATTATCTAAGTTAGCTTCTGCCGCCGGTAAAATTTCTGTCTCCTCTTGTGTAACTCGTTCAAAGAAATCTTTAATGATGTTATCATCGCTTCCTTCTCTAGGGGCAGGAGTCACTATCTCTTTCAAAAAGTTGCTGATATATTCTTCATCTTCTGCCGTTGCTGCTCTTAGTTGTGTGTCTTTCGCCCCTACCCTTTCAATATCTGCGATAGCTTCTGCAGCAGAATGATAACGATCGTGACGATTTTCCTGCATCATCCGATCGAGAATTTGGATTAGCTTGGGACTAATGTCTTTATCTACATAGGATTGCCAAGATTGTAACCAGCTATACCCCCGTTTCAAAAATAGACTGTAGGGACTAATTCCTGTCAATAAATGGAAGCAGGTCACGCCCAAGCTATAAATATCACTGGCAGGATAGGCTTTACCTTCGCTCATTTGCTCTAGGGGCACATAGCCGGAAGTACCGATGGAAGTGCCAGTAATGACCCGATCGGGGCTAGTCAGGAGTTTAGCCACACCAAAGTCAATTAAATAGAGGCGATTATCCCCCTGACGACGGATAATGTTGTCGGGCTTAATATCGCGGTGAATTACCTGATGCTGATGCACAAAGTCCAAAATGGGTAGAATGTCCCGTAAAACTGCCCAAATCTCTGCCTCCCTAAATTTGCCGTGGCGATCGAGGATTTTTTGTAAGTTCATTCCTGGGATAAACTCTTGCACCAGATATTGGCGACTATCTTGGACAAAAAAAGCGAATAGATCAGGAATTTGGGGGTGCACACCCAACTCATTCAGCCTGACTGCTTCTTGATAAAATAACTCTGTCGCCTTTTCTAGGGCACCGGTTCCCTGCATCTGGGGCAGAAACTGCTTGATCACACAGAGGGTATTAAGACGATCTTGATCGATGGCGAGGAAAGTTTTGCCAAAGCCCCCTTGCCCCAATACTTTTGTAGCACGGTATCGTTCCCGCAGTAGGAGTTTAGAGCCACAGTTGCGACAAATTTCATCGGTAGGCTCATTCTGAGGACGGGAGCAATCGGGATTGATGCAGTAGCTCATGGCAGGTGAGTGAAGTTACTCTAACTATTAGGTTAAACCAGACCAACTTATTTGATGTGTTGACTTAGTATCCATTGACACAAATAGTTGGTATACACAGATTGAGAGCAATGATTGAGTTACTTCTTCCTGCCCTTGCTTGGGCTTGCTTTGGCATCTACTAATTCCAACTCTTGAGGGCGAAAGCTGACTAGCTTGTCCCAGTTGCCTCCTTCAAATAATACGGCAATTTTACCATCAGTTATTCGTTGTACCAAACCTTCAAAACCGTAGTAAATGTCACCGTTATTAATTACACGCACTGCAGAACCAGGAAATATCATGTTTTCCATAATGTGGTTGTTTAAGAATTACAATCATTATACACTTTCTTTAGGGATTTAGGTTGCGCTATAGGGATTAACAGTTTTGCAGGGTTTTGATATTTATGGTTTATTTGAATTGCTAACAATTAGTTCTATCCGATCGTCTTTTACTTCATTGCTATAAACACCACTGGCAAACCAGTAGTACCGATCGGTTCCTGTTTTTTGTTTGAGATAGGTTTCTATGGCTAGGGCGCGGCGATAGGATAGGTTAAGGCTTTCTTGCCCCGATCGGGCATAGCTGACAATGCGGATATGGGCACTAGGGTCAGCGGGGAAATTAGTGGCGATTTCATCCAAGAGGGGCAAAGTTTCGGGGCGGAGGGTGGCAGTAACGGGCAGAAATAGCCGATCGGATGCCAACAAAAAACGCCGTCCCTTGGGAGTAGGACGATGGGGCAAAACGGGACTAAACCAACTTGGTTGCCACTGCGCCAGACTAATTCCCAAAACAGTGGCAAAAAAGAGAGCCAAAATCCAAGCCAATCCCCCAGAGGATCGGGAACGCCGCTTCGTGCTACGCTTTGCCTTGACCATCGAGACTGTTCACCATGAAAAACTGGATTTCCTATCTACTACTGTTATTTATTCCCTGCTCGATCGCTGCTGCCGGACTACACTGGGGCACTACCCTAGTCTTTTGTACTTCAGCCTTAGCTATCATACCCCTTGCTTCTTGGTTAAGTACAGCTACTGAAGAAATTGCCGTAGTGTTAGGACCATCCTGGGGAGGGCTACTCAACGCCACCCTGGGCAACGCTACGGAGTTAATTATTGGTATTGTTGCCCTCAAATCCGGCTTAGTCAGCATTGTCAAAGCCAGTATAACCGGCTCAATTATCGGCAATCTGTTGTTGGTGATGGGACTATCGATGTTTTTGGGAGGCTTACGCTACAAGGAGCAGACCTTTCAACCAACTATGGCAAGGGTTAATGCTTCGGTGATGAATTTGGCAGTGGTAGCGATCCTCTTGCCCACGGGCTTAAACTTTCTTACCTCTGGGATTACCCCTTCTATTTTGCAGAGCTTGTCTATAGCTGTCTCGATCGTGTTGATCGGAGTTTATATCTCCACCCTATTATTTTCCATGAAGACCCACGCCTACCTATACGATTTGGGAATATCTGAAGTAGAAGAATCCGATGACCCCAGCACAGTAAATTTATGGCTCTGGCTCGGTGTATTGGTAATAGCTACTGTCTTTATTGCGATCGAGTCGGAACTATTAGTAGATACCTTGGAAGAAGCCACCGATCGGTTGGGACTGACTGCCCTCTTTACTGGTGTAATTTTGTTGCCAGTGGTAGGTAATGCCGCTGAGCATGCCACTGCTGTGACTGTTGCTATGAAAAACAAAATGGAACTATCTGTATCCGTCGCTGTAGGTTCTAGTATGCAAATTGCTCTATTTGTAGGACCAGTTTTAGTATTGCTGGGTTGGTTTCTAGGACAACCGATGGACTTAAACTTTACTCCCTTTGAACTTATGGCTGTGAGTGTTGCTGTTTTAATTGCCAATTCCATTAGTTCTGATGGTAGTTCTAACTGGTTAGAAGGTACCCTCTTACTTGCTACCTATCTTGTTTTGGGTATTACTTTCTATTTCCATCCTGTTTGATATTAGGACTTCACCCCAACCATACCCCCTCAATCTCTTATCCCACAAGGGGAGAAAGGAATTGCATTGCTTTTCCATTTCGGGAGTTCTGAATACCTCCAAAGGTGGCTTTTATCTTCTGTTATTCATCAGGATTTACATTGCTTTTTCGGAAACCCTTACCCTAGAGAAAAATTGATCTACTCCCCTTCTGCCCGCTGTGGGAGAAGGGAGGGATGAGGGTAATTCTTCCTCAGCGTAATTTTTTCAGAAGATGATTAGTTTGTTTCGCCCAAGTCAAGTTTTGCATAAATTGACTGGCTTTAATCGCTTTTTCTTTTGCATGCCCCCGATCGTTATACACTCTTTCTAAGACTTCTACAATTTCCGCTATATCAGACTCTCCCCAGTCTTGAGTGCCAGGAAAAATAGGATGGGCGGGCACAGGTCTTTGTTTTACCAAAGGATAACAATGACTTTCATCGATCAAATCTAAATGACCAGTATTGGCAGATAAAATCGTAGGCACACCACAGGCAAGACACTCCATAGCTACTAAGTTAGTCCCTCCCTCACACCGGTTAGGGAAAAGTGCTACATCGGCTTCCCGATAGACTAAAGGCATCAAGTAGTTAGGGACAAGACCTACATCGTAAAAGGAATCTGAGGGCAGTCCGTTTTCTAGCAACCAAGCAGTAATGTTTAATCTCTTCTGATCTTCTTGTAGTTGGGGCAGACCCTTAACATTGCCTGTTTGATCCATTCCTAACATAAACTGAGACCAAAAATTATGCCAAGCAAACACTAACAAAGCATCCGGATGTTTTTGGTAAAAACGTTTGAAAGCAGCTACAACAATATCTTGCCCTTTGCGAAACTCTATCTTTCCACCGGAGAAAATAACAAACCGATCGCTAAACAATCCCGACTTAGGTGCGGGATGAAAGAGGGTAGGATCAATCCCCTGTAAGACGGTGTGGACGTTTTCTATCCCATTTTGTTTTAACACTTTTGTATTCCAACTAGAGCCAGCGAAAATGATGTCGTATTGTTTGGCTCTTTGTTTATCTTCTGGTGTAATTAAGGTATTCTCAAAAAAGATAAAACCTATATTCTTACTACCGATGAACTTTTCCCTACTGCCACAGGATAGCCCATTGCCCAAGGCGTGAATGACCGGCACATCTAATTGAAAGACCCCCTGGGGATTCTGATTAACAAACTGCTGGAACTGTCGCCATTCTTGCACGATCGGGCTAATCAACTTTTGTGATAAAGGATTGTAATGACCAGCTTCCAAACCACCAGCTGCTAATAAAATAGGATAAAAGTCAGAGCTGCAGACCATCTGGAGAGCTAAATTAGTGCCAAATACTCCCCAGCCTGTATTCAAACCTAAAGACCAACCGATCGCTATTTTCTTTTGTTTTTGCTGTACAACGGGGGTCTGTCTGGCGTTTTTACTTTGCAACTGCTCTCTGACTTGACAGATGACATCTTCCCAGTAACCTATCTTCTGCTGGCGTAGTAGTTTAACGGAAGCATACCAAGGAGAATCAGACCGATCGTTTAGCCACCGCCAATCTGCCGCAAAAGGTAGCAATATCCAAGTATCTTTAGCTAAAGCCCCGGCTAAATGGGCAACAGCCGTATCAACTGTAATCACCAAATCTAAACGATCGATAATAGCAGCAGTGATACTAAAATCTGTCAAATAGCTCTGTAGGTTAATTAGGTTGCTGTAACGATCGATAAATTGTCGATCATTCTCTGGTATATCCTTTTGTAAAAGATAAAATTCCACATCTGGTATATTAAATAAGGTTTGCAAGAGCCGGAAAGGAATGGAACGATCGATGAAAGTTTGATGATCTTTCTTACAAGCCCAAGTCAAACCAACTTTAGTTTTTCCCGGTTGATCAAACAAATGCTCCATCTCTGGGGGCAAGGGGGGAGCCTGAAGATATTTAGAGGCAGTCGGTAAGTTATCTAAAGTGATCCCCATAACAAAAGGTAAACTCAACAAAGGAATCCAATAGTCAAATTCTGGTATAGGTTGACCATGTTCGACAATCAGATCAACTTCTGGTATAAGACGACAAAGATTAACTAATTCAGCAGGACAGGCATAGATTATCTTCTCAGTTCCCCTCTGTCTTAAAATGTAGAAGAAACGCCAAAATTGAATCTGATCCCCGGCTCCCTGTTCTGCACAAACTAAAA
>PHFO01000003.1 GCA_002861535.1 Cyanobacteria bacterium M5B4 | reverse complement strand
CCGATCGTTCCACCAAAAGGCTAACTGGTTCCATAAAGCGGCACTGATGCCGCCGCTCAAAAAGGCAAATACCATGGCTAAACTCAAGGGCAAGGGTAGGGTGCTAAAACCTAAAAAAGAGATTTGTACAACCGTGCCCAGGTTTTGCGCTAAAAGAATAACGATCGATAGCACTAAAACCACAACAAGGACTAGAGCGGGACTAATCTGCATCGATACCCCCTCCCCATCTTTTGATCAGTTGACTATCTATATCTAACTGATCGAAGGTACGGGCAACGACAAAATCTACCAAATCCTCGATCGTTTGGGGATTGTGGTACCAAGCAGGAATCGCCGGCACGATCGTGGCTCCTGCCTCCGCTAAAAGGGTAAGATTGCGCAAATGAATTAAACTAAAGGGGGTTTCCCTGGGCACCAACACCAATTTCCGTCCTTCTTTGAGATGGACATCTGCCGCCCGCTCCACTAGGTCAGAACTCAAGCCGTGGGCGATCTTTCCCACCGTAGACATACTACAGGGGATGACAACCATGCCCAAAGTCTTAAAAGAACCACTGGCGATCGTGGCACCGATGTCTGCCCAGCCGTGGCAATTAAGCTTACCGCCGTTCTCCTGGCACTGCTCCCGCCAAAATTCGGCTTGCTTCTGGGGCTGGGAGGGCAATTTACCAATCCCCTCCGCCTGCCACACCATAATTGCCGCTTTGGAGGCGACCACCTCTACCCCAAAATCGTTGGCTAGTAGGAATTTGAGCGCCCTGACAGCGTAGATTTGTCCCGAAGCCCCGGTGATGCCTAAAACGATCGGTAGCACAACTTAACTCAGATAGGTGTAGCTATTCAGACTACTTTCATAGTTTTGTAATAACAATCTAGCTTCCGCTAGACTTATCTGTTTTTTTGCAGGGCTGTTTCGGTCTGACGGCGCAGGCATTCTAACAAACTATCCCGATCGTATTGCACATACTGCAAAACTTCGGTCATACTGTCACCCCTAATCACATGTTCTACCTGATAGCCCCCAGGCGTGAGATGAATGTGGACAGCATCGGTATCGCCAAACAGATTGTGCAAATCCCCCAAAATCTCTTGATAGGCTCCCCCCAAAAAGATGCCTAAAAAGTAGTCTTCCCCAGGAATAAAAGGATGGAGTTCTAACACCGATTTTACATCCCGCAGATCGATGAATTTATCAATCTTGCCGTCACTGTCGCAGGTCAAATCAGCGATCGTAGCTCTACAGGAGGGTTCTTCATGTAAACGATGGATAGGCATAATCGGAAATAACTGATCGATCGCCCAACTGTCTGGCACTGACTGAAAGACAGAGAAGTTGCAATAGTAAATCTTTGCCATGAATTTCTCTAGGTCTTCCAAATCATCAGGTACATAGTCCTGTTGCCGCACGATCGCTAAAATCTGACTACAACATTCATAGTACAAACGTTCTACCCTGGCTCTGTCTTTTAAGGAAATATAACCAAAAGAAAAAAGACTGGTGGCTTCTTCCTTAAATTGGGTGGCATCGTGGTAAGCCTCTTGGTAGTTCTGGTCAGAAATACTGGTCAAAGTTTCGTAGATGTTGCGTAGCACGAGGGGATCATCCTCCGTCGGCACTTCAATAGCATGGGTAGGAGTGCCACTGACGCTGACCACATCCATAATCAAGACGGACTGATGGGCAGCGATCGCTCTGCCGCTCTCACTGACGATCGTGGGCACAGGAGTATTATGGGCGGCGCAGGCTTCTTTGATGGCAGCCACCACATCGTAGGCATAGTTCTGCATTGTGTAATTCTGGGAGGCATAGAAGTTAGTCTGGGAGCCGTCGTAGTCCACTCCCAAGCCGCCCCCACATCCATATATTGCATGTTTGCCCCCAGGAGCGCCAGTTGCACATAAATTTGTGATGCCTCCCGCAAGGCGTCTTTAATGACAGAAATAGAGCTAATTTGCGAGCCAATATGAAAGTGTAACAATTGTAAAGAATCTAACAAATCCGCATCCCGCAACCGATCGACAACTTCTAAAATCTCGTAGACGCTCAAGCCAAATTTTGCCCTGTCTCCCGCCGACTCGCCCCAGCGCCCAATGCCCTTGGCACTGAGCTTTGCCCGCACCCCCACGATCGGTTTGATGCCCAGCTTCACCGCCGCGCGAATCACCACATCCACCTCTTCCAACTGCTCCAGCACAATAATGGGAGTCTGCCCCAGCCGTTGGGACAATAGAGCTGTTTCAATGTAATTGCTGTCTTTGTAGCCATTGCAGATCAGCAACGCCCCCGGAGTTTGCAACAGCGCCAGGGCGATCAATAATTCCGGTTTAGAACCCGCCTCTAAGCCAAACTGGTAGGGCTTGCCGTAGCGCACCAATTCTTCTACTAACTGCCTTTGTTGGTTCACCTTAACAGGGTATACCCCCCGATAGACCCCGTTGTAGTTGTAGCGGGCGATCGCACGGGCAAAGCAAGCGTTGAGGCGCTCAATCCGATCGGCTAAAATATCCGAAAACCTGACCAACAGAGGCAGACGCAAATTGCGTAACCGCAGATTCTGCACTAATTCATACAGATCGATGCAACCCCCCCGTTCCCCCGCCGGCGTTACCGTGACATGCCCCGCCTCGTTAATACTAAAGTAGGGTTCGCCCCAGCCCTTGATCCGATATAGTTCCTCACTATCTTGAATCGACCATTGCTGTTTTACCAGGGCATACTGTCCCATCTGCGTCTACTCCTACTAAAGACAAGCCGATTATACTAAGAGAACAGCCGCCTCTAGTTAATCTTTCTGGAGGACGATTAAGTTAACACCCGATTAGGACTGACGCTAAGGCAAAATTCCCCTCCTGCCCTGAGCTTGTGGAAGCATGTCAAATTTCAGAAAAAGCAACGTAAGTTCTGACCCGATCCTAAAAAATGTCGGATATTCTGCCGATCGGGAAAAATTTGTGTTCTAGTTGACGTGATGCTAGTCTTGCCTATGACTTTAGGTTAAGCTATCAATTTAATATCTTAAATCCCTGGTTAGACATCCATGACCCAAACGATCACCCTCACTGAAGTTGAATCCTTCATCAAACAAGTCGAGCCTTTCTCCAGACTGGAGGGAAATGCTTGGCAGAAATTATTGAGCAAGATTCAACTTTTGCAATATCGCATTGGTCAAACTATTTTTATTCAGGATACCCTCCCCACTCAAATTTGTTTGATTTATCAAGGGCAGGCGCGACTTTTAGGCTATGCCGAAGGGAAACAGGTGCCCATTAGTCTGGGGATGTTGCAACCAGGGGCAATTATGGGCTGGGTCGGTTTGGTGCGGGGTATCCCCTGTGAAACCATAATTGCCTCGGAGGAGATGTTAGTAATTGCGATCCCTAGCAAGGAATTTTTAGAACTACTGCGTCAGGAACCTGTATTGCAGGATTATTTTTATCAGACTCCCCATCTTGGCGAAATTTTCTCCCTTTTGGCAAAATCCCTCACCAGTACTGAGGAGGGGGCGACCAATGACCTCCGCTCTCTGGCACTCTCCCATCTAGCGGAAGCTAAGGCGATGCACCTGCCCAAGGGTGTGGTGGCAACCCAGAGACTGTCTCCCGAATGGGATTGGATCATCAGTAGCGGCGAAATTGCCGATCCCGCTGGGGGCACAAGGGCTATAGGTACTAAGCTGGATGTCTCTAAGGAGGTGATCAAAGTCGAATCCGATCGGGGAGCCAGATTACTGGGGCTTTATCGGGCACCGATCGAGTCTAGTAATGGCAATGGAGCAAAACCTGTTACTAGCAATGGCAGTAATGGTGTCCCTACCCTGACTGTAGCGGAGGCACCGCCAGAAATTCCCCTACCGGAAGAAGTTATTACCCGCCAATCCCTGCGCCAGTATCCCTACTTCAGTGGCAGGGGACCCGTCGATGGTTTGATGATGTGCCTGAAAATGCTGGCGACCCACATGGGGGGCAAGTTCAAACAGGATGTGATCGAACGGATTGTAGTCAGTCAGTATCAAGGGGCGGGGGCATTATCCTTACAATTCAGTGGCTTTTTACTAGACCTTGTGGGTTTGAGCGGACAGTTGATCCAGATTCCCCTGGCTTCTTTGAATCGGTTGAAGGGTCCTGCCCTAATTCAGTGGCAGGATAGCTTTGCTGTGATTTATCGCATCACCCCCTCAGAAATTGTCTTTGCCAGCCCGGAGTCGGGGGGCGTAACGATCAAAAAAATCAGCAAAATTATCCAGGAATTTCCCGATCCCCTGATGATTATTTTGGTGAAGCCCAGTATGAGGGAACACCAAGAAAGGTTTAGTCTCTGGGCGTTTTGGCCTTTTGTGAAACAGCATTCTGGAATTTTAATCCAGGTGTTTGTCGCTTCCTTTTTTATTCTTGCCTTTAGTTTGGCGCAACCCCTGATCGTGCAGGTGATTATCGATAAGGTGTTAGGACAAAACGCGATCGATACTCTCTATACCTTGGGCTTCTTGATGCTGGGAATGGCGGTTTTTGAATCGATCTTAACGGCATTGCGCACCTATTTGTTTGTTGATACTACTAATCGTATTGACCTGGCAATGGGTTCGCAAATTATCGATCACTTGCTCCGCTTGCCTTTATCCTATTTTGACCAACGCCGGGTAGGGGAGCTATCGACAAGGATTAACGAGTTAGAAAACATCCGATCGTTTACGACAGGAACTGCCCTGACTGCGGTATTAGATTCCTTCTTTTCGGTGGTGTATATCATCATCATGTTTATCTATAGCTGGAAGCTGACCTTAGTAGCTTTAGTCACGGTGCCATTTTTTGTGGGATTGGCATTTATTGCTTCGCCAATTATCCGTAAGCAACTGCGGGCAAGGGCAGAGCGCCACGCCGATACCCAGTCTTATCTAGTAGAAGCAATCTCTGGTATCCAGACAGTTAAGGCGCAAAACATCGAGTTAAAAACTAGGTGGCAATGGCAAGAAAAGTACGCCCGCTATGTCAATGCTGGCTTCCGTACTGTCTTAACTTCGAGTTGGGCGAGTTCTTTGAGTAGCTTTTTGAATAACTTTTCTAGCCTGGCGGTGCTGTGGGTAGGTGCCTTTGAAGTGCTAAACAGCAACGGCGAATTTACTTTAGGTAAACTGATCGCTTTCCGCATTATCTCCGGCTATGTGACCCAGCCCCTCCTCCGCCTCGCCCAATTGTGGCAGAACTTCCAGGAGGTGGGCATGTCGATCGAACGTTTGGCAGATATTGTCGATGCCAGGGAAGAAGTGGACGAAATCGATCGGGATAATATCCCCATGCCAGAAATTAAGGGCGCGATCAAGTTTGAAGAGGTTTCTTTCCGGTTTAACACACAGGGGCCATTGCAACTGTCTAACATCAATTTAGAAATACCGGCGGGAGCGTTTGTGGGCATTGTCGGACAGAGTGGTTCCGGCAAAAGTACGTTAACAAAATTGATCCCGCGCTTGTACGCACCCTTGTCTGGCAGAATTTTAATCGATGGTTACGATATTGCCAAAGTAGAACTCTATTCCCTGCGCCGCCAGGTGGGGATGGTTTTGCAAGATACTCTTTTATTTAACGGTACAGTGCAGGAAAACATCGCCCTGACTAGCCCGGAGGCTACTTCTGATCAGATTATTGAGGCTGCCCGCATTGCCGCTGCCCATGAATTTATTATGGCTCTGCCCAACGGTTACAACACGATCGTGGGGGAACGGGGCGCCGGTTTATCGGGGGGACAACGGCAGAGAATTGCCATTGCCCGTACCATTTTACAGAAACCAAGGTTGCTGATTATGGACGAAGCAACTAGTGCTTTGGACTACGATTCTGAGCGTCAGGTATGTAATAATTTGGCAGAGGCTTGTGCTGGTCGGACGGTATTGTTTATTACCCACCGTTTGAACACTATCAAAAACGCTGACATCATTTTAATGATGGATCAAGGAGCGATCGTGGAAATGGGCACCCATCGGGAACTCATGCAGATGCGCGGTCGTTACTATTGTTTGTATATGCAACAAGAATCCCAAACTTAAGGAGAAAAAAATGACTAAAGCCTTTGATAAACCCCGCTACCTGCCAGGCAGTGAACAACCCGTTATTTTAGAAAAACCGATCCTCCTATCTAGTCTTTTCATGTGGACGATCGTGGGCATTGTGACGGGCTTAGTCACCTGGGCAAGTTTTGCTCAGATTGATCAATCTATACCGGCAGCGGGCAAACTAGAGCCGGATGGACCAGTCAAGGATGTGCAGGCTCCTGTGGGGGGTGTGGTCAAGGAGCTAAAGGTCAAGGAAAATGAAGTGGTCAAAGCCGGACAGGTGCTAATGACCCTAGAAACCCGCGTCACAGAGGCAGAAAAACGCGCCCTGACCAAGGCAAAGGCTGCCCTGGAGGCGCAAATTAGCTTCTATGAAGCTCAGTTAAATGGGGGTTCCCTCAGTGCGATGGCTTCTGATCCAGGGACAGATTTTATTGCTACTCAGGAAAAACTGTTGACCGCTAGTCTGGTAGAACGACAAACGAGAAGGGCGGCGACGGAGCAAGAGATTGCCCAACTGCGCGCCCAACTCGATCAGGCTCAGCAGCAATTGCGTCGGGCGCAAGAGATTTTGCTCGCCAATGAGGGTATTTTGTCCCAGACGGAAACGATCTTGAAAAAGAGTGAGGAAACCCTAGAGGCAATGCGCCCTGTGAAGGATTCTGGTGCTCTGTCGCGCTTGCAATTCGATCGGCAGGATATTGAGGTGGAATCGCGCAGAGCGGAGGTCTTGAGTCGTAGGTCTCAGATTACGAGCATTCAAGCGGACATCGATCGGTTGACGCGGGAAGAGACCCGTCTGTTAGCGGCGATTGCCCAGGCGGAGGAGCGTCTTGGTAACGCGATCGCGCAGACGGAGCGGGACATTTTAGAGCGGATTGCCGCTAACCAACAGCGGTTGAATGAGGTCAATGCCCAACTAGAGCGGGCTGACCAGACCCTTAAGTATCAGGAGATCAAAGCTCCCATTAGTGGCAGTGTGTTTAACATTAAGGTGACAGGCAATGGCTTTGTCATTCCCCAAAACAGTGCTGAACCGCTAATGAAGATTGTCCCCAATGATAAACTGGTGGCCAAGGTTTATATTACCAACCGCGATATTGGTTTTATTAACAAACGGCTGGAAAGTAAAGAACCGATCCCTGTGGATGTAAAGGTAGATTCTTTCCCTAATTTGGAGTTTGGTAGCATTAAGGGCAAGGTGGAATGGGTAGGTAGTGATGCTTTACCTCCGATTCAAGAGCGTCCTTTTTATGCTTTTCCTGCCAAGATTGTGTTAGAGCAACAGGTCTTACGATCGGGGGACTGTGACAATCCCGCTAAGAAAAATGACTGTATTATTTTACCATTGCAAGCAGGGATGTCTGTCAATACAAATATAAAGACCAGAAAGCGGAGTGTGATGTCTATCTTCTTGAGTCAGTTTATTGGCAAAGCGAAGAGCTTAGAGAATGTCCGTTAGTTTGGGATAGGGGTGCAGAATAACGGCTTTCAGGATTTCTCTGCCTTGCCATTGGGGTAAAGAGAGCCAGTATTGGTTATTCTTTTGCAGTTTTTCTTGCAGTTGTTTGTTGGTTATTTTGGGGTCTTTTGATTCTAAACAGACAATGTTTAGAGTTGGTTCTACTGCTATACGGGCGTAAACCGATCGGTCAATCATCTGACAAAACTCTGCCGTGAAAGCCATCGATCGATCGATGTAGTCTGCAATTCCTGATAAACCGAGAGCTTGGAGAGCAAGCCACAGTTTAAGTATGTCAGTTC
Organism: Cyanobacteria bacterium M5B4; assembly: GCA_002861535.1. Taxonomy (GTDB): domain Bacteria; phylum Cyanobacteriota; class Cyanobacteriia; order Pseudanabaenales; family Pseudanabaenaceae; genus M5B4. Next base: position 42,866 of record PHFO01000003.1, on the reverse strand, counting down.
TTCTTGTGCCTTGCAGGGTAAGATTGCCAAAGTTCAAGTCATGGAAACTCATGTAAGGTAGATGTTGATCAAAGCCTGCTTCCAAAACTTGGCGGTCTTTCACTAATAACATTGCGCAAGTGCGGGCAACACCAAGCCATTTTTGCGGATTGAAGGTGATGGAATCTGCCCGATCGGTGTCTTTTAACAAGTGCTTCCATCTTTCGGAAAAAATGACAGCGCCCCCATAAGCGCAATCCACATGAAACCAGCAGTTATTATCTTGCGCGATTTGGGCAAGGTCTCCGATCGGGTCGATCGCGCCAGTGATGGTAGTTCCGGCGACGGCGACAATCATAAAAGGAATGCCTTTATTTTGTTTCACTCGTTTTATTGCTGCTTGTAACCGATCGATTAAGATTTCACCTTTAGGATTAGTCGGTATTTTAATCAGTTGGTCTTTTCCTAGACCGATGACATTCATGGCTTTTTCAAAGGAAATATGGGCAGCTTCAGAAACAAAAGCATAAAGAAGTTGTGTATTCCCCCTGTGAATGATCGTTTGGTCATGGTGATTGCGAGCTAATAAAAATGCTGTAATGTTTGCTAAACTGCCCCCCGCGGTCAAAGTACCAAAACAATTAGGCGAAAGACCAAACCTTTGACCTAGCCAAGATAACAAACTAGCTTCTAGTTCTGTAAAGACAGGGGATAGTTCATAACTGAGCATATTATTGTTGATCGCAGCAATAAGAGCATCTGCCCAGACTGTAATGGCTAAAGGCACACTATCCATGTGTCCCATATAGCCGCGGTGATGGAGATTGATCGTGTTTGGTAAAATTTTGTTCTCGATCGTTTGCAATATGTCTTGCCAGTGTCTTCCTGTTTGCGGGATAGTTAATGGCAAAGAGGTAAACTTTTGGCTAAACTCTCCTGCTTGTTTTGCTAAGACTTGATCGACAATTAAATCCACAAAAGCATAGCCCATCTGACGAATGGCATCACGATTTGCTCCATTAGGTAATAAAAATTGGTCTTCCATGGAGAAACAAAATAAACTATTGTTGCTTAGTAATGCAGTGGAAAGCGCCCCCGCCGGTCAGAATAGATTTAGCACTTAAACCGATCGTGTTTCTGTAGGGGAAGCACTGACTAATTAGTTTAATGGCATCTTCATCCCAGGGGGCATCATAGGTGGGAACAATTACCGTTTGGTTACTGATATAAAAATTTAAGTAACTCGCTGGCATGATTTCTCGGTGGTGATCTAATACTAAACCAGGGGAAGGAATAGGGATAATTTCTAACGATCGTCCCTGGGCATCCCTATAATTGGCAAGGGTTGCGGCAATTTCTGTTAATACTTCGCTATTGGGGTCATCACAGCGCATTGCCTCCATACACAAAACTTTACCAGGGGCAACAAACCGAGCGATCGTGTCAATATGTCCATCGGTATGATCATTTAATAAACCCCGATCGAGCCAGAGAATTTTAGTTACCCCCAACGCCGATCGGAGGGCATCTTCTACTTGGTATTGATCGGAACTAAGACCACGATTAGGATTAAGTAGACATTGTTTTGTCGTCAGACAAGTTCCCTCCCCATCTACTTCAATTGCCCCTCCTTCTAACACCCAATTAAAATACAAAGACTCGATCTGTAATAGGTCAATGATTGCTTGGGAAACCCGATCGTCATATTCTAAGTTATACTTTCCCCCCCAACCGTTCCAGGCAAAATGAATAGCATAATCATGACCTGTTTCATCTTTCATAAATAAAGGCGCAGTATCTCTCAACCAAATATCACCGTAGGGGATAAAATGACAACGCACCTGACAATCAGAAAGATGACGCAAGACAACTTCTTCATCTTTCTTTTGTTTAACTAAAATCTCTAACCTTTCTGAAACACCGATCGTTTTTGCCAGTGCTAAAAATTCTTGTTGCGCTCCCTCTAGCTGGTCTTCCCATAAATCCCGATCGGAGGGAAAAGCTAACCAACAACACTGGTGATGTTCCCACTCAGCAGGAAGTCTTCGTTTTGCCATTATTTGTGATCGTAAATAAGCATCTTTTTATCTTAGCTTACTTGAGTTGTTAAAGTCTGACAGGACTTACGTTGCTTTTTCGGAAACCCTCACCCTAGCCCTCTCCCAAAAAGGGAGAGGGGAATTTTCCTCTGCTCCGCTCAGCTCCCTTCCACAAGCTCAGGAAGCTGGTCGATGATTGTTGCTAATTTACTTGGCTCCTTAACTAAAATTGCTTTGATTCCCAAAGACGCAGCTGCTTCGATGTTTGGGGGAGAATCATCAATAAATAGGGTCTCTGTCGGTATAAAATTCATCCGATCGAGGACAAGATTAAATATCTCAAGCTCTGGTTTTCTTGTACCTAATTGGTAGGAAAAAAAGCAGTGCTCAAATAACTGAAAAATTGCCTGACATTCCGACTCAATATACTCTAAATGAAGAGAATTGATGTTACTAAGTAGAGCTAATCGATAGCGCTGGGATAATTCCTCCAGCATTGCTTTTCTACCTGGAAACAGCCCTACTAATAAAGAGTTCCACGCCCGATCGAGCGTTTCATCACTAGCAGCTATTCCTAGCTCTTCCCTGACCCGATCGCGAAAAGTAGGAGTATCGATCGCGCCCCTTTCATAGTCGGAAAAAACTGAGGGTTGTTTTAGGCGGGAATAGATTTGTTGGGGGTTTGCCTGCTGTTGTAACAGGGCAAGATTATGATTAAACCGATCGAAGTCGAGTTCATAAATTACACCCCCTAAATCAAAAATAATGTTTTTAATCACGGTGCAGTAAAGCCCCTAAATTGCGTAACTTCTCCTCCAGGCGATCGTAACCCCGATCGAGATGGTGCAGTCCCCGCAGTTGGGTCTCCCCCTCCGCCGCCAGCCCCGCCAAAACTAAAGCCGCTGATGCCCTTAAATCCGTTGCCATTACCGGTGCCCCAGATAGTTTTTCTACCCCTGTGATAATCGCTACATTGCCCCTGGTGCGGATATTTGCCCCCATGCGACAGAGTTCAGCGACGTGTTGCAAACGATTCTCAAATACCGTTTCAGTCACGACACTATTGCCTGCGCTGATAGTGAGGAGTGCCATCAACTGTGCCTGCATATCTGTAGGAAAGCCGGGGAAAGGAGAAGTTTCCACCTCAATACCGCTGTAGGTGCCCTGATGCCCCTGCACAGTCATGATTGTGGGGGATGCCATCGTCATCGTGACACCGATTTCCCTGAGCTTTGCTGTCAACGCTACTAAATGTTCCGGTACCACAGGACCAAGAGTAATTTCCGATCGGGTAATGGCGGCGGCAATCATGTAAGTCCCTGCCTCAATCCGATCGGGGATCACCGTATATTTACAACCGTAGAGCCGCGGCACGCCTAAAATCACGATCGTTTTGGAACCTGCCCCATAAATTCTTGCTCCCAGGGCGCGGCAGAAATTGGCTAAATCCACTACCTCCGGCTCCTGGGCAGCATTTTGAATTACTGTTTCTCCCTCTGCGAGGGTAGCCGCCATCATAATCGTTTCCGTAGCGCCCACACTGGGATAGTCCAGATAAACCTTTGCCCCTTTGAGCCGTCCGCCACTACAAGAGGCATGGACGATACCGTGGTTGATTTCCACTTCTGCCCCCATTGCCTGTAGCCCCCGCACATGCAAATCTACGGGACGGGCACCGATGGCACACCCTCCTGGTAAAGGAATTTGTGCTACTCCCAGGCGACTCAGGAGTGGACCAATAATAAAGAAACTTGCCCGCATTTGGCTGACCAATTCGTAGGGGGCTTGGGAATTAGTCAAAGAACTCGTATCTAACTCAATCTCACCCTGACACCGACGCACCTTTACACCCAAGGACACCAAAATATCCTCCATGCGCTGCACATCAACTAGGCAGGGTAAGTTATCGATCGTGCAACCTTCACTGGATAGGAGCGCCGCTGCCATCAAGGCTAGGGCAGAATTTTTTGCCCCACTGATAGGGACATGACCCCGCAGTTGCGCTTTTCCCATAATGTGCAAGACAGATTCCTGCTTTTCTTCTACGATTGTTTCCGGGGGGGGGGTATAAAATAACGATGGGATTTTCCTCCGCAAGCAAGATGGACTAAATGATAACGGATGAACAGCCATAACCAACCACAAAAATCTGATGTTGTTTTGGGGGGAACAAGTCCTAACCAGGCTTTGGTCATGGGGGGGGTGCCAGGACTAAAGCAGGCGCTCTACCGTACAGAAACGATAACACAACGGCAGGAAATTCTCCAATCGGCTTTGAACTATGGGCGAGAAGGTATCGAAATTGTCCTCCAATTTTTACGTCATCAGGACAAAGAGTTACGCATCTTCGCCTACAGCCTGCTGTGCGAGAGGAAAGAAGACTATGTCCAGCAAGCATTGCAACTTTTCAGCCCCAGCGGCATTTATTACCTATACCTACAAAAATTATTGCGCAGTAAACAATGGGGCGCTGCTAATCAATGGACTATTGCCAACCTGAAACTACTCTGCCACGCCCATCTGCAACTCAATTCCCAGAATTTCCTCTACCTCCCCTGCGCCGATTTGCTCCTCATCGATCGGTTGTGGCAGGAAACCAGTAACGATCGGTTTGGCTTTTCCACCCAGGCGGTAATATGGCGACAGTGCACCCAATTGCGTTGGGATCAAAATCAGGCAATGGCGATGTTTGGCGATCGGGTGGGATGGCGAGTAAGCAACATTTTATTTAACAGTTACCACTGGAAAAGATATGATGACTTGAACTTTAGCTTACGTGCCCCCAGAGGACATTTGCCCTGGATCAACGGCATTTTTGTAGTTAAAGCAATTCACGACCGCTTATTAGGCTGCAAGAATAACATATGAAGGGAATTATCCTAGCAGGAGGCTCTGGAACGAGGTTATATCCTATTACTCAGGTAGTCAGTAAACAACTGATGCCCGTCTATGACAAGCCCATGATTTACTATCCTTTATCGGTGTTAATGTTAGCGGGCATTAGGGAAATTTTAATTATTTCTACCCCCAAAGATTTGCCCCTATTTCAACAACTATTGGGGGATGGTTCCCAGTGGGGATTAGAATTTAGCTATGTGGCGCAGCCCCGCCCTGAAGGGTTAGCTCAGGCATTTATTTTAGGCGCAGATTTTATTAGTAACCAGCCGTTTGTCTCATTTTAGGAGATAACATTTTTTATGGTCATGGATTGCCCGAAATTTTACGTTCCTGTGCCCAACTCCGATCGGGGGGGATAGTTTTTGGCTATCAAGTAAGTGACCCCCAACGCTACGGCGTGATCGAATTTGATGCCCAGGGCAATGCCATTAGTTTAGAAGAGAAACCCAGACTGCCTAAATCCCGCTATGCTGTACCCGGCATCTACTTTTATGACCACCAAGTGGTAGAATTTGCCCGCCAATTAAAGCCTTCCCCACGCAATGAATTAGAAATAACTGATTTGAATTTAATTTATTTATCTTTAGGTAAACTCAAGGTAGAAATTCTCGGCAGAGGCTATGCCTGGCTAGATACCGGCACCCATGAATCTTTACACCAAGCCGCCAATTTTGTACAAACGATCGAAGAAAGACAAGGCTTAAAGTTGGCATGTATCGAAGAAATTGCCTACCGTTTAGGTTATATTACCGCCGATCGGGTGAAAGAATTAGCCGCCCCCCTAGCAAAAAGTTCCTACGGTAAATACCTACTACAAATTACCGCAGACCAGACCTTTGATTTTTACTTGTAAACAAATATACTTAGTAGAACTTCACGGAATAAAACAATTATCAACATTTTATTCCCCCTATTCCCCTTAAAATGAAATTAAGGGAGGTGTCATTATGGCGAACAAAAATGAAGTTAAACAATATCTGGCCTATTGGATGCAGCTAGGACGGAAACTCATCCTATCCGATCGGGTCGTCAGCCTAGACCAAGTCATTGCCGGTGACCACTACACCACTCGGTTTGAAGAAATTTGGCAGGAAGGCGAAGCCCGCCCCGAAGCTGCCAGCCTAGAAGGGGCAAACATCAGCCTAGAGCAACTTTTTTCGGCTAACTACGAACTTCTATCCTGCCCCCGTTGTGACCTCCCCCTGCCCAGCCTTACCCTTGGTCCCCGATCGGCGCAACCCTGCCCCTGTGATGACCTGAACTTGTGGCCCAACTTCGATACCGTCCCCCCCAGACAACCAGTGAACACCACAGACCAGCTACGATCGATTTATCAACGACTGCCTGAATCCTGAATCACATCAGAGCAGAGACTGGTTCCCCAGCATGCGTCAAAGAAGCGACAAGAATCCTTGCCCTTTAAGGCAGGGAGTATGTCAAATTTGTCGCCATTACCGCTATGATTAAATTGGTGTGCAGTCAGAAAGATTGGCAATGGAAAACTCTTATCCTGAAGAATTTATGCCCTTAGATGAGCAACTCGATGATGAGGCAGACCTAGACGAACTCGTAGACGAGGAAGACGGTCACCGCCCTTCCAGCTCTGCCTGTTTAATTCATGTCCAGACCAATGCCAAACTCGAGCTACCCCAAGGTACCCAAGTACTCCATATCGGTAAGCCTAACAACCTCATCCCTCCAGATATTGATGTATCTGGTTACCCTGACGCTGATATTGTGTCCCGGGTTCATGCCGACCTCCGTATAGAAGGCGATGCTTTCTTCTTTGAAGATACGGGTAGTTCTAACGGAACCTACATTAACAACGTCCCGCTGCCTCCCGGAAACCGCCACCGCCTGCGTCATGGCGATCGGATTTCTCTGGGCAAGGGAGACAAAGTAACTTTTATATTCCACACCACCTAAAGTAGAGCGGAACAATGGATCAAAAAAAGTTTGGTAATTGACGATAGCATCATGATCCGCAAGATGGTAAAAAACATTTTGTCGGATCAGTTTGAGGTATTGGAGGCAAGTGATGGCAAGTCAGGCATTGAAACTGCCCGCAGTGTGGAACCGGACATCATTTTACTGGATTTTGTCATGCCCAAATACAACGGCTATCAGACCTTGCAGGCAATGCGGCGGATCGACTCCCTTAAAGATACCCCAGTAATTATGATCTCTGGATTGCGGGAGCAAGTGGCAGAGCATGTACCCGAACCCTTCGAGGGCTTTGAGTTTTTAGAAAAACCCTTTGAAGCGGATGTCTTGATCGATCGGATTAAAAAGCTCCTCCATGTATCTGCGTCTGCCCCTGCCACCACTATGCAAACGGCTCAGGCTGGAGTTCAATCCCAAGTCGTTATTGATAAGCTGGCTGCCACCGAACACCTGCTAATTCAAGGGATTGAAAGTCTGATTCAACGAGAAGTAGCTGCCCGACTAGCCGCCATTACTAACAAAATGCAACGGCAGGAAGCATCCCTCGCCAATTTGGAGAAGAAGGTAGAAACGATATTGCAACAGGTAGATAATCAAAACAAGGGCTTGATGGTAATCTTGCGGGAAGTGAAAGCATTGCGGGGAAATTAAGTTGCAGTCTCTCTGGCGCAGGGAAGTAGTTCCGCTGTTGGGAAATCTTAAATTTGCTATTGTTCTACTGCTGTTGATTGCGGTTTTCAGTGTTACGGGTACTGTGATTGAACAGGGTCAGACTGAAGATTTTTACCAGACTAATTATCCCCTCCGTCCCGCGTTGTTTGGCTTCTTGACCTATAGGGTGATTTTAGGGGCTGGTCTCGATCGGGTTTATAGCACTTGGTGGTTTCTCACCCTCTTGATTTTATTTGGCGCTAGTTTAGTGACCTGTACTATTTATCGGCAGATTCCCCTATTGAGGGTGGCGCGGCGCTGGTTTTTGTCAGTAAGCCCCAGAGTATTACTAAGCTGCCCTATGCTGTCACTCTCAGTCCATCCCTATTTGAAGTATTGATAGAGGGGTTGCAGAGGCAGGGGTATCGGGTCAGTCAAACCGATCGGCAGTTTTACGGTTGCAAAGGGCTGGTGGGCAGGATTGGACCGATTGTGGTGCATGGGGGCATGGTTGTAATTTTGCTCGGTGCGGTGGTGGGGGCGCTAGGGGGCTTTATCGCCCAGGAGATGATTCCAGAGGGAGAGACTTTTACGATCAGTAATGTGACTCAGGTAGGTTTATTGGGTCGCAGGTTGATTCCCCAGGACTGGGCAGTAAAGGTAAATCGATTTTGGATTGATTATTCGGAAAAGGGGAAGATTTCCCAGTTTTATTCCGATCTTTCCGTTGTCGATCGCCAAGGCAAGGAACTCGATCGGGAAACGATTTATGTGAATAAGCCGCTGCGGTTCCAGGGTGTGACCCTCTATCAAGCCAGTTGGGACATAAAAAAAATCCAGTTTCGCTTTAACCAGAGTCCTTTGCTGGAGTTACCCCTATCGCCCCTAGAGGGAGAATCTTCGGGGCAGAGGGTATGGGGCACCTGGATTCCCACTAAACCCGATCTGAGTGAGGGTATTTCTTTGGTGGTGCCGGATTTGCAGGGTACGGTACTTATTTTTGCCCCCGATGGCAGTCTGCTGCACACGACTAGGGTAGGCAGCAGGGTAGAAGTAAATGGGGTCAATCTGCAATTAGTATCTTTGGTGGGGGCAACGGGTTTGCAGATCAAAGCCGATCCTGGCATCCCGATCGTGTATGCGGGGTTTGCCCTGTTAATGGCGGGAGTAATGATGAGTTACATCAGTTACAGTCAAGTTTGGGCATTAAAGATGGGCGATACTCTTTATTTTGGCGGCAAGACTAATCGCGCCCAGGTGGCGTTTTATGAAGAGTTAAATACTCTGTTAGCATCTTTAGGCAAAATGAAAGACCAACCGGTCGGTCAGATAGAAACTTAAAAACCCCTCCCTGGGGAGGGGAACAGACTAAATTAGAGAGTTACCTTGAAGACCTTGTTCTTTTCTTCTTCTGCCTTGGGCAGGGTAAGATGGAGGATACCATCTTTATACTCGGCAGTAGTTTGATTGTTTTGGACGCGGGCGGGGAGAGGGATTACTCTTTGGAATCTACCATAGCGAAACTCCGATCGAGTAACACCATCTTCGGTTGTTTTCGTTTCGGAGCGACGTTCTCCTGTAATGGAAACAGAATTAGCGGTTACTTGCACATCCAACTCCTTGGGATCAATGCCTGGTAACTCTAAACGCAGATGAATGGCCTCGCCGCTTTCTTCCATTTCTGCGGAAGGAACAAAAGCATAGGGGGACACACCTTCATTGGCAGAGACTAAGTTGTCAAACAAACGATTCATCTCTTTTTGCAGGTTGTCAAGTTCACGGAAGGGTTGATAACGAATAAGAGCCATAGTTTTTACCTCCTTAAGTTTTGTTTGTCACCTCTGTTAGTGACACATCTAAAATAACAGAGGTAGTTAAAACAGGGGGTATGGTTTTCTGCTATAAAAACGATCGGGCTAACCGAACATCTGGTAAAATTCAGATAAAAAAGTAGAAAAACATGTTAGCAAAACGCATCATTCCCTGTTTAGATGTCAAAGCAGGGAGAGTAGTAAAAGGGGTTAACTTTGTCGGTCTCAAAGATGCGGGCGATCCTGTAGAGTTAGCACAACGTTACAATGCTGAAGGTGCAGACGAGTTGGTTTTTTGGATATTACTGCTACCCATGAAGACCGGCAAATATTGCTAGATGTGGTGCAACGGACAGCAGAACAGGTGTTTATTCCCCTCACGGTAGGGGGCGGGATTCGGGATTTAACCACGATCGCTACTCTACTGAGGGCAGGAGCGGATAAAATTAGCCTCAATTCGGCAGCGGTGCGGCAACCGGACTTAGTTAATCAGAGTGCCGCTCGGTTTGGCAGTCAATGTATTGTAGTGGCGATCGATGCCAGAAAAAGAGCCGATCGTTCCGGCTGGGATGTATTTGTGCGGGGGGGCAGGGAAAATACGGGTTTGGATGCCATTGCCTGGGCAGAGGAAGTAGTGCAACGGGGCGCAGGAGAGCTTTTAGTTACCAGTATGGATGCCGATGGCACCCAAGCGGGCTACGATGTGGAATTGACCCAAACGATCGCCGATCGGGTAGGGGTGCCCGTCATTGCCTCCGGTGGGGCGGGGAATTGCCAGCACATCGCCGATGTCCTCACAAAGGGGAAAGCTAGTGCTGCCCTGTTAGCTTCCCTCTTGCATTACCGCCAACTGACGATCGGGGAAATAAAGCACCATCTACAAAATGCCGATATTTTAGTTAGACGATCGGTATAATCCCTCGAGTTTTCGCTACACTCAATTAACATAACTAAAGGAGAAACCCATGGCACAAATGTATTATGATGCCGATGTTCAACTCGATCCCCTCCTGGGCAAAAAGATTGCCATTATTGGCTATGGTTCCCAGGGGCACGCCCATGCCCTCAACTTGCGGGATAGCGGTCTTGAGGTAATTGTCGGGTTATACCAGGGCAGTAGCTCTTGGCAAAAGGCAGAAATGGCAGGACTGACGGTCAAGACTACGGCAGAAGCAGCCCAAATTGCCGATGTGGTGATGATTTTATTGCCCGATGAAGTGCAACGATCGATTTACCTCCAGGAAATTGCTCCTCACCTCAAACCAGGGGATAGCCTCGCCTTTGCCCACGGGTTTAACATCCATTTTGCCCAGGTAGTGCCCCCCCCTGACGTAGATGTGTTTATGGTGGCTCCCAAAGGTCCTGGTCATTTGGTGCGCCGTACCTACGAACAGGGACAGGGTGTACCCAGCTTGTTTGCCGTATTTCAGGACGCAACGGGACAGGCGCGGGCGCGATCGATGGCTTACGCCAAGGGAATTGGCGCTACCAGGGCGGGCATTTTAGAGACTACTTTCCGCGAAGAAACCGAAACCGATCTGTTTGGGGAACAAGCTGTATTGTGCGGCGGCTTGAGCGCTTTAATTAAGGCGGGCTTTGAAACCCTAGTCGAGGCGGGCTATCAGCCAGAATTAGCTTACTTTGAGTGCCTCCACGAAGTGAAGTTGATTGTAGACTTGGTAGTGGAAGGGGGATTAGCCAATATGCGCTACAGCATCTCTAATACAGCAGAGTATGGCGACTACACCAGGGGACCGCGCATTATTACGGAACAAACGCGCCAAGAAATGAAAAAGATTTTGGCGGAAATTCAATCGGGGCAGTTTGCTAGGGACTTTGTGCTGGAGAACCAAGCGGGCAAGCCCATGTTTACTGCCATGCGTCGCAATGAAGCCCAACACCCGATCGAGACGGTGGGTAAGGAATTGCGGGCGATGTTTAGCTGGCTGAAAAAACATTGATAGAAAGAGGGGTGGGCATCCACTCCTGGTGCTTATGGTTAACTGGTTGTGGTCTGGGGTACTATTAGCTTCATCCTTTTATTTTTACTGGCAATCTCAATCGAAGGCAAAGGAACGCGATCGCTATCGATCGATCGTGGAGATGCAGGAGGAGTTGATTTTATGCTGGTCGAAGGTCGATTACTGCGTAACTTACGCTAATCCTGCTGTATACAATTTATTTCAGTCCGATTTAGTAGGTCAAAACATTTTTAGTTGGATTGACCGGACAGACCAAGAAAGAGTAAAACAAAAGTTAATGGGGTTGGATTTATCGTCTCCCCAAGTTAAGTATAAATGCCGCGTGATATTGCCCGATCGTAGTGTACACTGGCAGGTCTGGAACCATTACCTAGTTAGTCCTAAAGAGGTACATGCAGTAGGTAGAGATATTACAGAAAATCACTTAATCGAGGAGACTTTAGAGCGGTTTGAAAATCGCAATCGCGCCCTGATTGAAAGTATTCCTGACTCTATGTTTATCGTCGATCGGGGCGGAAATTTTATTGATTTTCATGCCCGTTTACCCCAAGAAAAAATCTACCGCCATCTTAAAGAATTTCCCTGTTTTACGCCAATTAGTGACCGTATCCTAAAGTTAATTGATATTACTCTAGCAACGCAACAACTACAAACGATCGAGTTTAGCGATCCTAAAACCGATACCTACTATGAAGCCCGTTTAGTCCCCAGTGGACAGAATGAGGTCATGATGTTAGTTAGAGATATTACCGATCGGAAACAATCAGAAGCTATAGCCATTGCTTTAAGGCAGGAACAGGAAATCAATCAACTACAGCAGCATTTTTTGCCATGATTTCCCATGAATTTCGTACACCCCTAAATGTAATGGCAATTGCTATTAGTACCCTAGAAAATAATGAAGATTTAACTAAAAATAATAAAATCAAACGTAGTATAGCTAGAATCAAAAATGCCTCCGATCGGATTCTAGCGACGATCGATAACATGATGACAATCTATCAAATCAAGACAGATTTCTTTATTCCCAATTGGCAATCCCTTAACCTAAATGAATTTTGTCAAGATTTAATTAGTCGCATAGATATTACTAATATTTACGGGATCAATTTCTATCCCTTGGAAGGAGAAAGTCTGATTACAAGCGATCCCCGTCTATTAGGTTGCATCTTGGAGCAGTTACTAACTAACGCCCTAAAATATTCCCAATCGGAAGTATTTATGCAGGTAATTAAACATCATACTAAGGTAGAAATTATGGTCTCCGATCGGGGAATTGGTATTCCCGCAGGGGAAGTGAGCCATATCTTTGAGCCATTTTTTCGGGGTAGTAATGTCGCCGGTATTCATGGTTCTGGTTTAGGGCTAAGTTTAGTGCAAAAATGTGTCGAAGTTTGTCAGGGCACGATCGATGTTGTAAGTAATCAGGCAGGGGGCACAACCTTTAGAATATTCCTTCCCATAACACCGCAGATGTAATTCCTTGTAGAAATTCAAGACTTACGCTAAGGAAAAATTCCCCTCATCCCTCAATCCCTTCTTCCAGGGGAGAAGGGAAGTAGATCAATTTTTTAGTCCTCTCTCCCTTTTTGGGAAAGGGCTAGGGTGAGGGTTTCAGAAAATCCCCCTCATCCCTCAATCCCTTTTCCCACGGCGAAGGGGACTTGTGATTCGGCGTAAGTCCTGAAAAATGATACATTGATGCCAGGTCGCGCAGAAAATTCCATGAAGCACTGGCTGAAGTTACTAGGTTTATCCACGATCGGGCTTTGCCTCTGCCTATGGCTGGGCAGGGGTTCCCAAGCGATCGATTTGAACTTAGTCTTGGGGGTAGCAAGACAGACTACAGTGGTAGTTGCCCAAGACCTCAAGGACGGAGATAACCAGGCATTGCGGGAAGCCTTCCGTCCTGGTTCTGGAGTACTGATCGGCAGGAAAAACGACGATTACTATGTCCTGACCAATGCCCATGTGGTGAGTGCCAGGGGGACAGACTACGGTGTCCGCACAGCCGATGGCATCGTTCACTTCGTCGATGACCAAGATACCAACGACAACATCATTCCCCTGGGCAAACTCAACCAAAATAAAGTGGAAGGATCAGACCTGGCAGTGGTGCACTTTACTGCCCCGGGCAAAAATTACCCGATCGTGACGATCAATCGTCAAAAAATCACCAAAGAGCCGGTATTCGTGGCGGGCTGGCCCGACCCTGGTCCCCAATTCCCCAGCCGATCGTTTCGTTTAACCTCTGGCACCCTCAGAGCTTTATTAAAACAGCCGGAGGACGGCGACTACAACACCCAATACAGTGCGCCCACGCGCAGGGGCATGAGCGGTGGACCCGTCTTCAATAGTCGCGGTGAACTAATTGCTATTCATGGCAGAGGCGGGGGCAAAAACTTGGCGGAATACGGCGAACCCGATCGGGATTGCGCCCAGGACTGCGTCAATCGCGGGATTGCTATCGATATTTTTCTTGCCAAAACCCAACAAAACCCCAGATATGCCCCCATTTTTGCCTCTGCACCGCCAGACCCCAAAACTGTAGCCCAGTTGCCCCTTGCCCCTAGCTCACAAATAATTGCCGACATTTACAAATTGTTTACTGACCTACGGGGAGTCAAAACCAAAGTAGATGACATAGAAAAACGTCTGGAACGTCTGCCCCAAGATAGACTATAATCCTTTACCTCTAATTTATTTTTCATGGTGCCACGATCGTTCAGACAGCATTTACTAGCACGCAAGGAGCAACTCATTGGTTATTTGCACCGTTTCCAGGGGCAAAAAATCATGGTCGTGGGGGACCTAACCCTAGATGAATTTGTGACCGGCGGGGCAGAGCGAATTTCGCGGGAAGCCCCAGTCTTAATTCTGCGCCATGAAGAAACGCGCCAGGTTCCTGGAGGAGGGGCTAATGCCATCTACAATTTAGCCCGCCTGGGGGGTGAAGTCCTAGCCGTAGGCATAATTGGCAACGATGACCAAGGGCAGGTACTCAAACATATCTTTCAGGAGGCGGGCATTGACACTAGGGGCATTGTGGTCGATCCCTCCCGTCCCACAGTAACGAAAACGCGAATTTCCGGGCACAGTCGCCAATCCGTCACCCAGCAGATCGTCCGCATCGATCGCAAATCGGACCAAAGCCCCTCCCCAGAAATAGAACAGCAGTTAGCCCACTTCATCCGCGACCATCGGGCAGAGGTGGCTGTTTTAGTTTGTTCTGACTATAGCGAAGGGGTACTAATGCCCCGTGTAATTGCAGAAGCGTTGCAACATCCCCTCACGGTAGTAGACGCACAACAAAACCTCGATCGGTTTGCCGGAGCCTCCATCTTTACGCCCAATATCCCCGAAGTAGAGCGTGCCGTTGGCTACCCCATCTCTGATAATCTTGCTCAAGCCGCCCAGGACCTCTTGCAAATCACCCAAGCCCAGCAAGTCCTGATCACCAGAGGCGAAGAGGGCATGAGCCTCTTTACTCACAATGATGCCTTCCATATCCCCGCCTTTAACCGTACCGAAGTGTTTGATGTTACAGGGGCGGGAGATACAGTAGTAGCAGCCCTGAGTTTAACCCTAGCCGTTGGCGGTAGCTATGTAGAAGGAGCCATCCTGGGCAATTTGGCTGCCAGTATTGTCGTCAGACAGTTCGGCACTTCTACCACAAACCCGATCGTGATGGAAGAAGCTCTTTTACAACTGTTGGAGGAAGATAAATGAAACCGATCGTTGTTTGCACCTTTTATCATTTTGTCCCCTTACCCGACTATCAGAAATTGCAAGTTCAATTAAAACAACTATGTGACCAATGGCAGATTAAAGG
Source organism: Cyanobacteria bacterium M5B4 (assembly GCA_002861535.1). Lineage (GTDB taxonomy): Bacteria > Cyanobacteriota > Cyanobacteriia > Pseudanabaenales > Pseudanabaenaceae > M5B4. The sequence goes on along the minus strand of PHFO01000003.1, from coordinate 27,730 downwards.
CACGATTTTATTAGCAAAAGAAGGGATCAATAGCACCATCGCCGGTACGAGGGAAGGTATAGACGGAGTAATTAACTTCTTGCGTCAAGACGATCGTTTCCGCACCATGGAAACAAAAGAAGGAATGACAGACATCATTCCCTTCGGCAAAATGAAAGTAAGACTCAAACAAGAGATTATTAGGATGGGAATAGAAGACATCGATCCCCTGCAACAAAGGGGCACCTACATCGAACCAAAAGACTGGAATGATTTAATTTCTGACCCCACTGTGTTAGTCATCGATACCCGCAATCAGTACGAAGTAGAATTAGGTACTTTTGTGGGAGCCGTTAATCCTGAATTAGATAGCTTTGGTGAATTTCCCCAGTACGTACAAGAAAAAATTAAACCGATCGCTCCCCCTAAAGTCGCCATGTTTTGTACCGGCGGCATTCGTTGCGAAAAAGCCAGCGCCTATCTCCTACAGCAGGGATTTAAGGAAGTCTATCACCTCAAAGGGGGCATTCTCCAATATCTTGCTACTATCCCCCCCGATCGCAGTTTATGGCAGGGCAAATGTTTTGTCTTTGATGAACGGGTGGCAGTGGATCACTCTGATTTTGGCTGATCCCCGTCATCAGCATTTGAGCCGAAAAAGATAAAAAGTCCTTTAACTCCCGCTCAGAAGCAAAAGAAATACGCCGATCGATGGCTAATAAAGCCTGTCCATGCACCAAAGACCAAGCCACTAAAGCCAAACTTTGGGCTTCTACCTGACGGAATACCCCCGATCGAATCCCCCGATCGATGGCATCTAGTAAAACCTGAAATGCCCTCTCACTCCAATAATCCAAATCAGGATAAACGCCACTGCCCCACTGAAAATCACTAAACATCAAGCGGTAGTGGTGGGGATGCTCCAGGGCATAACTAACATAGGCATAGCCAACAGCAGTTAAATGTTCCACGGGATAATGGTATGCTTCCCCCCACTGATCATGGCTGCCGTTAACCCCCTAAACCCCTCCTCCGCCAAAGCCGCTAATAGGGCATCCCGATCGGGGAAATGACGATAGGGCGCATTGTGAGAAACCCCCACCCGCTTCGCCACCTGGCGTAGAGACAAGTTTTTCGCCCCTTCCTGCGCCACCACCTCCAAAGCCGCACTGATCAATGCCTGCTTTAAATCCCCGTGGTGGTAAGAACCATTCATTTAATGGTCTCCAATTACTTGCGTCCCAAGTACCCTAAAAATACAACCGGTACAACAGTCAGGCAAACAATTGCTACAGCCTGCCGTTGCAAGGAGGAAAGTTGCTCTAAATCTAGCCACAGGGGCAAGCCGTACTTAATTAGGGCAGAAATCGCCAAAGATAAAACCAAAATTTTACCGATCATGTTCATCACTTAATCGTACTGGGATCGGGGAAATTTTTAATTGGTTGCCCTGCCATAGCCCTTTCCATAAACCGCCGCCAAATGGGAGCTACAAATACCCCCCCCGTCACCCCATAGGACATAGGCGAATAATCATCATTGCCAATCCATACAGCCAAAGACATCTGGGGCACATAGCCAATAAACCAGGCATCCCGAAAATCCGAAGTCGTGCCCGTCTTGCCAGCAACAGGTCTGCCATCAGCCAACTGTGCCGCTGTACCCGTGCCCTGCCTCACTACCGCCTGCAAAACGTCGTTAACCATACCCACCGCGATCGGGTCTAAAGCCACCTCCTTTTTGAGGTTGGTATTATCTAAAATAATGTTGCCCTTGCTATCCGTAACCTGGGCAATTAAAGTCGCCCGCACCTTGTAACCCCCATTGGCAAACATGGCATAGGCACCGGCAGCCTCCATCGGCGTAATGTCCGCCGCTCCCAGGGGCAAAGAAATCACAGGAGGTAAGGGACTGTTGATCCCCATCTTGCGACAATCTTCAATTACCTTTTTAATCCCCACATATTCCCCCAACAAAACCGCCGGAATATTGCGTGAAACTGCCACCGCCTGACGGATACTAATGGGACCAGAAAAAGTATTGTCATAATTCTGGGGCGAATAATAGCCGTCGCCATCGGGAAAACTCACAGGGGAATCATCAATTACAGAATCCGGTGCCCAATTGCCCGTCGCGAAAGCCGAGTAATACACAAAGGGCTTAAAGGATGAACCCAACTGACGACGCGCCTGCACTGCCCGATTAAACTGATTCTTTTGAAAGGGACCAACTCCCCCCACCAAGGCTTTGACAAAACCATTACTGCTGTCTACCGCCACCATTGCCATTTGGTCTGCACCTACCCCCTGATAAACTAGGGAATCATGGCTTTCCTGGGCTACCCGCTCTGCCATCCGTTGTAGCTTCAAATCGATCGTGGTTTTAACCCGCAAACCTCCCTTCAGCACCGTATCCAAACCAAAGCGTTCCTCCAGTTCTGCCGCCACTGCCTGACTGACATAGGGCACGCGGGATGTCTCAAAGGAAATACCCTTACCTAGTTTGATCGGTTCATTTTTCGCGTCTTTATATTCCTTCTCGGTAATCCAGCCTATATCTAGCATCCGCTTGAGCACTACGGCTTGACGTTGTTTGGCAACCTTAAAGTCAACAAAGGGGTTGTAAACCGAGGGGGCTTGAATAATTCCTGCCAACATGGCCGATTCCGCGAGGGTGAGTTCTGCCGCCGACTTATTGAAGTAGTTTTGGGCTGCTGTTTCTGCGCCGTTCGTGTTTTCGCCCCAATAAACTTGATTGAGGTACATTTCTAAAATCTGGTTTTTATCAAACACCTGCTCTACCCTCAGAGATAGAAAAGCTTCAGCGGCTTTGCGACTGATACTGAGTTCGTTAGTGAGAAATAGGTTTTTGACTAATTGCTGGGTCAGGGTCGATCCCCCCTCCCTAGTGGATTTGCTTTGGAAGTTGACCACTAATGCCCTGGCAATACCCACGGGATCAATGCCGTTGTGCTGTAAAAAATAGGAGTCCTCGATCGCTAATACTGCCCGTTTGAGGTTGGGAGAAATACGCTCTAGGGGCACCACCTCGCGGTTAACATCGCCGTGCAGGCGGGCGATCAATTCGCCGTTAATATCGTAGATGTAGGAGGTTTCGGAAGGAGCATAAACCTTTAGTACGCGCACATCGGGCAAGTCACGAAAACTGAGGGCTAGCCCGACAATACCGCCAGCAATGGCAGAGCCTAGAAGCATAGTACAACTGAGGGCTATCTTGCCCACAGTGCTTAAAATCAGTTGTCGGAGGTCGGGGGCAACAAGTTCCGCCTCTTGAATGTGGTCTTTTAGCATCAGCGTTGACTAGCTTTGATGATAAGGTACCCCGCCCCAAAGGAGATTATTACAATCACAGAAATTAGTAAAACCAGCCAGCCGCGATTGAGGGGAGCAGTTTCGGTCATTTCTCCTGGCATGGAAGCTGGTTCTACGGTGCGATGGGCAATTTGAGACTCGTCGATCACTACTTCTTCTTGTTCCTTGGGTTTCGGTGTCTGAAATAGGGCTTCGATTTTGGCTTGGGCTTGGTTGATAGTGGTGTAGCTCTGCTCTTGCGCCTGGTTAATAGTGGCTTGGTTAAGTTCTTGGGCTTCCCTGATAATGGCTTGGCTTTGATGATGGGCGTTGATGATGGTTTGAATTTCTGCGGTCAGGACTTGATTTTGTTTGGCTAACCGATCGTTTTGGCTCTGCAGTTGGATGATTTTTGCTTGGGCGGCTTGGAGTTCGGCAGCGAGTTCGCGGTAGACGGGAATAGGCACCGCAGCCTTGGATGTACCGATCGTGTCTGACTGCATAAAAATACCTCTAGGCTTTTGGGCTAAACTTGATTGACCGAATTTTTATCTAAAATCTATCACAATTACATCCCAATGAAACTGTTTTATGCCTGGTTTTCCCTGTTGCTCGTTTCAGTGCCAGGGGAGAGTATTTGCCCCGATCGGTTGCAGTCGGCGTTGCTGTCCCAGTGGTCACAGTCTAGCGCTAGATTGGGTGTGGTGGTGCGCTCGGGAGAGGAAGTTTTGGTCGATATTAACGGGGGACAGTCTTTTATCCCGGCTTCGGTGCAAAAATTATTTACGACGGCGGGGGCATTGACTACCCTGGGGGCAGATTTTCGGGTCAAAACGATTTTGACAGTCACGGACAAGGGGGAGCTGAAACTGACGGGGGGCGGTGATCCCAGTTTCCGCTCCGATCGGGATTTACCGCGGTTGGTAGGGCAACTAAACCCAGGCAATATACCAATCCAAAGTTTCCAAATTACCGCCGAACCCTGGGGCAACAGCTACGGTAGGGGCTGGGAATGGGCAGACCGCCAGGAACCCTATGCCCCACCGATCGGGGCAGTGGTCATCGATGAAAACATCTTGGAATGGAAGGTTGACCCTAATTTTAGTTGGAAGCATCCCTCCAGGGCGCAGGGGTGGCAAGTGCAAAATAGCACTCAATTGGGGCAGGAAGATACCCTAGAAATTCAAGTAGATTCCCAAACCCTCATTCTCAAGGGCATAATTCCCCAGCCGATCGAGTATGCCCACCCCATTCCAGACCCCGGGGCGCAATTTCTTAGCCTCCTGCGCCACGAGTTAAAAAGACGGGGCATGAAAAAGCTAAAACCAGGTACAGCAGTTGTTTTGTCCCCTCCCCTCCATAAGCTAGTCCAAACTGCTAACAAAGATAGTAATAATCTCTACGCCGAGCAACTTCTCCGCATTGTGGGCAGACACTACCCCCGCCCCGGACAGGACTACGAAACGACGGGTAGAGCCTTCCTCTCTCAGCAAGTGAAATCTGCGGGATTCTATCTCGCCGATGGTTCAGGGCTTTCCCGCCACAATCAAGCTACGCCCCAGCAAATAGTAGAGCTTTTAGTCAAAATGGCAGAGCATTCCTCCTTCCGCGCTAGTTTACCGATCGGGGGGAAGGACGGCACCCTCAGCAACCGCCTTGCTAACCTCGACCTCCAGGCAAAAACAGGCACTCTTACGGGCATTAGTACTCTGGCGGGCTACCTCAAACCTCCCCACTATCCCCCTGTAATCTTCGCCATCTTGATCAATCACAGCTTGGCAAACCCTGCCCAAAATCGCGCCACGATCGATGCCATGGTTGCCCTGATTAACGAACTAACTCCCTGTGAGCTATAGCATCAGCAATTTTGATAAACAGGTGCTTCCTGCGCATGTGCAGATATTCGGCATCGTTGCCTGGGGGCTGGAATTCTACCACTTGCCCCGATTGGGTGTCTAAAATCAGCAGATAGTCGCAGACATCGCACTCGATCTTGACTTGACCTGCTAAAGTCAAGTGATGACGCTCCGCATGGGAGCCGCAGTTGGGACAACGAATCATTTCTATCAGAGCCATAGTAAACCGTCCTTCTAAAAATTTTTATTAAAAGTCAATGTTTGTAAAAAAAGTTTAGGGTAATTATAGTGAATTTATTATAGGGCATAGAAATGTGCTACTTTTTGTTTCAATTAATAGGATTGATCCCCCCTGATGCTTTCGCAGTTAGCCTTTCAAGGCTTACAATTGCTCATTTAGCACAAATCTAAAGAAAATATTAAAAAATCCGATCGATGTTATATTGCGCCAAACCCAGCAGGGACTTTTTTGTAGGGGGAGGGGGGCAAAGATTCTAGGGACTGGAGGGCTAACTTAGTATGATGCTTAGCCAAGTCCTTCGCCCGATCGATGCCGGTGCTCTGCTCAATTAGGGCAAGGGCGGCAGTGAGGTCTAATTCCTCCTTCAACTCTCTGGCAATTAGGGTGTGCAGTTGGGGCTTTTCTTCTAGGGCAAAGAGGACGGGAGCAGTAATGTTGCCGTCTTTGAGGTCGGAGCCGGCGGGCTTACCCAGGGTTTCAGTGGAGCTGGTGAAGTCTAAGATGTCGTCCATCACTTGGAAGGCAATGCCAAAGTGCTTACCAAAGTTATAGAACTGTTCACACTCCTCGGCGGGACAATCGCTGAGGACGGCAGCGGCCTTGCAGCTACCTGCCATTAGGGAGGCTGTCTTATAGAAACTTTTTTCTAGGTAGTCAGTGAGGGAAAGGTTGACATCAAAGGCAGTGAGGCTCTGGCGGATTTCTCCTTCGGCAAAGTCTTTAATCACTTTAGAGAGGAGTTTCACTACTTCGAGGTTGTCTAAATTAGCGAGGTACCAGGAGGACTGGGCAAACAAAAAGTCTCCTGCTAAAACGGCGATGCGGTTGCCAAAAAAGGAGTTGACGGTGGGAATACCCCTTCTGACGCCAGCTTCATCGATTACGTCATCGTGGACGAGACTGGCAGTGTGGATCATTTCGGTAATTTCGGCGAGGCGACGATGGCGCGGGGTGATTTCCTGGTCTCCCATCGTTGCCTTAGCAGTAAGGAGGACTAGGGCGGGGCGCAGTCCCTTGCCCTTGGCTTCAAAGAGGTGTTCGGCGGCGGCGTGAAGGATGGGGTGGCTTGCTCCCACTAGGTTCTTAAGATTTTGGGTCAATAACTGTAGATCGTCCTTTACAGGGGCGAGGAGGTCGGCGATCGATACAGTGCTGGTGCCCATAGGAATTTACATATCTTCATGTCAATTGTAGAAGAACTTGTATGCGGTGCATGGCTGTTTTTGCTTAAATCTCCCCCTAGATGGAGTTGGGGGAGGGATGGATGAGAAGGTCTAGGATGATTTGGGCGGCTTTGCTAGTGGTGTTGCCTTCTCCTAAATTTTGGCGGACTCGGCTATATTGGGTCAGCATCTCCGATCGTTTTTGGGGATTTGTGAGTAATTCTAAGCAGGTCTGGGCGATGGCAATTGGTTGCACTTGTTCTTGGAAGTATTCGGGCACGATCGGTTCCATCAGTACTAAATTGGTGGGGGACATAAAGGGTATTTGGAAACCTAAAATCTTCCTGGCTACCCAGGCGGTCAGGGCGCTGACGCGGTATAAAACCACCTGGGGTACTCCCAACAAAGTAGTTTCTAAATTAACTGTCCCAGACTTAGAGAGGGCAAGATCGGCGGCTTTAATGGCGTAGTGGGGATTGCTAGCAATTAGGGTTACTGGGATATTGTATCTACTAATAATCTGTTCCATTTTGCCGCGGTAGTCTGGGCGAGAAAGGGGTAATAAAAACTCGATTTGGGGCAATTGTTGTTGTAAAATCCTGCCCACTTCTAACATCACGGGCAGTAAAAATTCTAGTTCTTGTCTGCGGGAAGCGGGTAAGAGGGTAACTACTAGGGCATCGGCGCTAAGACCCAACTCGGCGCGGCAGACATCCCGATCGGGTATCTTTGCCATTAGTTCGATCAGGGGATGTCCCACCCAGGTGACTTTGGCGCCTTTTTTTGGTAATACTGGGCTTCGGCGGGAAATATCGCTAAAATCCGATCGGTGAAGCTGGTAATAAGTTGACTATTATTTTGAAATTCCCACACCCATTCCTGGGGGGCAATGTAATAAACAATGGGGATGCCTAAATGGCGTTTAATAAACTGTCCCATGGCGATATTAGGAGTAACATAGTCAATTAGAATTGCCAGATCGGGGGGAGTTTGTTGGAGATATTGCTTTACTTTCTGTTGTAAGAGAAAGGAGGGCAAAATAAAGGGTAGTGCTTCTAATAGCCCGATCGAGCCAATTCCTGCCGTATTTCCTAATAGGTTTACTCCTGCTGCTGCCATTTTTTCTCCCCCCAGCGCCCTGATGGTAAGGGGGATATTTTGTTGTTTGGCTTCTCGATAAATTGCCTGGGCAAGGGCGGCTCCCTGAAAATCTCCGGAAACTTCCCCCGTGCTAATAAAAATGTTGTAGGTCATCGCCGAATCTCAAATTTGTAAAACACCCGATCGGGGAGGGGGATAAATTCTACTTTTTCTACCTCTGCTTCGCGGCTGCCTTGATAGCACCATTGGATCATTGCTTCTACTTGGGCACGGCTACCGGCAAACATGGCTTCTACTCTGCCATCGGGGAGGTTTTGTACCCAGCCCGTCACACCCAGTTTTTGTGCCATTCTCTGGGTGGCATAGCGATAACCAACCCCCTGGACTTTGCCGCTGATCCAGACTTGGTAAACTATCCGGTCATTCATAGAGTAGTTGTAGGGTGGGAATAAAGGAGGGATAGGAAATGGTGACGCAACCAGCCCGATCGATCGTTGTGGGTTGTTTCTGGGCGACGAGACCGGCGATGGCGAGGCTCATGGCGATGCGGTGATCGTTGTAACTATCCACGTCTGCGCCCAGGAGGGGCTTACCGCCGAAGATTTCCATGCCGTCTGGGTGCTCAATTACTTCTGCCCCCAAGGCGCGCAGTCCCTCTGCCATGGCAGCGATGCGGTCACTTTCTTTGACCCGCAACTCAGCAGCATCGCGAATCACGGTTCTGCCGGAGGCACAGGTAGCTGCCACTGCTAAAACGGGGATTTCATCGATTAAACGGGGAATGATTGCGCCGCCGATTTCGCACCCCTTGAGAGCCGCACTGCGGACGCGGATGTCGGCAACGGGTTCGCCGGTAATTTCACGGGGATTTTCCTGGGTCAGGTCTGCCCCCATGGCGGCTAATACTTCTAAAACACCGGTACGGGTGGGATTGATGCCCACATTTTCGATCACAATTTCGGAGTCGGGCACGATCGAGCCTGCTACCAACCAAAAAGCTGCCGAGCTAATATCCCCAGGCACGATCACCTCTTGCCCCTGGAGGCGGTTGCCCCCAGTTAAAACTACGGTGTGGCTGTCCCGATCGACGGCGACATTAGCGCCAAAGGCTCGCAACATGCGTTCACTGTGGTCGCGGGATTGTTCAGGCTCCGTCACGATCGTTTCGCCGTTAGTGAGCAGACCTGCTAATAAAATTGCCGACTTCACCTGGGCAGAAGCAACGGGGGAAAGGTAATGAATGGGGTGCAGTTTCTGTCCTAGAACGGCAAGGGGAGCTTTAGCGCCGTTTTCTCTGCCCCAGATACTGGCTCCCATGCGCCGGAGGGGTTCTACCACGCGCATCATGGGGCGTGCCCGCAGGGATTCATCCCCGGTGATGGCAAAAAATCTGCCCGTGTGGCTGGCTAAAATGCCCAGCATTAGGCGTAGGGTTGTACCGGAGTTGCCAGCATCGAGGACGTGGGAAGGTTCCTGGAGGTTGCCCAGCCCTATGCCCTTAATTTTCACTAATTCGCTATTTAGGGGGGAAATTTCCGCTCCCATGGCACTGAAACAGTGGGCGGTACTACGGGGGTCTTCTCCTAATAACAGTCCCCTCACGATCGTTTCTCCTTCCGCTAGGGAACCGAGCATCAAGGCACGGTGGGAGATGGATTTGTCCCCTGGCACTGTAATTCTTTTCCCCTTGACACCATAGGAACGGGGGGGAAAGGCGGAGTTTTTGGCTGCTATCCAGGAATTCGATCACTTTGGGGAGGGTTTTGACGATTTTTATTTTAATAGACTACCGCAAGTTGCCACCGATCGGGCTTGATTAGGACACCAGAGCTATTACTCTTTCGCCGGCACTGAGTTCGACGAGGGGTTCTCCCTGGCTCTTGGTTCCCACGGGGGGGAGGGGGACGGTGGTGGTGCGATCGCTGGGGGTGAGGATTAGGGTTACTTCTGAGCGATCGGGGGGCAGGTTAGCCAGGATGGTTAAATAGTCGTCACTGCTCTTGAAGCCCATCCCCTGCACTCCCAAGCCGCCCTTGGTTGCCAGGCGAATTTGCTCCCGTTTGAGGCATTTGCCGTAGCCCTGGGCACTCACTAGCAATAACCGATCGGTCTCTTGGAGGGTAGTACAACCCATCAAAGTTTCCCCCTGTTTAAGTTTGAAGCACTGATTCCCCAACGCCGATCGGGTCTGGAGGGGAATAAACTCGTCATCGACAGGTAAACGGGTCATTCTGCCTTTAGGGGTGGCAATAACCACATCGGCGCTGTTTTCTACTAAGCCCGCCCACAGCAGGCTGTCCTGGTCTTTGAGTTTAATGGCAACTAAGCCCCTGGCGCTAATTTCAGCAAATTCGCCGGGGTCAAGGCGTTTAATTCTGCCCTGGGTGGTGACCAAAATCATAGCCCGATCGGGGGAGGGGGCAAAAATACTGACAATGCGATCGACCTTGTCGGGTAGGAGGTTGAGGAGGGGAATGCCCCTCGATCGGGCTTGACGGGGCATGGGGGGAATATCCTTGACACTTAAGCTAAAGGCGAGACCGGATTCACTAAACAGTAGTAATTCCCGATCGGTGCTCAGCACAATTCTCGTCAGGGCGGGGTCATCGGGGAGGGGACGGGGGCTAGCATCCCAGCGGCGCACATAGCCGCGGTAGGAAAATTCTAATGTTACTTCCCGATCGGGTTCTGGTTCTGGCAGCTTGAGGGGAATGGTTGTCAGGTCAGTTTTGGCAATAATGCGGGTACGCCGGTCATCGCCGTATTGTTTTTTGAGCTGGCGCAGGTCTTTTTTCAGGGCTTTGAGCAGTTCCGATCGGTTTTGCAGGAGGTTTTCTAGGCGCTGGATTTCCGTTATTAACTCCGATCGTTCTTGGTGCAAATTCTGTTGTTCTAAGCCAGTCAAACGACGCAGGGGCATCGCCAGAATAGCATCAGCTTGGGCTTGGCTGAGATTAAATTGTCCCTGTAGTTGCGCCCGTGCCACGGAAGTTTGATCAGCATTTCTAATTGTCGTAATTATGGCATCGATTGAAGCCAGGGCAAGCACTAGACCTTCCACAATATGTAATTTATTTTGACACTGGCTTAATTCATAGCTATAGCGGCGGATGAGAGTACTTTCTCTAAAATTAAGAAATTCCTGCAACAATTGTCTTAAGCTGAGTTGGCAGGGACGGCGGTTAACTAGGACTAATAAAATCGCACCAAAATTTATCTGCAAGGCAGTTAAACGGTGCAGTTGTTCGATTAAATGATCCGGCACTACATCTTTTTTTAGTTCTAGCACTACCCGCATCCCCGATCGGTCACTTTCATCCCGCAGGTCGGCAATGCCTTCTAACCTGCCCTGGTTGACTAATTCTGCCACCTTCTCGATCCAAGCAGCTTTGTTGACCTGGAAGGGCAACTCCGTCACCACGATCGCCGGGCGTTTGCGCGTTTTACTTAGGGCAATTTCTTCGAGGCTGGCTACCCCCCGCAGGGTAATGCTCCCCCGCCCCGATCGGTAAAGCTCCTGCACACTGCCATCATCCACAATAATGCCCCCCGTGGGAAAGTCCGGCGCTGGGATCAGGGTAAATAGTTTTTCATCGCTCAGATCGGGATGGTCGATCAGGGCGATCAGGGCATCCACCACCTCGTTCAAATTGTGGGGCGGGATATTGGTCGCCATGCCCACAGCGATCCCCGTCGCCCCATTTAACAGCACCATCGGTAGTTGGGCGGGCAAAACCGTAGGCTCCCGTTGGGAACCGTCAAAATTATCGGTAAAATCGACGATATTTTCGTCAATTTCCCGTAAGAGGGCGTTATGACCGATACCAGCGAGGCGGCACTCCGTATAGCGCATAGCGGCGGGGGGGTCGTTATCCACGGAGCCAAAATTGCCATGCCCCGACAGTAGCGGATAGCGGGTAGAAAAATCTTGGACGAGGCGCACCAGAGCATCGTAGACGGACTGATCCCCGTGGGGGTGATATTTACCCAGTACATCCCCCACCACCCTGGCACATTTGCGGTAGGGACGATCGGGGAGCAAGCCCAACTCGTGCATAGCAAACAAAATGCGGCGGTGTACTGGTTTTAAGCCGTCCCGCACATCCGGCAATGCCCGTCCCACAATGACACTCATGGCGTACTCTAGGTAGGACTGTTGCATTTCTAGGTGTAACGCCGTCGGAATTACAGCACCCTCTTCTGAGTCCCCGTTTAGTAAATCTAATTGCCTGGTCATTTACCACTCCCGCACCCATTCCTATCAAAACACAAGTAGATGCGATAACCAAGAATTTTGTCTAAAGGACTAAGACGCAGTACAAAAAATTGCCCTCATCCTCTCCCTTTTTGAGAGAAGTTTTCAGAAAAAGCAACGCTCAAGTTCGATATACCCCGGCAAACTACTCAGGGAACGGGAGAGGGTTGGACAAAGGTTTTAACATTTCCAGAAGTATCGCACTTAGGTTGTTAGTCTTTGCTTATCCCGAACTGACGTTACTGATAAAATAATCGCCAAGCTCAGGCGCATATCATTCCTACTTAGTTAAAAATAAGCTCACTCATGACAATATATCAGCAACAAATAGAAGATAGTTTTAACGCAGTTGTAGATGCTCTCTTGCAACAATTGCAGGATCAGGAACATTTAACGATCGGGTTAATTGCAGAGGACAGTCATTTTGTTCGATTTAATCGGGGGCGAGTGCGTCAAAACGGCTTAGTCAAAGATGGCAATCTCAAATTAACTTTACTGCGAGACCAACGGGAACTAGCCCTTTCTTTGCCTTTTACGGGAGAGCGGGAGATTGACCTGCCCCTAGCGATCGATTATCTGCAGCAACTGCAACAGGAAGTGAACCAGGTTCCCCCCAACCCCTACGCGGTGATGCCCCTGGATGGAGAGTCTAGTTATGCTGTCTATAGGGGCGAATTGTTGCCCTCCGATCGAGTAGCAGAGCAGATTTTAAGCCCAATTCAGGGTTTAGATTTTGTGGGTTTCTATGCTGGGGGAATGGTGATCAGAGCTACTGCCAACTCCAAAGGACAAAAGCACTGGTTTGCCACGGAAACTTTTTTGATCGATTATTCCCTCTACCAGGGGGAGCAGGCGGTCAAGGGAATTTACAGTGACCGCACTTGGCACCAGTCTACCTATCAACAAAAAATCGCTCGGGATCGTGCTGGCTTAGAGATTCTGACTCAAACTGCCAAAACGATCCCACGGGGGTCTTACCGCGTCTATTTTGCTCCCAGTGCCGTAGCTAGTTTGTTGGCAACGATCGAGGGGGAGTTTAGTGCTGCCAAGCTGCACCAACGTACCAGTGCCCTGGTCAACCTCTGGCAAGGGCACAAATACCTTTCCTCCCGCCTGACCTTGGGGGAAAATTATCGATCGGGGGTGGTGCCGCGTTTTAATGAAGGGGGGGAACTGGCTCCCCTCAACCTCCCTGTACTGGTGGAGGGAAAATTAGTTAATACCATCGTCAATCGCCGCTCGGCAGCAGAATATGCCGCCACAGCCAACGGCGGCAACCGCTACGAAAGCCTCCGCGCGCCGGAAATTAGCCCAGGAGATTTACCACCGGATCAGGTCCTCTCCGCCCTCGATCGGGGTATTTATCTGTCGGACTTACACTACCTCAACTGGAGCGATCGTCCTACGGGTCGAATTACCGGCATGACCCGTTTTGCTTGTTTTTGGGTGGAAGAGGGCAAGCCCGTTGCCCCTATTGCCCCCATGCGTTTTGATGACAGTCTTTACAATTTCTGGGGGGAGCATCTCTGCGCCCTCACCACCGATCGGGAGTTTATTCCGGAAACCAGCACCTATGAACACCGCTCCATCGGGGGCAGGTTAGTCCCAGGAATGATCGTTGATAACTTTACCTTTACAATCTAGGATGCCGGAGCGATCGAGAATCTGGGGGATGAGGTGTTCAGCTTTGATCGCCATGATATGCACCCCCTGACAGAGGGATTGGGCTTGGCGGATTTGCTCCGCTGCGATCGTGATGCCCATGTCGAGGGGGTCTGGAGCACTTGCCAGCCGATCGATAATCCGATCGGGGATGTTGACCCCGGGCACATATTTATTGATAAAAACGGCATTCTTTGCCGATTTGAGCAGGAATATGCCCGCCAAAACTGGTTTGTTGCCCAGGGAGGCAATCTCATCCATAAATTTAGCAAACCGATCGAAGTCTGTAATCAACTGGCTCTGGAAAAATTGCGCCCCTGAGTCTAACTTGCGCTGAAACCTTGCCTTCAGCCCTGACCAACTGGGGGATTGGGGATCAACGGCAGCCCCCGCCAATAAACAGGTACCTCCCTGGGGCAAGTCCCGATCGTTGGCATCCTTGCCCTGATTCAGTTTCCTAATTAGCTGCAACAGGCGCACTGCTTCGTAGTCAAACACCGATCGGGCTTGGGGATGGTCTCCAGCTTTGACTGGGTCTCCTGTAAGGGCTAATACTGACCGCAGCCCCAGGGCATGGGCACCGAGCAAATCCCCCTGGAGAGCGATGCGATTGCGATCGCGGCAAGCCAACTGATAAATTGCCTCAACTCCCGTCTGAGACTGCAACAGATAGGCGGCAGCCAGGGGACTCATACCCAAAACTGCCCGACTAGAATCGGTGATATTGATAGCATGAACCCTACCCCGCAGAGATTGGGCATGGCTGAGCATAGTAGTTACATCCGTTCCCTTGGGGGGCGATACTTCAGCAGTAATTAAAAAATCTCCCCGATCGATGGCAGCTTGAAAGGAATTATTCATAGGAAAACAGGTAAATACCATTTTGATAAAAGACTAGGCGCAGAGCAGGAATTTGGGCAATCTCCGCCAATAGTTGATCGACTAAATCCCCGCTACTCAGCCAGCCTGGATGGGTTTTATTGAGTAAAATATAGCGATAGTCGTCTAAATTTTGGGGATAGGGATGGCTAATAGCGAGATTTACGGTAGGACGTTGACTTAAATGGGGCGCAATCTCCGCTGTAGTTAAAACCGCACCTTTATCTTTGATCCTCTCCAGCGCCAGTTTAGTAGAGTGCCAGGTATCGATCGTTTGCCAATAATGACCCGCAAAAAATGTAAGCGCGATAGCAAAATAAACCCCAACAATGCCCACACAAAAACCGATCGGCAGGTAATCAAGCCGCGGGGAATTGACGGCAAAGCCTCAATTACTATAAGCAGCAAAAAGGGCAAAATTGGCAAAGAATACTGGTGAATTAAATCCCGTTGGGTACTATCATTCGCTAATAAATTCATCATCAAAGCCGGCAAAGTAGCAAGCAGGGGAGTCCAGGCTTTCACCCCTAAATTTAACCAAAACACATAAACGATCGGACTCCATAACAACGCCATATACTCCAAAGTACCGATCGAAAACAGGCGGGACAACACCAATTGGGGACGAAGAAAAAAGTTTTGCACAATTTCCCCGTAGGAACTACCCAAATCACTATAACGCCCAATAAACCGAGTGAGGGCTTGCTCACCGGCAAAAGCTGGCATCAGCCACTGCGTCGCCACAATAAACCATAAAGTCCCTAAACCCAAAGCGATCGCAGCATACTTAGTCCGGCGCTCTGCCCATAGCCACAGCCCCATCCCTCCTACCGTCAGCGCCAACACCGCCTTACAGGACAACACCACACCGATCGCCCCTACAAACAGACCTAAGCGATCGTTGCGCACCGCCCAGATTGCCCCCAAAAACGCCGGCACTGCGATCACTTCAGGATGAAAATCAAACAGATTAATATTAAAAACCAAAGGATATAAGCAATAAATCGCCATTGCCAAAAGAGCAGAACGATCGGTTAAACCTCTTTGTTTGGCTAACAACCAGACCATTGTTCCCCCCGCTCCCAAAGACAATGCCTGCACCGCCAACAACCAGTACACAGAGGGAAAGATTTTGTAGAGTAATGCCAAGGGATAAAGGATTAAAGCACCGTGATCCCCCAGCATATGAAACCCCGTAAAAGAGGAGAGAGGAGCCTGTCCCAGAGAAATCAAATAGACTGCCTGATCGAAAATAGCCAAATCCCACGCTGCAGACTGAAATAAAATATGCCTGACACTACTACAAATCAACAACACCAGGCTGTAAACAGCAGTAAGCCGGAAGATATTCTTCATCTACTATGCAAGAGTCTTGTCAGCCCGCACCGCGCGAAACATGCCAAAACGACAAAGACCAGAGCCAAAGGCAAGACGCATCAATAGGAAGGTGGGCACCTCCCGCAAAGACTTAATGAAGCCAGTCAGTCCAAATTTAGCTATACCCTCCGGGCGCACAACCCCCTGCCAAATCGAATCTAGCCAGGCTGGCAGAGTCTCGATCGTCCAATCCGCCGTGACAACTTCCCCGTCAACTAAACCGGTAGCCTGTAAATCTTCCGCAAAACCCTCAATACTAGAAAACTTGGGGTGAGACCATTGGTCTAGCAACTGCCGCATCACGATCTTTTCCCACCAATTTAGGGGCACCTTCCGATCGTCCCTCTGATTCCAATCTGCTACCACCAACACGCCCCCAGGTTTTAGCACCCGTAGCAGCTCCTTGGCAAACACCTGCTTGTCAGGCATGTGGGGGCCCGCCTCGATCGACCAAACAATATCAAAACTGGCATCAGGGAAAGACAAATTCATGGCATCATCCACCATAAACTGCGCCTTAACATCGGCAGGAGTAAGCTCCCTTGCCCGCTCCACCTGTTTAGGACTAATCGTAATTCCCGTTACATCGTAGCCGTAATCCTTAGCCAAAATACGACTACTGCCACCAATACCACAACCTACATCCAGAAGTTTGCCCGCTGGCGGTAAATTGCCCCAGCGTACCATCTCATGGACAAAGTCAATCTTGGCTTGGATAAAATCCTTGCGGCGGGGGGGATTGCCATAGTGCCCCAAGTGAATATGCTCTCCCCAATAAAATTCCAAAATGCCGTCCAAGGTCCATTGATCGTAGGAATTTGCCACCGACTCCTTTGACTTGTAAGGACGAGCACTTGCCAAATACAACACGACCCCAGCCACCAAGCCCAAAGTTCCAATCTCTGCCCAATTCATGTTTAGATTCTGTTACACTGTCGCCTATTATACTTTCACATCCTAAACTTCAGCGGGGTGCCAAACTGCGCCGTATTCATCTCTGAGCTTTGTCCAATGGGCAATTTGTCCTGGGGCATATTCCCCTGGCTTCCCCCATTGCAAAAAGATGCTCAAGTCCGCCTCTTCCTGGGCATTCAACAAGCGGATAGCATAGGTAGTAAAATTTCCCCGCTTGGCTTCCCCCTCTTCAAATTTGACGGTTTTAATCCGATCGAGGTTAAGATGGAACTCAAAATCTTCGGTGTGCATATTGGCATACTTGCCCTTGGGGAGTTCGGCATAGTAAAGTTTGTCGATCACAGTCCGCACTTCTAACACTGCCCCTCCATTAGTACAGATCAAGCGCACTAAGCCTAAGTCGGTGCAGGATTCTAAAAAAGTCTTGAGGTTAGCCATATCAGGGGGAGAAACAGTAGGAGAATTTTACCCCATGTGAGACAATTTATAGACAATTTCTACGTCAGAATTATGGCACGCCCCGTTTCTAAAACTACTGCTCGCAAAGAACAAGAACCCACCGATCGGGAAAAAGCCCTCAAGTCCGTTTTGGAGAAGATAGAGAAAGATTACGGCAAAGGCTCGATTATGCGCCTGGGGGATGCCAAACAGATGGTAGTGGAAACAATTCCCAGCGGGGCAATGACCCTAGACCTGGCGCTGGGGGGTGGCTATCCCAAGGGCAGAATTGTGGAAATCTATGGTCCCGAAAGCTCTGGTAAAACCACCCTCGTCCTCCATGCGATCGCTGAGGTGCAGCGTCAGGGGGGAACGGCTGCCTTTGTGGATGCGGAACATGCCCTAGACCCCGTCTATGCGGAAAGATTAGGGGTAGATGTAGAAAACTTATTGATCTCCCAGCCCGATAACGGCGAAATGGCGTTAGAGATTGTCGATCAGTTAGTCCGATCGATGGCAGTGGATATTATCGCGGTGGATTCGGTGGCGGCGCTAGTACCCAGGGCAGAGATTGAAGGAGAGATGGGGGATTCCCACATGGGCTTACAGGCGCGGTTGATGAGCCAGGCATTACGCAAAATTACCGGTAATATTGCCCACTCTAACTGTACGGTGGTGTTTTTGAATCAATTGCGGCAGAAAATCGGCGGTATGGGCTATGGTCCCAATGAAACGACGACGGGGGGGACGGCGTTAAAGTTCTATGCTTCCGTGCGTTTAGATATTCGCCGCAAAGAAACCCTCAAAAAAGGAAATGAAGAGTTTGGCATCCGTGTCAGGGTGAAAGTAGCTAAAAATAAGGTAGCTCCTCCCTTTCGTTTGGCAGAGTTTGACATCATCTTTGGCAGAGGCATTTCCACAAAGGGTTGTCTTTTAGATATGGCAGAGGAGTTAAAGATTGTCAGTCGCAAAGGTGCCTGGTATAGCTACAAAGGGGAAAACGTTGCCCAGGGCAGAGATAAGACGGTGCAATACTTAGAAACAAATCCAGAGGTTGCCCAAGAAATTGAAGAACAAATACGACACCAGATCGCGGCAGGGGCAACTCTGTCAGTGACAAAATCAACTAAAGATGAAGACGATGTAGAAGAAGATGAAGATACAACGGAAGAGTTCTAAGCGTCTATTTACGGATTTTGATGGTCCGTTGATCGATGTGTCCGAGCGTTATTATCAGGTTTATATTTTTTGTTTGTATCAGGTGCGGTTGCCTCAACAACCGATCGTGGCTATGAGTAAAGCGGAATTTTGGTCGGCGAAGCGGGCGCAAATACCGGAATGGAAGATTGGCTGGGAGTCGGGTTTGACTCTGCCTGGTCAGACAGAGGAGTTTGCGGAACTACGTCGTCTGACGGTGCATAGTGAGTCTTATTTTAAGTACGATCGGTTACACGACTTTGCCATTGGGGCACTGGAACGACTACAAGCCCATAGTTTTGATCTGGCGGTCATGACGATGCGCCGACAAAAGGAACTTTTTCCAGTGTTAGAGCAGTTTAACTTAAAGCGTTTTTTTGCCCCCGATCGGATTTTTTGTCTATCCAATGACTATTGTAAGACCGGTGATACGAGAGATAAGCCCAAGCTAATGGAAAAAGCGATAGCTACCCTGCCGATCGCAGACCAGCAATGGATTGTAGGCGATACGGAGGCAGACATCATTGCCGGTAAGAGGTATAGAGTCACAACGATCGGGATTTTGTCCGGCATTCGCAATGAATACCAATTAGCCCTACATCATCCCAGTGCCATCAAAAATAACCTCGCCGAAGTAGTGGATTTACTAGTACAAACAACTTCTTAGAATTTTAGAAATCTTGATTTTTTCTATATTAAGGTTGGGCATTTACTCGGATAATGATATTGTTTTGTACTTGACCGCCCACTCTAGGGAACAGTTAGGAGAAATTTATGCTTGCAATTGCCATCTTAGCGGCAGGTAAAGGTACACGCATGAAGTCTGACATTCCCAAGGTGCTCCAGCCCCTCGCCGGAAAAACTTTATTGCAGCGGGTCTTGAATACAGCCAAAGCCCTCCAACCCGATCGGCAGTTGGTGATCGTGGGCTACGGTAGCGATCGGGTCAGACAGTCTATCCTTGACCCAGGGGTGGAATTTGTGGAGCAAGCGCAACAATTGGGGACGGGGCACGCCATCCAACAGTTGTTAGGTCCCCTAGAGCAATTTCAAGGGGAATTAGTGGTTCTGACCGGCGATACGCCCTTACTACGGCAGGAAACAATCCAGGAATTGGTAACCACCCACCGCCATCGGGGGGCATCGGCTACGGTATTGACGGCTTTACTCCCCGATCCCAAGGGCTACGGCAGGGTGTTTTGTGACGGACAAAATCGCATTGAATGTATCATTGAGGACCGCGATTGCACCAACGCCCAACGCCAAAATCGCCGCGTCAGCGCCGGTGTGTACTGCTTCAACTGGCAAGAGTTGGCAGCAGCCCTGCCCAAGCTCACCACCAACAACGATCAGAAGGAATACTATCTCACCGAAGTTTTTAACTACATGCCCTTGGTCTATGCTTTGGATATACCCGACTACGAAGAAAGTTTGGGCATCAACGATCGGCGGCAACTATCCCACGCCTACGAAGTTCTGCAAAATCGGCTGCGCCAAAAATGGATGCAGGAGGGGGTAACCATGCTCTGCCCAGAAACTATCACCCTGGAAGATGAAGTAGTTTTGGCACCTAATGTTATTCTCGAACCCCAGACCCATCTGCGGGGGAAAACCCAGGTGGGGGCAAACACCACGATCGGACCTAACAGTTTGATTGAAAATAGCAAAATTGGCAGCGATTGCGAAGTTCGTTATTCTGTTATGATTGACAGCACGATCGGGGATAACTGTCGTGTTGGTCCCTTTGCCCATCTGCGGGGGCATTCCCAGGTGGGAGACCAATGCCGCATCGGTAATTTTGTGGAACTGAAAAACACCACTATCGGCAATCGTACTAATGCCGCTCATCTCAGTTATTTGGGAGACGCTACTTTAGGTAACCAAGTGAATATCGGCGCTGGAACTATAACTGCCAATTACGATGGCTTTGCCAAACACAAAACTATTATTCAAGACGGGACAAAAACCGGTTGTAACAGCGTCTTGATTGCACCGATCACGATCGGAGCAAATTGTAATATTGCCGCCGGCACGATCGTTACAGAAAATGTGGCAAGCAATTCCTTAGTGATCGGGAGAGTAAGACCAGAGATTAAACTGGACTACTATGATTCATCTGGGAAAAAACAAAAATGAAGACAACTTCGCTAGTAACAAGTAAGAATAGTTAAAAATTCCCCTCATCCCTCCATCCCTTCTGCCACAGGGGAGTCCCCTCTCCCTGTTTGGGAGAGGGCTAGGGTGAGGATTTCAAAAAAAGCAACGTAAGTCCTGAAAGATTGTAAGAATCCCCCAGATATAGAAATTCCTGTCCTGATTTAGAAACAAGTCGATGAAGTTGTGTTTACTCAACGAAGATGAGTGTCGGGAGTCGTTAGGCAACTTTCTTAAACAATACTGATAGATTATTAGCAGGCATCTCGACAATTTCCGCCAGGGACAGTTGATGGCGTGCTGCTAGATCGCTCACATCTTCTAGGTTGCGCACTCCCCAGTCGGGATTTTGTTGTTGTAAGCTCTGGTCAAAGGCGGCATTACTAGGGGCAGTATGGTTGCCGCCCCGCCGGAATGGTCCATAGAGGTAAAGTATGCCGCCAGAAGGCAATATTTTTTGGGCTGTGGTCATCAGCCCCTCGCAGGCAGACCAGGGGGCAATATGAATCATATTGATATTCACGATCGCTGTGATCTTCTCCTTGAGGGGATGCGCTAAATTTCCCGACCTGATATCTAACTCGATCGGTTCTAGTAAAAAAGGACAGGGCATGTGTTGCCGCCATGCCCTTATACTGGTCAAGGCTTCCCTACTCATGTCGGAGGGCAACCACGATCGGGGTGCTAACTGGGGCGCAAAAAAGACCCCATGCTCCCCCGTACCGCTTGCCACTTCTAAAACTACGCCCTGAGGGGGTAAAAATTGCTGCAGCACCTCCAAAATAGCTTGGCGATTGCGGAGGGTGGCAGGGGCGTAGCGCCGATCGTCCATAGGATTATGCGTCTGTCTTTGGTTTTAAGACATCTTCTACCTTTTCTTTCACATCGCTAGCCACTTCTCTGACATCCTTGTTCAGAACGTCTTTGATCTGGTCTACCCGTTCTTCCCCCAAAACCTTATCAGCGGCTCCTTCTACCATGTTGCCTACCTTGCCTGCCAGGTTTTGCGTTCCTTCCTTAAGGTCTTCTGTCTTGTCTTGTACAGTGGCTTGGATGTCTTTGCCAATCTCTTTTACGTCTTTATTCAAAACGTCTTTGATCTGGTCTACTCGTTCTTCTCCCAAAACCTTATCAGCAACTCCTTCTACCATGTTGCCCACGTTTTCCGTTAGGTTCTGCGCCTTATCTTTGAGATTGCCAAAAAACCTTGGACTGGATTTTGTGATTCGCTCATCTGTTGTTACCCTGATTGGATAAACCCAACCTACACCCGATCGGGTCTATCTCTAGTTTCTTTGTCATTTTTTAACCTTTGAGGAACCGGCAGGATGTCACCCTAAGTTGTTGAGATACTGCTCGATCGCGGCTTCCACTATGTCTTTCATGGGACGGTTAGAACTGGTGGATTTCTCCTTGAGCCGTTGGTAAACCGCCGGGGAAAGGGTGACGCGGTGGCGCATATCCTTGACTTTGCTTGGGACATAGTTAGCAGCAAATTCGCGCAGGGCATCGATGCCTTTACGGGCACAAAAATCACCGAATAGTTCTCCTGGTTGCCGTTCTTCTCGAAAATAAATAAATATCGGCTCTAAGCTAACTTCTAGTTTGTCTAGGGGCATCCGATCGATGTAAGGCTCTGCCAAGCGGGTGCTATTTAGGGTGCCCCCCAGCCATACCTGATATTCACCGATGCCACTGCCCACGAAGCCTAATTCTGCCATGTAGGGACGGGCACAACCATTGGGGCAACCGGTCATGCGTACCACAAAACTTTCTTGACCCAAATTCAGGCGCTCTAATAAAGCACGAATGCGGTGCAATACATCGGGTAATACCCTCTCTGACTCGGTGACCGCCAGTCCACAGGTGGGTAGAGCCGGACAAGCCATACTCTGGCGCTCTAACCGATCGATCGCATCTGCCATCAATACGCCCCGATCGGTGAGAATGCGCTCAATTTCTCCACCAATATCAGGGCTGACATCACAGATGAGGACGTTCTGCTGAGGTGTGAGGTGGAGGGGCAATTGGAATCGCTCCACAATTTCCTTCAGGGCAGTTTTCAGTTGCCAGCCCTCCCGATCGGTAATTCTGCCGTTGGGGATAGAAATGCCCAAAAATCTCCGCCCGTCTCCCTGATCGTGCCAGCCTAGATAGTCCTGATAGGTAAATGGGGGCAGTTCTACTAGGGGAGCTAGCTCATCGGGGTAATAGTCCCGCAAAACCTGGGTGAATTTTTCTACGCCCCAGTCATGGAGGAGATACTTGAGCCGGGCGTGCTTACGATTGAGCCGATCGCCGTGATCCCGCTGTAATGCCACTACTGCCTTGACTACTTCGTAGATGTGGTCAACGGGCACAAAACCAATGCCGTCAGCCAAGCGCACGATCGTTTGTTCGTCTCTGTGGGTACGCCCCATGCCCCCCCCCACATAGACATTGAAGCCCTGGAGTTGGTCTGCCCCATCGACAATGACCACCAAAGCCAAGTCATTGGTGAACAAATCCACCGAGTTATCCCCAGGCACAGTCACCGCCACCTTAAACTTGCGCGGCATATATTGGCGACCGTAGATCGGTTCGGGGCTGTCGGGGATATTAGTATCTACAGTGCCCCTGCCCCTCTGGTTGCGGGCTGTGGTCACTTCTGGGGCTTCGGCGGTAATTGCCTTTTCCCCATCCAGCCAAACTTCATAGTAGGTGCCCGCTTGGGGAGCTAACAGATCGGCAATGTTGCGGGCGTAGGTGCGGGCATAGGTGTAGGCAGGGGAATTTTTGTAGGGGGGCGGCGGTGCCATGACATTGCGATTGACATCGCCGCAGGCACCCAGGGTGGAACCCATATGGTGGACAATTTCTTGAATTACAGTTTGTAGGTTTGCTTTGGGTACGCCATGGAGTTGGAATGCCTGCCGATCGGTGACTCTGATTGTATGGTTGCCGTAACGATCGCAGAGGGTATCGAGGGTGAGGTAAAGACTAGGGGCAACAACGCCGCTGGGGGTGCGGGTGCGGAGCATCATGGTATAGGGGGAATCACCTTTTTGATCCCGATCGCGCTGTTGATAGGTACCGTGAAACTTGAGGATTTGGGCAGCATCACGGCTAAAAGCAGGGGTAGGCTCCTTAATTTCCGTAGGAAGAGTCCCTCTCAGAAACTCACTGCGTTCTTTAATACCTTCTTCCCTAGAGCGTCTTACCGTTTCTGTCATATCCATAGCCAAAGTGATTGTGAAATTATATGCTAATCTTGATGCCCCACTTACACTTAGGAAACTTTACTTAACATTGTTTAATAGTTGTCGGGCATTTAATAAAAGTTAATATTTTACCTACTAATTCTCTTACTAGGAAATCTGTGCCCTAAGCCAAGCCCAGGGCAAAGTCAGCAATTTTTTAGGGGTAGAAACATAGGCGCGCCGCGAAAAGACTTGATAATTGTTGTCCTCGATCGCGTTTAAGATATTGCGATAAAGCATCAACGATGCCCACACAGGCCAACGTGCATCTTGACAGAGGGCGCCAATACCCGCCTCTGCTTTTTGGTAAAACTGCCGTGCCCGTTGAATTTGGAACTGCATCAGACTCACCCACCGATCGTCTAAAATGCCGGCAAACAAATCGGCTTCGGTGTAGTCAAAATAGGCTAAATCTTCCTGGGGCAAATAAATTCTACCGCGAGCGGCATCTTCGCCGATGTCCCGCAGAATGTTGGTCAACTGCATGGCAATGCCCAGGGCAACGGCAGCATCCATCGCCCTGCTCAAAATAGGAGGGTCTGCCCGATCGAAGCCCATCACTGCCGCCGACATCAATCCTACGGTTCCTGCCACGCGGTAACAATAGAGGTGGAGGTCGTCAAAACAGGCATAGCGATCGTAGTTCAAGTCCATCTGCATCCCCGCAATCATGTCCCGGAAGGGCTGGATAGGGATGGGGTAAGTTTTGACAGTATCGGCTAGGGCTAGGTCTGTGGGATGACTAGGGTAGCCACTGAAAATAAGTTCTAGCTCCTCTTCCCAGTTTTGCAGGGTTTCGGCGGTAGTGGCATCAGCATTTAAGCCATCCACCAGTTCATCGGTGCGGCGACACCAAGCATAGAGCGCCCATATAGACCGCCGCTTTGTGGGGGGCATGAGCATCGTGCCCAGGTAAAAAGTTTTGGCATAACGGGCAGTAATTTGGCGACACAGTTCGTAGGACTCAGGTAGGGAAAGTCCTAAAACTGGGCTAGGCTTGAGGGGCAGTTGCTTGACCAAGGTCTTGGGGGCTATGGGACAAAAAAGCGCGTTCAATCGCCGCTGCTGTCAGCTTACCAGAAAGCACGGCACCTTCCATACTACCGAGATAGGGTTGCAGAGTGTAACTCCCACTTAAAAAGAAGTTACTAATGGGGGTAGCTTGGGGGGGGCGGTGGGACTGGGTGCCCGGAACCGCCTTGTATACCGATCGGGGGGTCTTGACGACATGGTATTTTCGTACCCGCGCTGGTTCCGGTATCTGGTCAGGGAAGAGCCTGGCGAGTTCTGCCATGGTCGCGGCAAAAATGTCGCTATCCGATCGACCGATCCACTCCTGGGCGGGGGCGACTACTAATTCCAGCATCGACTTGTCGGGATCGGCGTATTCTTTGCAGGTAACGCTCATATCGGCATAGACACTCAGGAGGGGCGATCGGGAAAACAGCAACTGATCCACATTGGTCAACTTGCGATCGAACCAAATTTGTATGTTAATTACGGGCACCCCCTCCAAGCCCTCTAACTTCTGGAAAAATTCCAATTCCCGCCAGCGATCGGGCAGTAATAACTTCAAAATATCCACCGACATAGCAGACACATAGGCATCGGCTTCTAAAACCCGATCGGGTTCCCCCTTCTTGCCCACCACAAAATGCTTGACTGTGCCATCGGCGTTGAGTTCAATCCGGCGTAAACTAACCCCAGTTTCCACACTGCCGCCCCGTTGCACAAAGTGATCCACGATCGGTTGGCATAGTCTCTGGGGTGGTGCCCCATCTAAAAAAGCAATTTTGGAGCCGTACCGTTCCTGCAAAAAGCGATTTAACGCCGTCAGGGTAATCATGGCAGATACTTCGTCAGGGTTGATAAAGGTCAATGCCTTGGAAGCCGCAATAAAAATATCAGTATTTACCCCTTCATCGATACCCTGTAAGCGCAACCATTCCGACAGAGTATACCGATCGGTGGACTCCACATACCTTTGTCCCCGCACCACAGCTGGCAACAGCCCGATCGCAAAGCGAATTTTTTGCTGCCAGGTGAGCATATCGTTATTGCGCAAAATGGAAACAATCACATTAAAAGGAGCCGGAATATCGGGCACATCAAAGCGGGACAAGACCCCAGGCTTTTCCGGCTGGTTAAAAATCAGAGTGTGTTGCTTCCACTGCAACCGATCGCTGATGCCCAGTTCCGCCATCAGTTGCAACATATTGGGATAGGCACCAAAAAAGCATGGAGACCCGTTTCAACCCAGTCCCCCTCCTGGTCTTGCCAGGCAGCCACTAGCCCCCCAAAACCTCGTTCCGTTCAATAACATGGGGGACAATGCCCCGATCGGCGAGATATTTACCACAGGCTAACCCTGCCAATCCTCCCCCTGCAATTGCCACCCGCATAGTGCTCTGTTTAGTTCTTTAACGATCGTTTATTTTAGTTGACAAAATTTGCCCTGCCACCTATCCCTGGGGCTTAAATAGCATGACCCCCTCCTGTCCATCGGTGGGAAGAAATAACACCTTGACCTTTTCTTCCCTGGAGGTGGGCACCCGCTTGCCCGTGTAGTCCGGGTGAATCGGCAATTCCCGATGCCCCCGATCGATCAGTACCATCAACTGCAACAACCTGGGGCGACCGAAATCCGCCACAGCAGTCAGAGCCGCCGCCGCCGTCCTACCGCTACAAATCACATCATCCACCAAAACTACGAGCTTGCCATTGAGGTCGCAGGGCACCTCAGACCGATCGGGCACACGAGGTCCAATCCGATCGAGGTCATCGCGGTAAAAAGTAATATCTAAGGCACCCACCGGCACATCCACCTGCTCAAACTGCCCCAATCTAGCGGCAACCTCTTGGGCTAGGGGCACTCCCCTAGTCCTGATGCCTAAAAGCACCAACTCATCTAGGTTAGGGATATTTTCTACCAGTTGGAATGCCAGACGACCGATCGTTTTCCGTTGCTCTAGAGGAGAAAGAATCTCCACCCCAGACATTAGAGGTACTTCTCGATCGTGTTTGCGAGGGTAGCCTTGGGTACTGCGCCTACTACTGTGTCTACTTTTTGTCCGTCCTTGAACAGCATTAAAGTAGGGATACTGCGGATGCCGTATTCGCTGGCAATCTTGGGGTTTTCATCAGTGTTGAGTTTGACCACCTTAATTTTGCCGTCGTACTGTTCCGCAACTTCATCTACCACAGGAGCTACCATACGACAGGGTCCGCACCAGGCGCCCAAAAATCGACTAGCACAGGGACATCACTGGCAAGAACATCTTCCTCGAAGGAAGCATCGGTAACAGGAACTGCTGCTGACATATGGATTTCCTAAATCATTTTCGTAACGAGTATAACAGTTGTTCGCCCTTCCTTAATATTAAGAAACCGTCCATTTCTGGACGGGAAGTGGTGTGAGGAGTGAACGGAAACTTTCGTTCCGTTACCTATATTGTAATGGCATATTAGAGAATTTACCACTTTTATACTGGCAAATCACGCAATTCTCCCAAGGATACCCCTAACTTTAGTCGGTTAATTAAACCCGACTTCGGGTTAAGCGGACCTAAGTGCGCCAAAAATTTGAGTTATCAAAGTCTGACTGCCCAACGAGGCTTTGCTACAGGCTTTCGCAGGTGCTTGTAACTTCGCCAACTAAGTCGTTTGGCGCAGCGACTCGATCGGTTAGAAGAACTAGGAGAATCCTTATTGGACTTCACCACGATCGATGACCTCTACGCCTGGCTCGATCGGACTGAGAAGGTTTAGTCTTAACAGAGTGCGCCATAAGGTAATCTAGGCTTAACTTTTTCCCAGCAGACATCTTGAAAACTGATACCCTCTTCTACAAAATCTTTCAAACATTTCCCCAGTTGGTCTTTCAACTCCTCGATCGGGATGTGGTACCTGGCTATGCTTTCACTTCTGTAGAAGTAAAAGAAAAGTAGCTTTCGCTTTGATGGT
>PHFO01000002.1 GCA_002861535.1 Cyanobacteria bacterium M5B4 | reverse complement strand
AACAATTTAGGGGAAAGCTGTAAGTATTGAAAATAGCAAACAGTGGGGGAGAAAGTTTGTGTTAGATTTACCCCTCAAGATTATTTAATCATAATTACTTATGGATAAAAGTGAGCTAGTAAAACCTCAGAAGTTTTTCTGCTTTCTCCCCTCGCCGGTTTTGGGAGAGAGGCGTAACTAACAATTTAGGAAAAAGCTGTATAGTCAAGAGAAATAGTTAGGGAATATCATGTTTTTCAGCCAAAAGCTGACAGATTCCCAGCCCTAGCTTCAGAGCGAGCAGTCTAAGGTATAATCTTTGTCTGTTCAGTTAGTGGCATCTCCAACTATGGCTAAAACAAGTTCTTTACAACCATCTTCACCAACTGATGCCTACGGTGCAGATAAAATACAGGTTTTAGAGGGGATCGAGCATGTCCGCAAGCGCCCAGGCATGTATATCGGTTCTACCGGACCCAAGGGTCTGCATCACCTGGTGTTTGAAGTAGTAGATAACAGTGTAGACGAGGCTCTGGCGGGCTATTGTACTCAAGTTTTAGTCGAAATTTATCCTGACAATTCTGTGGCGGTCACGGATAATGGGCGGGGCATCCCTACAGATATTCACCCCAAAACTGGCAAGTCTGCCCTAGAAACGGTAATGACTGTATTGGGCGCGGGGGGCAAGTTTGGCGGGGGCGGTTACAAGGTGTCGGGGGGACTCCACGGCGTGGGGGTTTCGGTGGTTAATGCCCTCTCCGAGTGGGTAGAAGTGACGGTATGGCGTAACCAGAAGTGTTTCCAGCAACGCTATGAGCAGGGCGTACCCAAGGGAGACTTGGTGGCTCAACCGAGTGACGATCGGCGGGGAACTAGGGTGCATTTTAAGCCCGATGCCCAAATTTTTACCAGTGGCACAATTTTTGAAAGCTCAATTCTAACGGGCAGATTAAGGGAATTGGCTTACTTGAATGCGGGGTTAGAAATTCAATTTATCGATCGGCGCGAAGAAAATCCTACCCCAGAAATTTACCTCTATCACGGCGGGATTAAAGAGTATGTCGCCTATATGAATCGGGAGAAGGAACCCCTCCATCCTGACATGATCTATGTCCAGGGCGAGCGGGAAAATATCCAGCTGGAAGTGGCTCTACAGTGGTGTTCTGACTCTTACAATGACAATATTCTGGGGTTTGCTAATAATATCCGCACGATCGATGGGGGTACTCATTTGGAGGGCTTAAAAGCGGTATTAACGCGCACGATCAATGCGACGGCGCGGAAACTAAAAAAACTGAAAGAAGGAGACAGTAACCTTGCGGGGGAAAATGTGCGGGAAGGTCTAACGGCTGTAATCTCCGTCAAAGTGCCTGATCCGGAGTTTGAAGGACAAACTAAGACTAAGTTGGGTAATCCTGAAGTAAGGGGTATTGTTGATTCCTTTGTGGGAGAAGTGTTGACGGAATACTTGGAGTTTCATCCCACTGTCGCCCAAACGATCGTGGAAAAGGCAATTCAGTCTTTTCAAGCGGCAGAAGCGGCCCGCCGTGCCAGGGAATTAGTGAGAAGAAAGTCAGCTTTAGAGTCATCAACTTTGCCAGGAAAGTTGGCAGATTGTAGCTCTCGTGATCCGAAAGAATCGGAGATATTTATTGTGGAGGGGGATAGCGCCGGCGGTTCGGCAAAACAGGGGCGCGATCGGCATTTTCAGGCAATTTTGCCCCTCAGGGGTAAGGTCTTAAATATTGAAAAGGCAGAGGATAGTAAAATCTATAAAAATGCAGAAATTCAAGCCTTAATTACTGGCTTGGGATTGGGAATTAAGGGGGAAGAATTTAATCTCAGTCAGTTGCGTTACCATAAAATTATCCTCCTAGCTGATGCTGATGTGGATGGTGCCCATATCCGTACTTTGTTACTGACTTTTTTCTATCGTTATCAACGCCAGCTAGTCGATCAGGGCTTTATTTACATAGGCTGTCCGCCGCTCTACAAGCTGGAAAGGGGTAAAACCGTGCAGTACTGTTACGCCGATCGTGACCTGCAACTTGCTATCAGCAATTTACCGGAAAATGCCAACTATACTATTCAACGCTTCAAAGGCTTAGGGGAAATGATGCCGCAACAGTTGTGGGAGACAACTATGAATCCTGCTTCCCGTAAGCTAAAACAAATCACGATCGAGGATGCCGCCGAAGCCGATCGGATTTTTACGATACTGATGGGGGATAAGGTAGCACCAAGGCGGGAATTTATTGAAACTTTTGGACCCAAGTTAAACCTTACGGATTTAGATATTTAGTATGTCAGTGCTATCGCAATTAAAATCTCGATTTCAGCAAGCGGTCTGGGCGGAATTTGCCCTAGAAATTAACCCCCAGGTGACGGTGGCTAAAGACCCAAAGTTTGGCGACTATCAATGTAATGATGCCATGGGTTTGGGGAAGAAATTAGGGATGAAGCCAAGGGATGTAGCGCAAAAATTATCGATCGGTTAGAGGTAAATGATATGGCGGAGCCGCCCACGATCGAGGGTCCTGGCTTTATTAACTTGCGCCTAAAATTGGATTTTATTAACCAAGAATTGACCAAAATGCTGACGGACGATCGGCTGGGGATACCACTGGTGAGCCAGCCCCAGAGGGTGATTGTCGATTTTTCTAGTCCTAACATCGCCAAAGAAATGCACGTAGGGCATCTACGATCGACAATTTTAGGGGACTGTATCGCCAAAATACTGGAATTTCAAGGGCATCATGTCCTGCGCTTAAACCATGTGGGGGACTGGGGCACTCAGTTTGGCATGTTGATCACCCATTTGCAGGATAATTTCCCGGAAGCTCTGACCCGATCGGAGGCTTTGGCGTTGGGAGATTTAGTCAACTTTTATCGCGCTGCCAAACAACGTTTTGATCAAGACGAAGAATTCAAAGAACGATCGCGTCTTGCTGTCGTCGATTTACAGTCGGGAGAACCAAGAGCAAGACAAGCCTGGCAGTTGTTATGCGAGCAGTCACGGCGCGAGTTTGCCAAAATCTATGAAATTTTAGGGGTAAAGTTAGAAGAAAGAGGCGAATCTTTTTACAATCCTTTTTTGGCAGACGTAGTGACAGACCTAGAAAAGATTGGTCTTTTACAGGAAGACGAAGGGGCAAAGTGCGTCTTTTTAGAAGGTTATCTAAATAAAGAAGGGGAAACTCTGCCTTTAATTGTGCAGAAGTCGGACGGTGGTTACAACTACGCTACTACAGACTTAGCGGCTCTCCGCTATCGCATCAATGTCGATCGCGCCGATCGCATTATCTATGTCACCGACAGTGGGCAGGCGGATCATTTTGCCCAGGTGTTTCAGGTGGCGCGGCGGGCGGGCTGGTTAACCGATGCAGTCTCCGTCGTCCATGTCCCCTTTGGTTTGGTGCTGGGGGAGGACGGCAAAAATTTAAGACCCGATCGGGGGATACCGTTGCCCTCAAGGAGTTATTAAAGGAAGCAGTCGATCGGGCTTTTGCTGATATAAATAGTCGGAGTCCCGATGCCAGTTTAGAGTTCAAACAACAGGTAGCTCAAGTAATTGGTATTGCCGCGGTCAAGTATGCAGACCTTGCCCAAAATCGCAATAGTAACTACATCTTTAGTTTCGATAAAATGCTGTCCCTCCAGGGCAATACTGCCCCCTATTTACTCTACGCCTATGTGCGTATCCAGGGCATCGGACGCAAGTCTGATGTGGCGATCGAGCGGGGGCAACCCCTACAAATAAAGCATCCGGCAGAGATCATTTTGGCCAAACACCTCCTGCAATTTGTCGAAGTCATTGAAACAGTAGCTGAGGATTTAATGCCTAGTCGTCTCTGTCAATACCTGTTTGAATTGAGCCAAAAATTTAATCAGTTTTATGATCAATGTCCCATTTTGCAGGCGGCAGAAACCGATCGCAATAGCCGTTTAAGTCTGTGTGAAATTACGGCAAACACCTTAAAAATTGGCTTAAATTTATTGGGTATAAATGTTTTAGAGAAAATGTAATCTCTCCTGTAGGCAGATTTTGTGTCCTAGCATGGTAAGATGCCAAGGGCAGTTGTGGACAATCAAAAAACAAGTGCGAATTGCAGTAGACGCAATGGGGGGCGATCACGCTCCTGGGGAAATCGTGGCTGGCGCAGTGCTGGCAGTCGATCGTTATGACTTAGAGATTCTCCTGGTGGGGGAAGGTACGCGAATTAAACAGTTTTTACCGCCAAGGGCAAACAAAATTACGATCGTGGAGGCGGAGGGGCAAATTGATATGCACGAAGAACCCCTCGATGGTATCCGCAAAAAAGCGAAGGCTTCCATCAATGTGGTGATGGATTTGCTGAAACGGGGCGAAGCGGAAGCAGTGGTATCCGCGGGGCATACAGGGGCAGCCATGGCATCCGCTCTGCTCAAATTAGGGAGATTGCCTGGGGTCGATCGACCGGCGATCGGGGCGTTGTTGCCGACCCTTATTCCCCACAAGCCGGTGCTCCTGCTAGATGTGGGAGCTAATGTGGATTGTCGTCCCAAATTTTTGTGCCAATTCGCCACCATGGGGGTGTTGTTCAGTCGCTTGGCATTGGGGGTAAAAGAACCCAAACTAGGTCTACTAAACATCGGCGAAGAAGCCTGCAAGGGCAACGACTTGGCGCTGCAAGTCCATCAGTTGTTACAACAGCAAGGAAATTTACCCTTTATTGGTAACGCTGAAGGCAGGGATGTGATGTCGGGTAAGTTTGATGTGATTGTCTGTGATGGCTTTACGGGGAATGTCTTGCTCAAGTTTGCTGAAGGTGTGGGTCTGGTGGCAATGCAAATTCTCAAAGAGGAACTGCCCAGGGGCTGGCAGGGACAGCTGGGTTGTGCTGTTTTACGCTCTAACTTAGGCAGGGTAAAGGAGCGGATGGATTATGCGGAGTACGGCGGCGGCTTGCTGTTGGGGGTGCGGGGCATCTGTGTGATCGGGCATGGCAGTTCCAAGGCTCCTGGTTTGTGTAGTTCGATCCGGGTGGCACGGGAGGCGGTGCAAAATCAAGTGCTCGACCAACTGCAACAGGCTTTACAGACCCCGGTATTGTCGGAATAGTCATGCGCATTTGGGGTCATGGGGGGGCTTTACCCCCGCAAATTATTACGAACGAGCAGTTAGCCCAACAAGTAGATACCTCCGATGAGTGGATTGTGACACGCACCGGAATCAAAGAACGCCGAGTAGTTGTCAATGGCAGCGGCAGTTTAGTTGCTCTCGCCCTGGAAGCCTCTAGGCAAGCTCTAGCATCTACTGGGGTGGCACCGATCGAGGTGGATTTAATTTTGTTGACTTCCTCTACCCCCGATGACCTGTTTGGCTCGGCGGCGCAGATTCAGCAGGGTTTAGGGGCGTACCGATCGGTAGCCTTCGATTTAACCGCGGCTTGTTCGGGGTTTGTGTTTGGTGTGATTACGGCGGCGCAGTTTATCCGATCGGGGACTTTTCGCCATATTTTAGTGGTAGGTGCCGATGTGCTTTCCCGTTGGGTGGATTGGCAGGACCGCGGTACCTGTATCTTGTTCGGCGATGGGGCGGGGGCAGTGCTGGTAAGTAGTCACAGTAGGGATAATTTGTTGGGCTTTGCCATGGCGACGGATGGTAAGGGGGGAGGTTTATTAAATCTGCCCTATGCCCCCGATCGGTCTGGCTTTGCGCCCATTTTTATGAACGGGAAAGAAGTGTATCGCTTTGCGGTGACTAAGGTACCGGAAACGATCGAGGAGATTTTAGCCAAAAGTCACCATCAGCCCCAGGATGTCGATTGGTATATTCTCCATCAGGCGAATCAGCGCATTATGGATGCCGTGGCGCTGCGGTTGGGAGTGGCTCCCCACAAAATGGTCAGCAATATCGCCCAGGTGGGGAATACTTCGGCGGCTTCTATTCCCCTCGCCCTGGATGACTACGCCCGATCGGGGCAAATTAAACCAGGGGACAAGATCATGGCGGTAGGTTTTGGGGCGGGACTCAGTTGGGGCGGTGTCCTATTTCAGTGGGGCTAGGAGGATGGACAGCCAAGCGGTCAAGGACTATGCCCTCAGTCTTGGTTTTACTAAGGTAGGAATTGCTGAGGCGATTTCCGGAGAAGAAGCACAACGACTGCAAGATTGGCTCGATCGGGGTTTCCACGCTGACATGGCATGGATGGCAAACCCCAAGCGCCAGGATATTAGGCAAATGCTCCCTGGCGTAAAATCCGTAATTAGCCTTGCCCTCAACTACTACACGCCCCACTTGCACCAAAACGATCGGGCGAAAATTTCCCGCTACGGCTGGGGCAGAGACTACCACAAAGTATTGGGCAAAAAATTACAAAAACTAGCAGACTGGCTCATCGCCCAAACGGGCTGCGGGGCGCGCTATTACGTCGATACCGCCCCGATCGCCGAAAAAGCCTGGGCAGAGCGGGCGGGCATCGGCTGGATCGGCAAACATAGCAACCTGATCACCAAAGACTACGGCTCCTGGCTGTTTTTAGGTGAAGTCCTCACCACCCTAGAACTGCAACCCGATCGGAGACACAGACAATACTGCGGCACCTGCACCCGTTGCATCAGTGCCTGCCCCACCCAGGCGATCGTGGCTCCCTTTGTTGTCGATGCCCGCAAATGTATCGCTTACCACACGATCGAAAACCGATCGGAGACCCTCCCCCCCGAAATTGTGCCCCATCTGCAAAACTGGGTAGCGGGCTGCGACATTTGTCAAGATGTCTGTCCCTGGAATCAACGCTTTGCCCAGGTCACCCCGATCGGAGAATTTCAGCCCTATAGCGCCAATCTCAACCCCCCAATCCAAGATTTAATTGAACTCACCCCCGCCCAATGGGAGCAGCGCTTTACCGCCTCTGCCCTAAGACGGATCAAACTAAAGCAATGGCACCGCAACGCCAAAGCAGTGCAAAATACCCAAGATTAGTTACGATCGTTACTCTGGGAGAAAACCCAGTTTAGTTAAAGCCCCGCACTCTACCCGCAGGGTGAGTATCGGGATGAAAGCCGCCTATGATATATCAAATCTCTGGAGAGTTTCCCTGATTTGTCTCCGCTTGCTGAGACCTCTGTTACAAACAAGTCGATGAAGCGTGAAGCCCACTCTCTATCTGAGTTGTACTTACTCAACGAAGATGAGTGTCGGGAGTCGTTCACCCCACAAGGGGAAGAAGGAAAGCAGATCGGTTTTTTCTAATCCCCTCTCCCTTTTTGGGAGAAGGTTTCCGAAAAAGCAACGTAAGTCCTAGTCCTGTTATGATTTAGATTAGTTGAGGTTGAATGACAGAGAATAATGGATAAAAGTCCTGATTTATCATGCTCCTACCCCTCAAACGTCCCCAACTAGATCAAATCCTGCCCCCGATCCCTACCCGCGATCAATACAACTATTATTGGGGCGACGGACTCGACCTATTCCGACGTATTCTCATTTCTGTAGCGGTAGCCACGATCGCTTGGGTGCTCCACTTCCGCTTTATTGGCACCTTCTGGGAACTAGTCGTCTTCTTGGTAGGGGCATTGGGCGCTTTTTATTGGTTGTTAGCCCCTGTGCCCATGGCAATGGTAAGAAATGCCCAACTGCGTAAATACCCCTACGCCGCCCTCTGGTATGCCACGATCGATGACTGTTACCTATCGGAGGAAGTCTCCACCAAACAGGAAAATGTAGACGATCGGGGGAGACTAGAAGTTAGTTACAGCACAGAGAGCTTTATTAACCTGGAACTAGGAGATGATAATAATCTTGTCCTGAACTATCGGGTACCCCTGCAAAGGGGATATAAACGGATTGAACCCGATCAAACTATTTGTTTAGTGATTTTTGCCGCCGACCCCAAATTTCAACGCATCAGCCGCTTTACCAGCGATGCCTACATCCCCAAGTTACGCTTGTGGGTCAGTGATTACCCCTACCTACGCCGCGATAGTTTTAAGGAATTGTTGCGCCAACTCCGTCCCAAGATATAAATTCTAGAAAAACTTAAAAAAGTGTTACAGTATACCAAGTATTAGCTCAAGTTAGATGTAGATTTATTAGCAATTAAAACAAACTTGATTATGAATAATTTAGTAGCCTGCACCTATCGCAATTTGGAGACCTATCCCCAGATTCTTCGCATTGCTGAAGCCCGTGCTTATTTTGAGCGTACTGTGTTCCCTAATCAATGTATTTCCTTCCAAGCGTCCCCCAATTCCCTGGTGGAAATTCATGATCATGTTACCTGTCTACCCAGTGATAACTTCACCTGTGAAGAATTGCGTGCTATCAGTGTGGACAGTATTCGTCAATTCCAAGCTGTAGAAGTTGCCTGATTTTCTCACTAGGCTTAAGCGATCGTTGGTGGTAGCTGTCATCCGTGCCGACGAGCCAGGGATAGCTTGTCAGTTAACGGAGTGTGTAGCTTCGGCGGGGATTGAATTGATTGAAATTAGTTATCACACGCCCCAGTTAGACCTAATATTTCCCGTGTTGCGTTCCCGACTGGGGCATTGCTTATTAGGGGTAGGCACGATTACCGACAAGCAATCTGCCCAAATTGCCCTAGACTTAGGCAGTCAGTTCTTATTTTCCCCCATCTATTGCCCAGAGGTAGTCAACCTGGCTAGAGATAGGGGTATACCGATCGTAAGCGGGGCATCTACTCCTACAGAGATTTTTAGGGCTTGGCAGGGGGGAGCAGATGCTATCAAGGTGTTTCCCATAGCCAACTTAGGCGGTGCCAGCTATATCAAGGCTATCCGAGCAGTTTTTCCCACTATTCCCCTAATACCGACAGGAGGGGTCACGATCGCGAATGCCTCCCCCCTACTGGCAGCGGGAGCGATCGGGTTGGGGATTTCCGGTTATTTTCTGCCAGAATCGTTAGTGCAGAACCAAGACTGGCAAGGGATTACCGATCGGGTCAGGCAATTGTTAACATCGATCGGTCTGTGAGACGGTGGATATTTCAATGTTTTACAGGACTTACGTTGCTTTTTCTGAAACCTTCTCCCAAAAAATTAATCTATTTCCCTTCTCCCCCCTATGGGAGAAGGGATTGAAAGATGAGGGGAATTTTGCCTTAGCGTAAGTCCTGACTAACTTGCCCTTCCAGAATCAATGCAACTAAACTTAGTTTGTAGACTTAGTTTTTTAAGAACATGGAAACTGTAAATATCCATCAGGCTAAGACCAACTTCTCTCGGCTATTGTCCCGTGTGGAACTCGGAGAGGAAATCGTTATTTCAAACCGAGGTATTCCAATTGCTAAGCTTGTTCCATTTCGGACATCCTTAGACCGACAGTCTAGCTTGGGACAAGATCGGGGAAAATTTATTGTGCCAGACGACTTTAATACCCCTCTACCAGAAGATATTTTGGTTGCATTTGAGGGCGTTACGGAGTGAGACTTTTACTAGATACACAATGCTGGTTATGGTGGTTTGCTCAACCAGAAAAGTTAAGTGAGAAGGTGATTGAACAAATTGTGGATGAAACGAATGAGGTATGGTTCTCAGTTGCTAGTGTTTGGGAGATGGGAATTAAGGCTTCAATCGGTAAGCTGCCACTGTCAGAACCAATAGATGATTATGTCTCTACTAGGAGCTAGATCGTTAGAGATTAGGGCTTCTCATGCTTTGCGGGTGGTTGCATTGCCTTTACATCATCGTGATCCTTTTGACCGAATGCTGATTGCCCAAGCTCAGGTAGAAGATATGACACTTGTGAGTGCGGATTCAACATTTAATCAATATGAAGTCTCTTTACTCTGGGCAGCTAGTTCCTAGTTTTATCAGGCTTCAAGACTGGTACAAGCAACAGGACTTACGCCATCATATCAGATGCTCGGTGGTTTAATTTTGAGGTGATTAAGGGTCTGCTGTACAAAGGTTTGTAATAGCTCTTCTTTTTGGGCTAGGTTAAACTGTCTTTCTACAACTTTGCTGATGCCCCCGTCCCCCCAATTTTCTTGGTGGGCAAAATATTCCTGAAAGCTTCTGCCGGCAATGCGCGTGAGATAGGCGGCGGTGAGACCCCCGATCGTGGTTTTGACAAGGATTCCCAGGGGATTGAGGGTCATGGACATAATTTGCAAGACGGTTTTGGTCATACCCAGGGCGGTAAAAGTTTGAATAATTGATTTGACCAGACTTTGACTATCTTCGCGGCTAATTTGACAGTCATAGACTTGGGCAATTTCCATGACCATTTGCGTATGCACGGCAGCGGTGGCAAGAAAGTCGGCAAGGGGGATGGGGTTTGCTACTACGGCACCGGCAACGATCCATTGATACCGATCGATAATTTGTTGGGTCAGTTGTTCCCGTTGCTGGCTGAGAACCGATCGGGCTTCTGTAGTCAGGCTCTGGCACTGGAGCAAAATGTTATCGGCAATGAGGTCTGGGGTCTGGGTCGCCAAAATTGTGGTCAGTTCTGCCAGGAGGGGGGCGAGTTTGGGGGGGGATAGTAGGTTTCGCCGGTGGGTAATGCCACTGCCTGAGGACGGGCAGCAATGGCGGTGAGGGGGATGGCAAGACCGGCGCTGGCGAGGCGTTGCTGGATTGATTGACAAATTAGCTCCCGATCGGGTTTGGGCAACCGATCGGTTTTGTTGAAAACGAGGATAATTTTTTTACCCAGGGTAGCCAGTTCTTGGAGTAACTGAAATTCAGTCTGGCGCAGGTCGTCATCGATCACAAATAACAAGAGGTCTGCCCTAGTCGCCAGTTTACGGGCTAATTCCTCCCGATCGGCGCCAACAGCCCCCGCTTCCAGAATGCCAGGGCAGTCGGTGAGGCTGACAGTAAATTCTCCCAACTTAACCGGGCGATATTTGACTCCTAATTCCGTCGTGCCCATCGTCGCGGCCACCGCGCCCCGATCGTGCCCCATAAGGGCATTGACCAAGGAAGTTTTGCCTGCCGCCCCCACCCCAAATACTACTAACTGGGGTTCTTGGCGGGACATAGTCTGGCGTAGAGTGGTGGTATGGTAGCGCAGTGCCTCCTGGGCTACCTGGTCTTGGATTTTATCTAGTTGGGACTCCAGCGCCGTTAAATTTTCTTGGGCTGCCTCTACCCTGTGCTGAAATTCTTTCACTTCTGGCTTGGGGGGCTTCGCTCGGAAGAAGCGCCGCCCAATTATCACCGCCGCTAGGATCAGCAATCCCGTCACCATAATTGCCAAAAGGGGGGAAATACGGGCTAACTGCACCACCCGATCGAGGAGGGCTACACCAATGGCAACCGCCCCCAGCCCCAAAACCAGACGCACCCAGAAGTCAAGTTCTTTCAATCCCCCTGCCCTCCGACCAGCGCTGGCGGTAAAGCAATTCTAAAGTATTTCCCGATCGGCGAAAAATGTTTACCTGCTCCCAGTGCCATGCCAAAAATAGGCGCTGGAAGCCCAAACTAAAAATCGCCAAAATTAAGCCCGCTGCCGTGGAAATCAATGCCTCCGCAATCCCCCTAGTCAAATTGCCCGACTGGATATTGCTGGCAACATCCCCGATCGTGATATTGCTAAATGAACTAATTAAACCAGTCACTGTCCCCAACAACCCCAACAGAGGAGCAATCGCAATCACCGTCTCCAGCAACTTCTCCCCCCGCAACATCTGCGCCAATTCCCGATCGGCGGCACTTTCTAGAGCCAGGCGAAATAACTCCGGGTCGGGATGTTCCAAAGCTAATGCCTCATAGAGAAACCTTGCCACCGGATGGTCTTGATTTTTCTGCGCCAAATCCCTAGCCGCCGCAAAGTCCTCCGCCGCCGCCGCCAAAATCTGTTGGATGTGGAAGTCCTCCTTAGCCAGTAACTGACTCCAAAACCACGATCGTTGTAAAATTGTCATCAGCGCCAACACCGACAACAACAGCAAGGGATACATGACGATCCCTCCCGCAACAAACAACTCCCTCATGATGCCGTCAAGAGATGTGCTTTCAGAGGACCCATCGCCTTTAGCTGCTCCCGCATCCATGTTTCAAACATCTCTTCAATTAGCTGGCGGCGGGTCGATTCATCTAGCTGAGCCGGGAAAAATTTCTCCAAACGCACAATCACATACCAGTCCTCTAGGCGCACGGGAGGCCACAACTGCCCGGGCTGACTCACTTGCAAAGTGCGGGCAATGGCAGGATGGGGCGCTGTTAGGGGAGAAGGTCCCACCAAGCCCCCTGTAGCCGCCTCCCCGCCCTGGGAAAACTGTTTAGCTAAATCGGCAAAGGACTGCTCCCCCTCCTTAATGCGAAAATAGAGCTCCTGGGCAATTCCCAAATCCTTGGTGCGGATCAAAGAATACAACACCCGATCGAGAGCCGCCTTACGGGTCAAGAAATAAGCCTCTACCTTCTTCCCAAATACCCCCTGCTTAAACTTTTCTAACCTTGCCGGGCGTTCGATCAGAGCACTTAATTGGGCTTCATCCATACCCTGGGATTCTAACCAAGCCTGCCTTGCCTCTGGGGTACTGAGTTTATTTTGTTCATAAAACTGTTGCACAAAATTCGATCGTTCTTCATCGTTGAGGGGATATTCGGCAATGACATCATCAATGATCATGCCCCGCACCAATTGGGGAAGTAACTGGTATCTCCCCAACAAGTCCATGAGTTCTGATGCTTTGATTATTCGGTTACCAACCTGGTAGGAATCCGCCATAATATCTACTCTAGTTTTACTGCGATGATTTTACCGTGTTTACTCAAGTTAAATGTAGTCCTCGCCAGAATGTAATGACATCTGTCTTTCTTCTTTCCTGTCATGGCTGGAATCACGACTTACCTGGCGTTTTCTGAGACCCCCCAAAATTGCCCCCTGAATTTTACCTTGCGTAAGACTATTCTACTTTCGATCGTCAAATTGTCTGTGTTTGGGCATCGTTTTTTATAGTTCAGGACTTAGATTGCTTTTTCTGAAACCTCCCAAAAAGGAAGGGG
Source organism: Cyanobacteria bacterium M5B4 (assembly GCA_002861535.1). Lineage (GTDB taxonomy): Bacteria > Cyanobacteriota > Cyanobacteriia > Pseudanabaenales > Pseudanabaenaceae > M5B4. The sequence continues at coordinate 47,075 of PHFO01000002.1, read as the reverse complement.
ATACTTCCGCCCTGTGGCAATTTTGCTTGGCGTAAGTCCTAATAGCTATGCCATCGAAGCGCTTAGTTTACAATGGGGCAAGCATCGGATTTTACTTATGGCATACAACTGTCGGTGGTTGCCCAGGGTGGCAGAAGTAGAGGAATCAGTCTGGAATGAACTGACTAAGCCCCTATCCACTCCTTTTTTTGAGTGGGAATGGCTCCATAATTTGGAGGCTTCAGGGAGTGCCACCCGATCGGCGGGCTGGATGCCCCATCACCTCACCCTATGGCAAGGGAAGGAGTTAGTAGGCATAGCCCCTTTGTACATCAAGGGTCACAGCCAAGGAGAGTTTGTATTTGATCATCAGTTCGCCGAGTTATCCCATCGTTTGGGAATTTCCTATTATCCCAAGTTGTTGGGAATGTCCCCCTTTACGCCAGCAGGGGGCTACCAATTCATCTTTCGGGAAGATTTCCCCGATCGGTCTTCAGGGATCGATTTGATGGTGGAAGAAATCGATCGGTTTTGTATAAAAAATGGGATTTCTAGTTGTAACTTTTTATACGTCGATCCCCAATGGCAAAAGGAGATGCAGGCTCGGGGATTTGCCGAGTGGATGCACCATAGTTTTATCTGGACTAATCAAGATTTCCGTGATTTCGATCAGTTTTTGCAGAGCTTTAATGCCAATCAAAGACGCAATATCAAGCGGGAACGGAAGGCAGTAGCTAACGGAAACATTAAGGTCGTTCCCTATACAGGAGAGGCAATTCCCCATTTTATGTTTAGTTTGATGTACGAATTTTATAGTGACCACTGTGATAAGTTTGGCTGGTGGGGTAGTAAGTATTTAACCAGGAAGTTTTTTGAGAGTTTGTATAGCTGTTTCCGCGATCGAGTCGTATTTTTTGCTGCAGAAAGAGAGGAGGGTAAAAAACCCGTAGCCATGTCTTTTTGTATTCGGAAAAATGACCAACTCTATGGCAGATACTGGGGCTGTTTTGAGGAGATCGATTGCCTGCATTTTGAAACTTGTTACTATAAACCGATCGAGTGGGGCATCAACAATGGCATCAAGACCTTTGATCCAGGGGCGGGGGGCGGTCACAAAAAACGCAGGGGATTTCCTGCTACCCCGAACTACAGTTTGCATCGATTTTATCATCCAGTCTTAAATAGAATTATTTTGCCCTACATGAAGGAATATAATCTCTATGAGGTTAAAGAAATAGATGCTATCAATCAAGAATTACCCTTTGATTTGCCTGCTCCTACCATTAGCTAGGTAAATTTTTCTAATGATACTAAATCCAGGTTAGAGAGTACAATACGATGCCGATCGGGTAAAACTTTAGGTAAAAGATGTCTTGTTAGATACTATTTCTCGCTTATATCCACCCCTAATTGGTGTTGTTTTAATCGGTGTTATTTTGGGACGTTATTTACCCCCTTCTGTGCCCTTAAAAATTGGTCAGTTTCTCTACTATTTGGGAATTCCTATTAGCATTGTGGCTTTTTTACAACAGGCAAATTTAAGTAGTACGGTGTGGATTGCCCCGATCGTTGCCTGGGCTGGCATCCTTCTGGGCGGAGGAATTGCCTGGCTGAGTATTAGGGGGCGGGATTGGCAAGGGGAAAGTAAGGGGTGCTTTTTGTTGGCTTCTATGGTGGGCAACACAGGCTATATCGGCTATCCGGTGGCATTAGCGATCGGAGGGGAAACCTATTTCCCCTGGGCGTTGTTCTACGATTTACTGGGGACACTCCTGGGTTCCTTTGGTTTGGGAGTGGTGATTGCTTCTCGGTATGGGGCAAGACAGTCCTACCCCTGGTGGCGGGAGTTACTGCAAAATCCTGCCCTGTGGAGCTTAGGACTGGGCTTAATGCTGCGCTGGTGGTCTTTGCCTGGGGTGGTGATCCTGCCCCTAAAAACAGTGGGATGGGGCATGGTCTGGTTTTCCTTGGTGCTGATTGGGATGCGTTTGAGCGGGGTCAAAAGTTTTTCCTACCTGGGCAGGGCATGGGGCAGTGTGTTGATCAAAATGACGATCGTGCCCCTGATTTTTGCTATTCTTTCGAGTTTTATGGGCTTAGAAACAATGCCCCGCCGGATTTTGTTGCTCCAGATGGCAATGCCCCCCGCCTTTGCCACCGTTGTCTTAGCCGAAGTTTATGCCCTCGATCGGGAGTTAGCTGTAACAGCTTTGTCCTTGGGTTCTATCCTACTGATGTTCACTTTGCCCCTATGGTTGTTACTGTAAAAGACTTACGCTAACTCTCCCTTTTGGGGAGAGGGCTAGGGTGAACGTAAGTCCTGATTTCCAGAAGTATTGAACTCAAGTTGTTGACAGAACGCATTGAGAGATGAGGGAAGCGTTTACTAAGCTACAAGCCTACCCTTGCGGATTCCCCATGAGCGTCAGCCTTTTTACTGGCAATCACAGCATAAAAAGGATCACCCAGCCAACGGCGCTGGGCAATAACTTCCGCCGGCGTAAATTTGCCACTGTCAGCGAAATAACTCTTCACTAAAGCCACCCGATCGAGTTCCGAACCATCCCGCCATGCCTGTACAGCTTTTTGAAAGAACATCCGATTAGAAAAACTAAAAATAGCAATACCAGAAGGTTTGAGGATACGCGCAATTTCTTGAAAGACAGCTTCAGGATACTGGAGATACTGGACAGACACCGTGTTTAACACCGCATCAAAGGTATTATCTTCGTAGGGGAGGTGCTGATTTTGGTTGAGGTTTTGCACAAAAAAACGATCGAGACGAGGGTTTTGTGCCAACTCTTCCGCATTTAAGCCATGTCCTTCTACTCTTTTGTAAGACACTTCTTCTGGCAAATGGGATACCCAACTACTCATTAAATCGAGAATTACCATATCAGAGCGTAGGCGCTGACGGTAGAGATTGGTCAACTGGCGCACAAAACCCTGATCAACATGGGTAACAAAACGAGGGGAAAGATAAAACAAAGTGTCATCACTTTCATCCAACTTAGTGCGTTGGTTTTCCGTAAGAATCATAGGGGATTAGGTAAACTGAATCTATGATAAACCAACCAATCTGGGGTATGATAGGACGGTACTAGAAAATTGCCTCCATGATCCACGAAGTCTTCATGCCCGCCCTCAGTTCCACCATGACGGAAGGAAAAATCACTGCTTGGCTCAAGTCCCCAGGGGACAAAGTCAGCAAAGGCGAAACAGTCTTGGTTGTCGAGTCAGACAAGGCGGATATGGATGTAGAAAGTTTCTATGAAGGCTATCTAGGGGAAATTTTAGTCCCCGCCGGCAGTAGCGCTCCCGTTGGTGCCGTCCTCGCCTATGTGGCAGAAACAGAAGCGGAGTTGAAGGCAGTGCCGGCTGCCGCCCAAGCCAAGCAGGCTCAACCCGAACCAGAGGTTCTAAAGCAAGAAGTGATGAGCAATGGCTCTGAGGCGGTTACCGATCGTAGTTCTGCTAATCGCCTAGTGGCATCCCCCAGGGCAAAACGCTTAGCAAAGGAGCAGGGTATTGATTTGACCACGATCGTGGGTACAGGACCCAATGGCAGAATTACCGCCGCAGATGTCCTGCTCAAAACGACAGTGACTGCTCCTGTAGAGGTCTCTGCCAAGGTGGCAGTGGCTCCTCCTCAAGTTGCCCCTGCCGATCAGGGAACAGTCCAGCCCCTCACCACTCTTCAGCAAGCAGTGGTAAAAATATGAATGCCAGCCTCACTGTACCGGTCTTTCATGTAGGCTACACCATTACTACCACTAGCCTCGATCAGCTTTACAAACAGGTGAAAGCCAAGGGAGTAAGTATGACTGTCCTCCTCTCCAAGGCAGTAGCTCTGACCCTGCAAAAACACCCCATCATTAACGCCTACTACACCGATCGGGGCATTGCCTATCGGGGCGAGATTAACATTGCCGTAGCAGTAGCGATGGAAGATGGGGGCTTAATTACGCCGGTATTGACCAACGCCGATCGCACCGACATCTATTCTTTGGGCAGGCAGTGGCAATCCTTAGTAGAGCGGGCGCGCAATAAACAACTCCAACCCCAGGAATACACCACGGGCACCTTTACCATCTCCAACTTGGGGATGTTTGGAGTCGATCGGTTTGACGCGATTTTACCCCCTGGTACAGGGGCAATTTTGGCTGTAGGAGCCGCTCAACCCAGGGTAGTAGCGACTTCTGAGGGGGCAATTATGGTGAAAACCCAGATGGAAGTCAATCTTACCGCCGATCATCGCACCATCTACGGTGCCCAGGCTGCCCAATTCCTCAAAGACTTAGCCGACCTTTTAGAAAATCATGGGGAGCAATTAACCCTTTGAGTCGCGCCTTTCTAGTTTTAGCTTCCGCCTCGCCTTCGCGCCGCCAGATTTTACGTCAGGCAGGCATAGAACCGATCGTGTGGGCAAGCAATTTTGATGAAGACCAAATAAAATCCGACGATCCGGAAACTCTAGTCACACAGCTAGCCAAGGGCAAGGCAGAAACCATCGCGCCCAGATTTCAGGGACAAGCCGCCCTAGTCTTGGGCTGTGATTCTGTGATGGTGCTCAATTCCGGCATCTACGGCAAACCGGAAACCATCCCCAATGCCCTCAAGATGTGGGAGCAGATGCGGGGCGGCAAGGGGGAACTGGTCACAGGACACTGCTTAATAGATGTAAAACACAATAGAACCTTAGTGCGGGCGCGCCGTAGTACGATTTACTTCGTCAATGCCACCGATCGGGAAATTGAAGAATACATCCACACCAAAGAACCGCTAAACTGCGCCGGGTGCTTTACCCTGGAGGGTCTGGGCGGTCTGTTAATCGATCGGGTTGAGGGTTGCCCTAGTAACGTATTGGGCTTGAGTTTGCCCCTTTTGCGCCAAATGCTGAGGGAATTGGGTTACAGCCTCAGTTTCTCCCCCGATCGGAAGGTCTATTTAAGGTGAAGCGATGACGTAGTAAAACAATTCTGCACCCCGAGCGCCTAATCTGCTACGTTGCTTTTTCTGAAACCCTCTCCCTAAAAGGGAGAAGGGGAATTTTTCCTCAGTGTAAATCCTGACTGAACCAAAATAAGGGGGCTTGGCAGCAGACTCCTAGACCATCAAGATGCCGATTAAGAGACAGAAGTGTAAATAAAAACAAAAATGTCAAACTTTGACAAGGGTTTTCTCTGGGCAGTGGTAGACTATATTTTAGATAGAACTTATGTTAGCAGTATGCGTAAAATTTTAGTCGTCGAAGATAGCCTGACCGAGAGAGAAAAAATTAACCTTTATCTCACAAATGCTGGTTTCAGCGTCCGATCGGTCAGTTCTAGTGAAGAGGCAGAACAAGAATTGACCTCCAATCGTCCCGACTTAATTGTGTTAGATGTAATTCTTCCTGGTAAAAGCGGCTTTGAATTTTGTCGTAAAATCAAGAATGACCCCCAGACTGCTGACATACCCATTGTCATCTGTTCTACGAAAAGTACAGAGGTAGACAAAACCTGGGGACGTATGGGCGGAGCAACCTCCTATTTGACCAAGCCCGTAGAGCCGGAATTATTAGTCACTACGGTCAAACAAGCTCTTAACCTCTAGGAATAGGTGATGGAAGACTCATTATTTAGTGCCCGTCTCAACAACCATGACATTTTAATTAACGGCTTAGTCAAATCTCAAACTAAGTTAGATGATAACATGGTTCTCCTTACTGGCATTCTCAAGCAAGTTATGGAGAATCAAGAAAAACATGACGCTGAGATGAAACGCATTAACGATCGTTTAGATGCCCAAGGAGGTCAGATCAAACTCCCGATCGAGAAATTTATGAGTGGCTTTAACCTCGAAAGTCTGCGTAATGTGGTAGACGAGTTTAACGCCAAATTTGATCAAGTGTTTGAAAGACTTGATGCTAATGATGTCAAGTTTAACCAGATGATGGAAAGACTCGATGCTAACGATCGTAAGTTTACACAACAAGATGTCAAGTTCGATCAAATTACGGAAGAACTCCACGGCATCCGATCGATTTTGGAACCAATTCAAAGGAAGCTAGGTATATGAGCCAATTAGCCACCCTGGATTTTTTAACCCCTGAACTGACAACGGGTTTCCTCACCGATCGATCGGTGGAATTAGTAGTAGAGCAATCCCGTTTTTTGCAGTTTGCCTTGGGAGAATATGAATTTTTGTTCCCTTTAGGAAAACTCCAGGAAATTTTTAGCTTAAACTTGACTCAAGTAACTTTAGTACCAGGTTTAGATAGTAATGTAATGGGAATTTATAACTGGCGCGGCAACTTGGCTTGGTTGATTGACTTCCAGGAATTACTACTAGGTAAACAATCTAATCTTCGAGAAAATTGTCTATGTCTGTTGACCCCCCTGCAAGGACAATATCTAGGCATGGCAATCGATCGAGTGGATGGGATCAGGAGCTTTTTTATAGATGACCTGCAAGCGGTTACAGCGGAAATGATAAAACCGATCGCAATGGATTTTATCCAGGGTTACTTTTTAGATGAGCAGAACCGACCTCTACTATTATTAGACCCCCAGGGCATAATTAACAGTTTTATTCATTTATAATTATCAGGAAAAACTATGAACTCTCAACAGCAACTCCTCAACGAACTTACCACCTTAGCCAACGAAGCTAGTCGCAATCGTCAAGTAGATAGCAAACTAGTACAGGAGCGAATCAGCCGCTTGAAAGAGATGGCAAAGAGCCTGGATTTAGAGCAGGAATTACCGGACTGCCGCGAATTGATCAGCACTCTAAGGGAATGTCAAGGACTTGAGAGTTTATGGCAAACTGCCGCCGATCGGTTGCGGCAGACCTTAGCACTAGACCGGGTTTTAGTCTATGAAATAGCGACAGAGATAGTGCAAGCAGAGTCTCTCCATCCAGGCTTTACACCCAGTTTAGGGCAGAAACTGCCGATAGCAGCATTTGCAGAAGGGCAACAGATGGCGATCGCAGATGTGAACCAAGGCGAATTTAGCCCCTATCAGAAACAACTGTTTAATCAGTATCAGGTGCAGTCCTTGGCGGTAGTGCCCCTAACCCTGGCAGGCAAAGTGTGGGGGCTGTTGGTGGGGCATAGATGTAAAGCACCAAAAGCCTGGATCAAGTCAGAGCTGGCAGTTCTCGATCGGGTAGCCCAAGAATTGGAGGCACAGTTATTAGTAGCCCAGGTTAGGGGGGAAGTTACCCAATGGAGCAGTTTAGGGGAACAGGCGCGTCAACTGGAGAAGAAGATAGAGAGGTTGCAATCCTCCCAGAGTTTAGAGCAACTGTTGCAGGTGGTCGTACTAGATGTGCGCCAAGCCCTAAAGGTCGATCGGGTGGCAGTGTATCAATTTGGTGCCGACTGGTCAGGGGATTACATCGTAGAGTCTAGGGCGGCAGAAGTCCCTCCCTTGGTAGGTTTTAGTGTGGCGGATGAGCACTTCCATTCCCTCAAGGGGGGAAGATTTGCCCAGGGGGAAACCCTCGTGGTAGATGACATTAAAAACGGGCAAATTGCCAGTTGTTTAGTGCCGGTCTTGGAACAATATCAGGCTAAGGCTTTAGTCAGCGTCCCCATTCGCGTAGAGGAAAATTGGCGGTTGTGGGGGCTTTTGGAAGTTTATCAAACCGATCGGGTACGGTCTTGGCAGAAGGCAGAGGTAGAATTTTTACAGACCGTCGTACAGTTTTTAGAAAAAGCCCTGGCTTACTACGCCTTTAGCGCCTATCAAAAGATCGATCAGTTGAGCAATCGCCTCAACAATGCCCAAAATGTAGAAGAATTACTGCAGATGGCAACTCAGGAGGCTCTATACCGCTTCCATCTCGATCGGGCTTGCGTCTATCAATTCAATTTGGACTGGAGCGGGGATTTTATTGTCGAGTCCTGTGCCCCTGGTGTCGCCTCCATGCTCAGCAGTGCCAGCTTTGACCCCTGTTTCCAGGAAATGAAGGGGGGGCGCTATGTCAGCCGCGAGACCTTTGTAATTAGTGATGTAGCTAAGGCTGATCTGGACAACAATCATAAAAAACTCCTTGCCGAGGCAGAGGTGCAAGCCTATGTGGCAGTACCCCTGTTTGTGGGAGATAAACTGTGGGGCTTATTACTCCACTACAGCCAGAAAGTGCGCCACTGGCAACCCTTAGAAATCAAGCTGATGGAGCAGCTCGGTCGAGTGGTCAGTCAAAGTTTGGGCTACAGAGAGCAACGGGATTACCTCGATCGGTTCCAGAGCCAGGAAGAAGAAGCGACTAAGTTTATCTATCGCTTAGGGCAACAGAACGTCACCCAGATGCAAGAACGATCGTCCCTGGAGACGGTGTTTGACTTTACCACCAAGGAATTACGGCGGGTATTGCGAGCCGATCGGGCGGTAGTATATCAATTTTTTGAGGATTGGAGTGGACGGTTTATCTACGAAGATGTGGGTGAACAGTGGATCAAGCTCGTGGGTTCCGACCTCAAGGACGAATATCTACAGCAGACCCAGGGCGGGCGGTATCGCTTGGGGGAAAGCCTCCGCATTGACGACATCTACACCCAAACCAAGGATGAGTGCCATCTCAACCTCCTGAAAAACTGGGGCACCAAGGCTTACATGCTCACCCCCATTTTTGAAGGGGAAAAATTGTGGGGCATTTTGGGGGTATATCAAAACGACGCGCCCCGCCATTGGGAAAACTACGAGCTGGACTTGCTAATTCAGGCGGGAGTACAGTTAAGTATTGCTCTGCAACAGGCGGAATATTTCGATCAGATTGAGGCACGCTCCTACGCCCTCACCCGCAAGGCAGAACTAGAAAGGGTGTTGAACAAAATTACGGAAAAGGTGCGCCTATCTCAAAACCTAGATACCATCTTTAGGGTGACTACGGAGGAAATTCGTCTGGCAGTGAACACCGATCGGGCGGTGGTGTACCAATTTAACCCCGACTTCAGCGGCATGGTAGTAGCGGAGTCCGTCGGTTCCGGCTGGGTGTCCCTCCTATTAGAGCAACAAAACGACGAAGTATTGCGGGGAGACCGCACCCAAAACGATCGGTGTATTCTGCGCAAGTGGTCAGACGGGGACATTATCGAGCGGGATACCTACCTCCAGGAGACCAGGGGAGGGAAATACGCCCAGGGCGAGATTTTCACTGCCATTGATGACATTTACACCCAAAACTTCCCTACCTGCTATGTAGCCTCCCTGGAAAAATATCAAGCCAAAGCCTACGTCATTGCCCCCGTCTACCAAGGGGGCAAACTATGGGGCTTAGTGGGCATCTATCAAAATAGTGGTCCCAGAAAGTGGACCGACGACGAATGTTTCTTTGTCAAGCGGGTTGCCCAGCAGTTGGGTCTAGCCCTGCAACAGGCAGAATATCTCAAAGAAATTCAACTGCGATCGGAGGAATTGAAGCAAATCGCTAACCTGGAGCGCACCCTCAATCGCATTTCCGATAAAATCCGTCAGAGCCAGGCAATTGAAGTTGACACCATCTTCAAAGTAGTGACCCAAGAGATCAGACTAGCCTTGCAAGCCGATCGCACAGTAGTGTACAAATTCAACCCCGATTTCAGCGGTCAAGTGATTGCCGAAGCGGTGGGAGCAGGCTGGGTTTCCTTGTTAATCGAACAACAAAACGACGAGGTACTCCGCGGCGATCGCACTCAAAACGATCGGTGTACTTTACGCAAATGGGCGGGTGCAGACATCATCGAGCGGGACACCTACTTACAAGACAGCAAAGGAGGGAAATACACAAGCGGAGTTACCTGCACGGTAGTCGAAGATATTTACACCAAGGACTTCCCTGCTTGTTACATCTCTTCTTTGGAGAAATATCAGGCAAGAGCTTACATCATCGTGCCCATCTATCAGAAAGGGGAACTTTGGGGACTGCTCTGTACCTACCAAAACTCTGGACCAAGAACATGGAAGGAATCAGAGATTACTCTAATGCAACAGACCGCCCAACAACTGATCGTGGCACTACAACAGGCGGAATACCTCGCCCAAATTCAAGCCCAGTCAGAACAGCTAGCGATCGCGGCGGAAAGGGAAAAACAAGCCAGAGAGAATCTGCAACAGTCTGCTTTGAGGATTTTAAGGGCGATCGAGCCTTCCTTTAAGGGGGATTTAACAGTGAGAGCACCATTGTCAGAAGATGAAGTGGGAACGATCGCTGATGGTTACAACACCACCATTCAAACCCTGCGCGAACTGGTAAGACAGGTACAGGCAGCGGCCGTGCGGGTGAGTCAAGCCTCCAACAGCAATACTACTGCTGTGACCGAACTTTCTAATCAGGCGCAGGATCAGGTGAATAAGCTAGAGCAGGCTCTACAGTTTTTACAACAGATGCTTAACTCTGTGCAAGCGATCACCACCAGCGCTCAAATTGTGCAAGAGTCGGTAGTAGAGGCTAATCGCGTTGTGCAACAGGGAGACTCTCTAGCAGAACTAACCGTAAGCAGCATCTTGGAAGTAAGGGAAACGGTGTCAGAAACCGCGAAGAAGATCAAACGCTTAGGGGAATCTTCGCAAAAGATTTCCAAAGTGGTGAACCTGATCGAAAACTTTGCTACTCAGACCAACCTGCTGGCATTGAATGCTGCGATCGAGGCGACCAGGGCGGGGGAATTTGGCAGAGGCTTTGCCGTTGTTGCCGATGAAGTCCGATCGTTAGCCTATCAGTCCGCCAATGCCACGACAGAGATTGAACGACTGGTACAAGAAATCCAGACGGAAACCAACGGCGTAATTGAAGCCATGGAAGTGGGCATTACCCAGGTAGTCAAAGGCTCTGGATTGGTTAACGAAACGAGACAGAGTCTACAAGCCATTGCCCAACTGACGCAAAAAATCGGCGAATTAGTCGAAGGGATCACCCAAGCTACTGCCGTACAGGAGCAACAATCCCAAGTTGTCACCCAGGGTATGACAGACGTTGCCACGATCGCCCACAAAACTTCTGCCGGTGCCGCCGAAATTTCCCAGGCATTCCAGGAACTGTTAGATACTGCCCAAGCCCTAGAAGTAACTGTCAGTAAATTCAAGGTAGACTAAGATGAAAAGCCCCAACCGCGCCGAGCAATTTATCGTCAAGCTGTTAGAGGAGACTTATATCAGCAATGGTAATCCTGTTGTTGTATATCCTCTGCTGGAATCCCATAGCGATTGTTTAGACCAACTCGATCGGTTGTTGTCAGTATGGGCACAACGGAAGTTGCAAAACTCAAATCTGGCAACAATTCGCAAGCTAGCTAGATTGATTTTAAGGTTTAGTTTGCTCATTCAGAGTTATGAGCTGATTCCTGCGGCAAAACGGTTACAAATTGCTCTTGCCGGTTGTGCTCAAATTAAGCAGGTAATTACGCCCGAAACTGCTCCCGAAGAAGCGGAGTTGACCAATTTAGTAGAGGGATTTGTCAACACCCTAGAGGGTGCTCTTACAGCGGTTAATCAGGAACGGGAGCAACTTACTGCCCTGACCCAAGAACTAGAGGCGCGTCAGCAACAGTGGCTCCAGGAGCGGGAGACAGAAAGGCAACTGGCATTGCAGTCTTTGGAGCAGGAATTAGCACAGAAACGGCAAGCTTTTGAGCAAGAAATGGCAGCAGCGCGGCAGCAATGGCAAGCAGAGCAGGCGAAAGCTCAAGCCGAACTTCTGCAGATGCGTCAAAATACGGAAGAAGAAATTCAAAAACAGCTAGCTAGTTTAGAGCAGGAATTAGCACAAAGACGGCAGGCTTTTGAGCAAGAAATGGCAGCAGCGCGGCAACAATGGCAAGCAGAGCAGGCGAAAGCTCAAGCCGAACTTCTGCAGATGCGTCAAGTTGCCGATCAGGAAATTGAAAGCCAGCTAATTGGCTTAAAGTCTGCCCAGGAGCAATGGGAGGCAGAAAAGGAACAGGAAAGACAACAACTCGATCGGGAATGGGAACAACAAATTTCTCAGATGCAACACCTCCAACAACAGTTTGAACAAGAAAAAAGACTGGCAAGGGAGAACCTCGATCGGGAGTTATTAGCCAAACGGCAAGCCTTTGAACTCGATCGGGAACAGCAACTGCTGCAAATAGAACAAGAAAGACAGCAATGGGAAGCAGACAAGATCAGATTGCAACAGGAGTTTAATCACCTTTTAGAAACCCAACGATCGGAACTCTATGAGAATCTTCAGACTCTTATAGCAGAAGAGTATGAACAACGCTCTCGAGAATTAGAAGCAGAGATAGATCAAAGACGCAGAGAGCAACAAATCATCCTAGAAAACGAACAACAACAACAAAGACTAGCATATCAGCAACAGTTAGAAAGACAGAGCATTGAAGCAAAAGCAATTCTGCAACAGGAAGTAGAGCAACTAAGACAGCAGATGCTCCTGGAGATAGAACAACAACGATCGGAGCAACAGCAATCCCTCCAGCAAGAACAACAGCAGTCAAGGGAGAAACTACAGCAAGAACTAGAAGCAGAACTAAACCTAAGACGGTTACAACATCGGGAAATCCTCCATCAAGAGTATCAGAAACAACAGGAAGAAAATCAAAGATTGAGGGAAAGAGTACAAACTGAGATTAAATTGAGATTAGAAGCGTTGGAAGAAGAACTAAAGATCCGCCTCCAGGAATTTGAAGCGCAACTACAACTGTGCCGTCAGCAACTAGAAGCAGAAAAACTAGAGAGCAGACAAATCCTTGACCGTGAGATACAACAAGCTCGATCGGAACTAGAGGTAGAATTACAAAAGAAACGACAGGAATGGGAGCAGTTGCAAACAGAAAAACAAACTCTAAACGAAAGACACCATCAGTTGCAACAGGAGCAACTCCGCCTCAACTCCGATCGGATACAGTTGGAGCAAGATCGTCAAACCCTACACCAGGAAAGACAACTGCTACAGTCTACTATAGCAAAGATGGCAAATCTGCGGGAGTTTAGTCATGACTGATCAAGAAATTCAACAACAAATTTATCAATACTTTTTAATTGAAGCACCGGAGCTATTACAAACGATCGAGCGCGACCTCTATCAATTGTTGTCTAGTCATTCCGTAGAACTTGTGCATAATTTAATGCGCAATGCCCATACCCTCAAGGGTTCGGCAGCCAGCGTAGGGCGAGAAACTCTTAAAACTGTAGCCCATCATTTAGAAGACGTATTTAAATCTTTGTACGATCCCAACATTGAGTTTGACAGAGAATTGAGTAGCTTGTTACTAGAAGGCTATGAATGTCTGAAACTACCTCTGACTGCTGAGATTAACGGCATTGACTACAATGAAGCAGAAATACTCGATCGGACAGCAGATGTTTTTGCCAGATTGCAAGCCAAGCTGGGAGACTTCTTTGGACAGGAAGCACCGGTCTTAAATTCTACTGACCTTGGTTATGATGTTGTTGCTGCCATTTTCCAAGACAGCATTCCCGAAGAACTAAATCAATTAGAAGTAACGATCGCCCAAGGAGACATAGAAAATATCCGATCGACATTACAACAACAGGCAGAATTCTTTTTAGGTATTGCTCAGTCCTACAATTTATCTAATTGGGAAAACTGTGCCCAACAAGTATTAGATATGCTAAGCACTGACCCCGACGATGAAACCTTAGTCATGGTGCTCAAGTCGCCTTAGAAAACTATCGCCAGACCTGCAAACAAATCCTAGAGGGCGATCGGGGAGTTAGCCAAGCAGTTGAACCCACAGTAGAATCCAAAGAATTGCCCCCTGTACAAACAACCCCGATCGCAGTTGTGCCTAAAGAAATTCCCCAACCGAAAGAACAACCGATCGAGAAAAAGACAGAAACAATCCCTGAAGTAAAAGCTAATTTAACTGTAAGAGTACCGATCGAGCAACTCGAAAATCTCAATTACGATCTTGGGGAATTACTAATCAACTTCAACCAGCAATCCCTCAACGCTGAACAAACTTCTACTACCAGTAAAGAATCCCTGGCTAATCTCTATGAATGCCGCGCCAAACTGCGTCAAGTACAAGACTGGGCAGACCTCAATCTAGCATCTAATGTCAATCTTTCCTTTAACAACGATCAGTTCGATCGCTTAGAAATGGACGAATACGGAGAACTGCACATATTACTGCAAAACACTCTAGAGAGTATGTCTATTTTAGGGGAAAAACTAGAAGACATGAACTCTCTCGTACAAACAGGACTGTTAAACCTAAAAAAACAAAAGCGTATCTTAACAGAAATCCAAGACCATCTTGTGCAAACCCGCACCGTACCCCTCAGCAACCTCCTCGATCGTTTTCCAGCAATGGTACAACAGCTAGCCCATTCCTACAACAAACAAGTGGAGTTAGTCTTGACTGGCAATCCCACCCTAGTAGATAAAGGGATTGTGGAGCAGTTATATGAACCCCTCTTACATTTAATTCGTAATGCCTTTGATCATGGCATTGAATCGAAGGAGGTGCGCCTAGAACGAGGGAAAGACCCCACCGGCAAAATTATCATTCATACAGAACACTTTGGTAATCGGATTACCTTGCAAGTGAAAGATGACGGACAGGGACTAGATTGGCAAAAAATTCGCCAAAAAGGCATAGAAAAAGGATTGATCAACAACACCGATCAATTATCAGAAACAGAATTGGCAGAGTTATTATTCATGCCTGGTTTTTCCACCGCCTCCCAGTTAAGCGAACTGTCTGGGCGCGGTGTAGGTTTAGATGTAGTCAGAAATAAACTACAAACGATCGAGACTTCGATTGCTGTGGATTCCCAGCCCCATAAAGGTACTACCTTTACCTTAAAAATTCCCGTCAATCTAACCACTCTCAACTTATTAGTATGCCAGTCCCAGGGGATTCCCTACGGCTTTTTAATTGATAGCATTCAGCAGATCATTTTGCCTATGCCCAATCAAATTCAGTCCCAAAATAACAGACGGATGCTAGTCCATACAGATAGACAAAAGAGCCTAGTTCCCATTTTCCCCCTGGGAGACTTAGTTCAATATAACCGTCCTAACTTCTTTAGTACAAATACAAACACTTCTTTACAAGCAGGATTCTATGCCCTTGGTTCTCCTACATTAAAACCCCTTTTACTCATCAAAAACACCAATATTTGTTTAGAGGTCGACCAAATTTTAGCAGAGCAGGAATTAGTCTTGAAATCGTTTCGTCCCCAGCCCCATCTTGTTCCCTATATTTTGGGTTACACCGTCTTGGGAGACGGGAAATACACCCTAGTAATTGACCCCGATCGGTTAATTCAGCAAGAGCCGCCCCCCCCCTCCAGCCTTCCTCCTATCGGTCTGCTATCTCCCGACATCTTTCGTGTCGATCCTCCCTCTCTTATAGCGGAACAACCTCCTGTCTTATTAGTAGATGACTCTATCACCCAAAGACAAAGCATGGTCTTGACATTACAAAAAGCAGGCATAAAAACCATCCAAGCCCAAGACGGCTACGAAGCCCTCCGTCAAGTAGCTGAAAACCCCAGTCTCGGTCTTATCATTTGCGATATTGAAATGCCAAGAATGAACGGATTTGACTTTTTACGAACTTACCGCAGTGATCCTGATCTACCCCAGGTGCCTGTCATTATTTTAACTTCCCGTAGTGGGGATAAACATCGTCAAACAGCGATGGAACTAGGAGCAACAGACTACATGACAAAACCCTACAACGATCGGGAACTTATCGACAAAATAAACAGCTTTATAGGTAAATAACATGTTAACTACTCCCTTTGCCGCCCAACGTCTTTCTGGTAAAAATGATAATAATGACCTGCTGAGATTAGTTTTATTTGATGTGTGGGGCTACTGGTTGGCGCTACCGATCGCTTCTGTAATTAAAGTTATTCCCTGTCCACCGGTCATCAGTAGTAACCATCAAGGGATTGGGTTGATCAATTTGGGTCACACCTGTATTAGTGTAGTAGACTTACATTTTAGGTTTAGTCAAAAACCCTTAGAATCAAAGCAATTTTTGATCTTGACCTTTAGTCAAAGAAGAGAAGTATTTGGCATTCCTACCGATCGGGTACCTGGCATGGTAGAAGTGCCGTTAGAAAACATTGTACCGTTACCTTCTTCCTACAGACAGGTGGATATTCTCGGTCTTGCCAGTCATATGGCGGTTTTAGAGCAAGAGCAGGAATCAATTAGCATTTATTTGTTAGATGTAGGCAGTTTTAACTTTAACAACCAATTAGAAAGTTAAACCGACAAAACGAAAGACCGACTCTTTCTTACATGCCAAGAAAGACTCATAGACAATTAGCTCCTCTTGGGTCTGTACGGATTTCCCGAATAGCACCCCTCCCATTCCCAAAGCAATTTAAGATATGATCACTTACAGCCGCTAGTTCCAGATAGGAATAATGCAGAACTTCCGTAACTATTACGACATCTTAGGCGTTCCCCGATCGGCAAGCGTTGAGGAAATCAAACGCGCCTATCGCCGCCTTGCCCGCAAGTATCACCCCGATGTCAATTCTGGGGACAAAAGTGCCGAAGAAAAATTTAAGGACGTAAGTGAAGCCTACGAAGTTCTCTCCGACCCCGTCAAACGACAACAGTACGATCGGTTTGGGCAATACCTACGCCAGGGCGGCTTCCAGAGCAATCGTCCCCCCACCAGAGAAGGTTTTAGCGATATTCCTGAAGAGGTGGATTTTAGTCAGTATAGCGACTTCCAGGAATTTGTTGACCAACTTCTGGGCAGGTTCCGCACTAGCCAGTATCAATACAATGACTACCGTCCCCCCACCCGCCCCAGCCCCCGCCGCGATGCAGAGGCGATTCTCAACCTGCCTTTAGAACGTGCCTACGTGGGCGGCAGAGAACGTATCCGCCTCGAAGATGGACGCTCCCTAGAGGTGAATATGCCCACAGGTGTTATGTCTGGACAACGTATCCGCCTCAAAGGGCAGGGACCCAATGGCGGCGACCTATACCTTAAAATTATCCTCCAGCCCCATCCCTTCTTCACTTTGGAGGGCTACGATGTCTACTGCAAAGTGAAAATTTCTCCCAGTGAAGCTGTACTTGGCGCTCAAGTCGAAGTGCCTACCCTGGGTGGTCCCGTTAAGTTGACTATTCCCCCTGGAGTCCAGTCGGGACAACAACTGCGCTTATCTAATAAGGGTTTCCCTAAGGACAACCGCACCTACGGCGACCAATACGTGGAAATTGTCATTGTTGTGCCCAAAAACCCCTCCAACCGCGAGCGGGAACTCTACGAACAACTGATGCGCGTCCAGTCTTTCAACCCCAGGGAAAGCTCCGTCAAATCCCGCTGATAAAAAATTTGACATCATTCCCCGCTTTGGGTTATAGTGAGAAAGTGTCAAAATTTGATACTGGACTAGCCTCTATCGCTGTCTAAGTCAGGGCACTAAGATCGCCACCCAGGGATCACTTAGTTTGTAAAGCAAAAAGGTAAGGATGATGTCTGTCGGGATTCTCGGCACTAAATTGGGCATGACAAAAATATTTGATAGTGAGGGTAACTCTGTGCCCGTCACTGTGGTTCAGGCTGGTCCCTGCCCTATTACCCAAATTAAAACCCCCGAAAAGGAGGGCTATAGCTCCATTCAGATCGGCTTTGGAGAAATTAAGGAAAAAAATCTCACTCGTCCTGATTTAGGACATTTGAAAAAGTCTGAGTCCCCTCCGGTGCGGCATTTGCGGGAATTCCGTGTGGCTGATCCCAAGCAATATCAACTGGGGCAGTTAGTGGATGTGAGTCAGTTCCAGGAGGGACAAACGATCGATGTGATCGGCACCAGTATTGGTAAGGGTTTTGCCGGCTATCAGAGGCGGCACCACTTTGGTAGAGGTCCTATGGCTCACGGTTCTAAGAATCACCGCCTGCCTGGTTCTACGGGAGCCGGTACTACCCCTGGTCGGGTTTTTCCTGGCAAGCGCATGGCGGGCAGACTGGGCGGTAAAAGAGTTACAGTAAAAAAACTGACTTTGGTGCAGGTGGATGTGGAAAACAATCTGCTGTTGATCAGGGGGGCAGTGCCTGGCAAACCGGGCAGTATTGTCAGTGTGATCCCTGCCAAGTTAGTGGGCAAACCAAAGGGAAATAGGAGTTAGGTATGTTAGCAATTAAAAATTGGCAGGGAGAAACGATCGGGGAAGTCGCCTTTGAGTTAACTGTAGCCAAGTCTCATACGGCTAAGGATTTAGTATTTCGCGCCTTAAACCGGCAGTTAGCCAATGCACGGCAGGGGACGGCTTGCACCAAAACCCGATCGGAAGTGAGGGGTGGTGGTCGTAAGCCCTGGAGGCAGAAGGGAACGGGGCGAGCACGGGCTGGCTCTATTCGTTCTCCCCTGTGGCGCGGCGGTGGTGTGGTTTTTGGTCCTAAGCCCAGGGACTTTGGGGTGACGATGAATCGCAAGGAGCGTCGGCTGGCTTTGCGGACAGCTTTGATGAGTCGTTTTGATGACCTGATTGTTGTCAGCGATTTTCAGGAGCATCTGCCCCAGCCTAAGACCAAGGAACTAGCTTTGGCATTGCAACGGTGGGGGCTGGCATCCAAGCAGAAGACCCTGATGATTCTCCACGAAAGTCCTGCAGCGGTGGTGCTCTCCGCTCGTAATATTGCCAATTTGGTCTCGATCGGGGCGAATCAGTTGAATGTATTTGACATTCTCAACGCAGAGAAAATCGTGATTACCTTGCCCTCTTTAGATGTGATCAAGCAGACCTACGAATCAAGTTCCAAGGAGGAAGAAAGCAGCAATGGGTAGAAAAGTTCAGCGAGAATTTGACGAAAGGCGCTTGCCCGACATTGTGCGCAGGCCCCTGGTAAACGAAAAGGCAACTCGATTGCTAGAGGAGGGCAAGTATACCTTTGAAGTTGCTACTGATGCCAATAAGTATGAGGTGCGCGCTGCGATCGAAACTTTGTTCAATGTCAAGGTCACTAAGGTAAATACCCATACCTTACCTCCCAGGGCGCGGCGCATTGGGCGCTTCCCTGGTAAACGCCCCCAATACAAGCGGGCGATCGTGACTTTAGCGCCAGGCAATGAAATCAATCTATTCCCAGAGGTATAACTATGGCAGTCCGTCCCCTCAAACCCTATACACCTAGTACAAGACAGGTAGAAATTTCTTCTTTTGCGGAAATTACCAAATCTAAGCCAGAGAAGTCGTTAACCATCAGTCTCCATCGCAAGAAGGGGAGAAATAATCGTGGGGTTATTACTTGTCGTCACCGCGGCGGCGGGCACAAGAAGCTCTACCGCATTATCGACTTTAAGCGCAACAAGCGGAATATGCCTGCCCAGGTACTGGCGATCGAGTACGATCCTAACCGCAACGCCCGCATTGCCCTAGTGCAGTACGAAGACGGAGAGAAGCGGTATATCCTCCATCCCAAGGGCTTAGAGGTGGGAGCTACCATCATTGCCAGTGAAACGGCTCCCTTTGAAGTGGGCAATTCTTTGCCCCTCTATGCCATCCCCCTGGGTACTACTGTGCACAATGTAGAGCTTTTCCCTGGCAAAGGCGGTCAGATGGCGCGATCGGCGGGTTCTGGGGTGCAAATCGCCGCTAAGGAAGGGGATTACGTCACCTTGAAGTTACCCTCCACAGAGGTAAGAATGGTGCGCCGCGAGTGCTATGCCACGATCGGTCAAGTGGGAAACAGCGACCACAGTAATGAGAGTTTAGGCAAGGCGGGCAGGACAAGATGGCGCGGTCGTCGTCCCCAGGTCAGAGGTTCGGTGATGAACCCCGTTGATCACCCCCACGGTGGTGGGGAGGGTTGTTGCCCGATCGGGCGACCGGGTCCCGTCACTCCCTGGGGTAAGCCTACCCTGGGCTACAAAACCCGCAAGAAGAAAAAACAAAGCTCAGCTTTGATTGTACGTCGCCGGCGTAGGGCATCGAAGCGGGGCAAGGGCGGACGTAATGCTTAATTTTAGGAGTTAACCAATGTCACGATCGTTGAAAAAAGGTCCCTTTGTCGCCGATCACCTCATGACAAAGATTGAAAAACTAAACGCTAAGGGAGACAAACAGGTGATCAAAACCTGGTCTAGGGCTTCCACAATTCTGCCGGAAATGATCGGTCATACGATCGCTGTGCACAACGGCAAGCAACATGTACCCGTCTATGTGACAGACCAGATGGTAGGACACAAGTTAGGAGAATTTGCCCCTACCCGCAACTATCGCGGTCACGTCAAGGGCGACAAAAAGGCAAAGAGGTAAAGCAATGTTACTAAAGACTGATGAAGTGCCCGCAGTGGCAAAGTTTATCCGCATGTCTCCTAACAAAGTACGGCGCGTTTTAGATCAAATTCGCGGGCGGAGTTACCGGGATGCCCTAATTTTATTAGAATTTATGCCCTATCGCGCCTGTGAACCGATTACCAAGCTCCTCCGATCGGCGGTAGCTAACGCGGAACACAACAATGGCATGGACAGAGCCAACCTCATGATCAGCCAAGCTTTTGCCGACATGGGACCTAGTTTGAAGCGCTTTCGTGCCCGTGCCCAGGGGCGGGCTTACCAAATCCGCAAGCCCACCTGCCACATCACGATCGTTGTTAAACCCATGGAGGAAGAAACATAATGGGACAAAAAATTCACCCCAACGGACTGCGGCTAGGGATCATTCGTCCCCATCAATCCCAGTGGTTTGCCCATGGCAATCGCTACGCCACCCTAGTGGAAGAAGATTTTTATATCCGTAGCTACATCAACAAAACCCTCAGCACTGCCGGTATCGCCCAAGTTTACATTGAGCGCAAAGCCGACCAGGCAGATATTGAAATCCGCACTGCCCGCCCTGGGGTAGTAGTGGGTCGTGGCGGCGCGGGGATTGAGCAACTGCGCCAGGGCTTGATGAAGTTTTTGGAGAGTGCCAAAGCAGAGCGCTGTCTGCAACGATCGGGAACCAGTCAAATTCGCATCAACGTAGTGGAAGTTGCTAGGGTAGATGCGGAAGCCCCCCTAATTGCGGAATACATTGTGCAACAAATTGAGCGCCGCGTTGCCTTTAGAAAAGTAGTGCGCCAGGCAATTCAAAGGGCACAGCGCGCCGGCATTCAGGGCATCAAAATCCAGATCAGCGGGCGCTTGAACGGAGCTGAAATTGCCCGCACCGAATGGGTCAGGGAAGGCAGAGTCCCACTCCACACGCTGAGAGCAGACATTGACTACGACTACAAGACCGCCAGAACAATCTACGGCATCATCGGTATCAAGGTCTGGATTTTCAAAGGGGAGATCATCCCTGGCAGGGAAGAGGTACCGCTCCCCAATCAGCAGCCGAGGCGATCGAAGCGCAAAGGTCGTGCCCAATTTGAAGATCGTTCAGGAGCAGAGGGATAAATTATGCTAAGTCCAAAGAGAACTAAATTCCGCAAACAACAGCGGGGCAGAATGTGTGGCGCTGCCACCAGGGGTAATGAAGTAGATTTTGGTGAATTTGCCATGCAGGCTTTAGAGCCTTGCTGGATCACCTCTCGGCAAATTGAATCCGCCCGTCGCGCCATGAGTCGCTACATCAAACGGGGGGGCAAAATCTGGATTCGCATATTTCCCGACAAACCAGTCACCAAACGCGCCGCCGAGACGCGGATGGGTTCCGGTAAAGGTGCGCCAGAATTTTGGGTGGCAGTAGTAAAGCCTGGTCGCGTCATGTTTGAAATTGCGGGAGTAAATGAAGAGATTGCCAAGGAAGCAATCCGTCTAGCCGCTGCCAAAATGCCCATGAAAACTAGGTTTATCAAACGGGAGGAATAGTTATGGCATTACCTAAGATCGAGGAGGCACGTAGCCTCGACCAGGAAGCTCTTGCCAAGACGATTTTGGATGTTAAGAAAGAATTGTTTAACCTCCGTCTGCGTCTGGCAACCCGTCAACCCGTCAAACCCCATGAATTTCGCCATCTTAAACATCGCTTGGCACAACTGATGACCGTAGAGAGAGAACAACAACTAGCAAAGGCAAAGGGAGAAGATCATGGCAGTTAAAGAAAGAGTGGGCATTGTCGTCAGCAACAAAATGGATAAGACCGTTGTCGTGGCAGTAGAAAACCGCGCCCCCCATCCTAAGTACGGCAAGATTGTGGTGACTACCAAACGCTACAAAGCCCATGACGAGGAAAATCAATGCCAAGAAGGCGATCGGGTGCGGATTCAAGAGACCCGTCCCCTCAGCAAGACCAAGTGTTGGAAGGTAGCAGCTATCCTGCGGTCAGGGGGAGGAGAAAAAGTAGCTGCTCCAGTCGATGAAACAGAGGGAGGAGAACAATGATTCAACAGGAAAGCCGGTTGACAGTAGCAGATAACAGCGGTGCCAAGGAACTTCTATGTATCCGTGTCCTGGGGGGAGGCAATCGTACCTTTGCCAGTGTGGGCGATGTGATTATCGCTACCGTCAAAAACGCCGCTCCCAACATGCCAGTCAAAAAATCCGACGTAGTTCGGGCAGTGGTGGTACGGACTAAAAATACAATCCATCGAGACAGCGGTATGTCTATCCGTTTTGATGACAACGCTGCTGTAATTATCAACCAGGATGGCAATCCCAAAGGTACGCGGGTGTTTGGTCCTGTGGCACGGGAATTACGGGATAAGAACTTCACCAAGATTATTTCTCTAGCACCGGAGGTTCTATGAAAGGTAAGCCCCCTCAATATCGCGGCAATCGCACCAGCTTTAAGATGCACGTCAAAAAAGATGACCTGGTTCAGGTTATTTCTGGCAGTTACAAGGGCAAGGTGGGAAGAATCCTGCGGGTGTTTCCTGCCACGAGCCAAGTGATTGTAGAAGGTGTGAATAAAAAGACTAAGCACCTCAAACCCCAACGGGACGGTGAACCTGGGCAGATTGTGGTGAAGGAATTTCCTATCCACAGCGCCAAGGTGATGCTCTATTCCGAAAAAGAAAAAACGGCTAGTCGCGTTTGTCATACTTATACCCCGGAAGGTAAAAAGGTGCGGATGCTGAAAAAGACCGGTGAAACTCTCAAATAACTATTCTGACAAAGACCAGAACTATGGCTAATCGATTTCAATTGTTTTATGAAAAACAGGCTGTACCCAAGCTGATGGAACAGTTCAAATATACCAACATCCATCAAGTGCCTAAGTTTGAGAAGGTGGTGGTAAATCGGGGTCTGGGGGAGGCCGCCTCTAACGCTAAGGCGTTGGAGTCTTCCCTGGCAGAAATTGCGGCAATTACGGGGCAAAAACCGGTGGTGACTAGGGCGAAAAAGGCGATCGCTGGCTTTAAGATTCGCGCCGGTATGCCGATCGGGATGATGGTGACCCTGCGCAAGGATCGGATGTATGCCTTCCTCGATCGGTTGATCAATTTTGCTTTGCCCCGCATCCGCGACTTCCGCGGTGTAAATCCCAAAGCCTTTGATGGCAGGGGCAACTATACCTTGGGGGTAAAAGAGCAGTTGATTTTCCCGGAGATCGACTACGATAGCATCGATCAAATCCGCGGCTTGGACATTTCCATTGTCACTACTGCCAATAGCGATGAAGAAGGGCGCGCCTTGCTTAAGGCTGTCGGTATGCCGTTTCGAGAATCATAGGAGTTAAGCATGGCTGCAAACGATACTATCGCTGATATGTTGACCCGCATTCGCAATGCTACTATGGCGAAGCAGCAGGCTACAGAAATCCCAGCGACAAAAATGACCCACAATATCGCCCGCGTCTTGAAGCAGGAAGGGTATATTGAGGATTTTGAAGAAGTGGGGGAAGGCATCGATCGGCATTTAGTGCTTTCTTTGCGTTACCACGGCAGGTTGCGCCAACCTGTAATTAACAAACTGCGCCGCGTCAGCCGTCCAGGGATGCGGGTTTATTCTAGTCATCGGGATTTACCCAGGGTGTTGGGCGGTGTAGGTATTGCCATTATTTCTACCTCGCGGGGGATTATGACCGATCGGGAAGCCCGCACCAAGCGGGTTGGTGGTGAAGTTCTTTGTTACATCTGGTAAGGAGGAGATAAATGTCTCGAATCGGTAAGCGCCCTATTCCCATTCCCCCCAAGGTGACGGTGGAAGTAGCAGGGCAGACAGTAAAGGTGAAAGGACCAAAGGGGGAACTGCAACGGGTGTTCCATCCCCTCATTGAGATTGTCAAGGAAGAGAAGGAGATCAAGGTAAATCGCCGTGATGATTCCCGACCGGCAAGGCAGTTGCACGGACTCTGTCGCACTCTTTTAGACAACATGGTGGTAGGAGTTTCTACTGGCTTTGAAAGGCGATTAGAAATTCAGGGGGTGGGTTATCGGGCTTCCCTGAGTGGTAAGGTAATGACTCTCAACATGGGTTACAGCCATCCGGTAGAAATTAATCCTCCCGAAGGCATAGTCCTGGAAATCGAAGATGCGGCGGGTAAGAAGATCAATCAGGGCACTTTGATTGTGGTCAATGGTATTGATAAGGAAGTGGTAGGTAGCATTGCTGCCCAAATCCGAGCGGTGCGCCCGCCAGAAGTTTACAAAGGCAAGGGTATTCGCTACAAGGGCGAGTATGTCAGACGTAAAGCAGGTAAGACAGGGAAGAAATAGACTATGAAAATAGGTCACAAACAATCTACGCAACGGAGACACCGCCGCATCCGCCGCCGTCTCAGTGGCACCCCCGATCGTCCCCGATTGGCAGTATTCCGCTCCAGACAGCATATTGCGGTGCAGATTATCGATGACGTCGCCCAGCACACCCTAGTGGCAGCTTCTACCCTAGAGGCGGAATTGCGTAACTCCCTCAGTTCTACTGCCAACTGCGCCGCTTCTAGCGCAGTGGGTAAGTTAATTGCCGAACGTGCCCAGGCGAAGGGTATTACTAAGGTAGTCTTCGATCGGGGCGGCAACCTCTATCACGGGAGGGTGAAGGCGCTGGCGGATGCTGCCAGGGAAGCAGGGTTAGAATTTTAGGAGGTAATTATGGCAGAGCGTAGACGGAGCAATAACGATCATAGCGACAACGGCAACGGCGATAACGAGGGCAGAGAGCGCAAAAAGCGTGGCGATAGCCGCAAACCCGATCGGGCGAAGGCAGAAAAGGAAAAGGAATCGGAGTGGCAAGAGCGGGTAGTGCAGATTCGCCGCGTCACTAAGGTTGTGAAGGGGGGTAAAAAACTCAGCTTCCGCGCGATCGTGATTGTGGGCAACGAGAAAGGGATGGTAGGCGTAGGCGTAGGCAAGGCGTCCGATGTGATCAATGCCGTGAAAAAGGGAGTTGTAGACGGCAAAAAGCACTTGGTCAAGGTACCCCTGACTAAGAACTTCTCCGTTCCCCACCCCACCACTGGCGATGGCGGCGGCGCTAGGGTGATGATCCGTCCCGCTTCCCCTGGGACGGGGGTAATTGCCGGCGGGGCAGTGCGTACAGTCTTGGAACTAGCGGGGGTGAAAAATATTCTGGCAAAACAACTGGGTTCGGGCAATCCCTTGGGTAACGCCCGTGCCGCTGTCAGTGCCCTGGCAGCCCTGCGCACCTTCTCCGAAGTTGCCAAAATACGGGAAATTCCCATCCAACAAATGTATGCACAGGATAAAGAAGTATGAGAATTGGAGACTTATCCCCTCAGAAGGGTTCGCGCCCGGCCAAAAAACGCAAAGGTCGGGGTATTGCCGCGGGGCAGGGAGCCAGTAGTGGTTTTGGCATGCGGGGGCAAAAATCCCGATCGGGTAGACCCACCCGCCCCGGTTTTGAAGGCGGTCAGACCCCCCTCTATCGCCGCCTGCCTAAGCTAAAGTACTTCCATGTGGTCAATCCCAAGGAATTTACCATCATCAATGTCGATCGGTTAAACGACTTACCCCCCGGTACTGCCGTTTCCATGGAGTCCTTGATGAAGCTGGGAATTGTCACCCAAAATGACGGGCCCCTAAAAATTTTGGGCAGGGGGGAAATCACTGTACCTCTGCAGGTGACAGCCGCTGCCTTTTCCAGCGGAGCCAAGGCAAAAATTGAGCAGGCAGGGGGAACATGCACCCTAATAGGAGCAGATCATTCGGAGTCTGAAGTAGGATAGAGAAATAGGTAATGGATAGAACTGATGGTAAATCGCAGTAAAGACCCTACTTCCCAAGAAGTGTTTATGCAGATGGCGCAGGCTTCTGGACTCAGGGAGAGGTTGTTGGTCACGATCGGGATTTTAGTCTTGGTGAGGTTCGGTAACTTTGTCCCTGTGCCAGGAGTCGATCGGGTGGTGTTGGGCAATATCATCCAGGGTAGTCCCCTTGCCAATTTCATCGATGCTTTTTCTGGAGGGGGGCTTTCCCTGCTGGGTTTGTTTGCTTTGGGAATTTTACCCTTCATCAATGCTTCTATTTTTATGCAGATTTTTATCACCCTATCCCCCACCCTAGAAAACTTACAAAAAATGAAGGAGAGGCGGGACGCAGGGCGATCGCCCAATATACCCGTTACTGGGCCTTGGTAATTGCGGTGATTCAGAGTTTAGGCACAGCTCTATTTTTACAGGGGGGAAACGCAGTCAAAGACATGGGGGTACCCTTCTTTACTGTAGGGGAATTGACTATTTCTAGCTTTACATTGAGTTGTGTGGTCGCCCTTACCGCAGGTTCCATGTTTGTCATGTGGCTGGGGGAAGTGATCACTGAGCGGGGAATTGGCAATGGCGCTTCTTTGCTAATTTTTATTGGTATTGCGGCGGGCTTGCCTCGTTCCTTTGGTGCTACGATCGCTGCTGTAGCTAACGATCCCAGCCAAACGGGGGGCTTAATTCTGCTGCTGATTACCTTTTTGTTAATGATTGTAGCGATCGTGTTTGTGCAAGAGGGCACAAGAAGAATACCGATCGTTTATGCCAAGCGTCAAGTTGGTCGCAAGCTCTACCGGGAACAGTCTAGTTACTTGCCCCTCAAACTCAATCAGGGCGGGGTTATGCCTATCATTTTTGCTTCCTCTTTCTTTTTACTACCTGCTCTGATCGCCGAGTCTGTCAGTAATCCTGTCTTGACGGGTTTTGTGAATAACTTTTTAAGGCAAGACTCGATCGGTTATGTGATTTTGTTCCCCCTCTTAATTTTGGGATTTAGTTATTTTTACTCGACTTTGGTCGTAAACCCGATCGATCTATCCCAGAATCTTAAAAAATGGGAGCTAGTGTACCTGGCAAGCGTCCCGGCACAGCAACCACAGAATATATTGAAGGGGTACTGAGTCGTCTGACATTCCTGGGCGCAATTTTCCTAAGCGCAGTAGTACTTGTCCCCCTGCTAGTGCAAAAGCTCTCCGGTAGCCTAGCTCAGAATAGCTTTGGTGCCACATCTCTGTTAATTTTGGTCGGTGTGGCAATTGAAACTGCCAATCAAATCCGCACCTATGTCATCTCGCAACGTTACGAAGGAATGGTTAAGCAATAATGCCAAGAATAATTATGATGGGTCCTCCTGGTGCTGGTAAGGGAACTCAGGGAGAACTTCTTGCCCAGTTGTGGTCTGTCCCCCGCATTGCCCCCGGGGACATTTTTCGGGCTGCGATCAAGGCAGGAACAGATTTAGGTAAACAGGTCAAAGCCTTTAGCGACAGCGGCAAACTTGTTCCTGATGAATTAGTCGTAGAAGTAATTACCGATCGTTTACAAGCCCCAGACACCGATCGGGGATGGATTTTAGACGGATTTCCCCGCACCGTACCCCAAGCAGAGGCATTAAATCAGTTTTTGACTGCCCACTTACAGCAATACGACTTGGTAATCAACCTAGAAGTCCCAGAGGAAGTCCTGTTGCAGCGACTACAACAACGGGCCCTAGAGCAGGGCAGGGTAGATGACACCGCTGAAGTAATTAGACAACGCTTGCAGGAGTATTACGACAAAACTCGTCCTTTGCTAGAATTTTATGGTGACGGCGTAGCACCCGTAGATGGCACCCCCCCTATGGAAGTCGTTACCAGAAACATCCAAAACCTCATCAAGGAGTCTGCCCTTGTCTAAACAAGATGTAATTGAAATGGAAGGTACGGTAAGTGAGTCATTACCCAATGCCATGTTTCGTGTTGAATTGGATAACGGTTTTAACGTCCTGGCTCATATTTCTGGCAAAATTAGGCGCAACTACATCAAAATTCTTCCTGGCGATCGGGTTAAAGTGGAACTAACTCCCTACGACCTAACCAAGGGGAGAATAACTTTTCGGATGAAAAACTAGCTATGACCAATTGGCACGAGTCTCTGCAAGATAAACTAGCAGAAATTGATCTGTGGGCAGTCAACCATGTCAACTCTGGACTAGAAAATTTATCTGAGCGCGCCGACAACCTACTAACTGCCCTCAAGGCTAAAACTCAGTCTAAAGCAGTAGAACTACAACAGGGAACTCAATCCCAGATCAAAAAATGGGGCAGAAGGTAGAAAATTTAACCCGATCGGTGTGGACAAAGCGTCCTAAAGTTTGATAGGAAAAGACTAGCAAACTGAATCCGATTGTCTAGCCTTGCCTTCCCTTTCCCTGTACTCCCTGTCGAAGGGAGCGGTTCGGCTAAGCTCCCCAAAGACTTGTGGAGGCATGTCGAATGGGGAGAAGGAGATGCTCTGTAATTTTCTTCTAGGACATTTGTGTACTTAAAATAGCGGCAGCACAGCGTTTACCAGACAGAGTTGCTCCTTCCATACTATCGATATAGTCTTGCATTGTATAACTCCCTGCTAAGAAGAAGTTACCGATCGGGGTCTTTTGGTCGGGACGATAGACATCCATGCCAGGGGCTTCACGGTAGAGGGATTGGGCTAGTTTAACTACATTAGACCAAGTCATCTGCAAATTACGAGAAGAGGGAAAAAGAGCATGGATTTGTTGTAAGACCTTTTGTACAATGTCATCGTTTGCCATGGGGATATAGGGTGCGCCTGGTGTCAGCACTGCCTGAATTAAAGAACCTTCCCCTTCTTTGTAATAGTCACGGGGGCTAGTCAAAGCCAGATCAGCAAAGCAAGAAAAGTCCGCATCAGCGGTGTAAAGTAGGTTATCTAAACCTCTGCCTTCTGTTTTATTTAGTTCTGTTACCCAACCATTAAAACGCAGTTGCACTGTTACGACAGGTACAGTTTCTAGTTTGTATAAGTTGTCGAACTCTTGCCATTGACGCCATTCTGGGGGGATCAAGCGTTGAATCCCTGGTACATCACAGGCTGCTACATACACATCCCCCTGTACCTGTCTTTCTGTATCTCCCTGAGCGATCGTTATGCCTGTAACTTGTCGTTCGTGAAAATGAATTTGTCTGACGGCAGTCCTAGTATGAATGGTGGTCTTGCGTTTTGTTAAATAATCCACGATCGGTTGGTGCAAAAAACGATGGGGAGAACCTGCCAGCATATTTAACTTGGATGCTTCAGTCTTGGCAGCAAACATTTGAAAAATGGTCAGCATACAACGGGCGGAAATATTCTCAGTATCGATAAAGCCTAAGGCGTAGGCGATGGGATTCCACAGGCGTTGCAGACTGCCCTCGGAGCCGCCATGACTGCGGAACCACTGGGCAAAACTGATCCGATCGAGGCGGCGAATCATTGCCATCCCCCCTTCGTAGTCGATAATGCCCCGCACCAGGGGGCTAGTTCCCAGGGCTAGGGCATTGCGCAGTTTATCTAACCAGCTCAGTTGACTAGTAGTAAAAAAGGCTTTGAGTCCGTTAAAGGGCGCTCCCAAGGGAAACCGAAAGTCTAACATACCGATCGTGCCTCCCCGATTGACAAAAGTATGAACATGTTCTTTGGGTAAAAGATACTCAAAAGCTCCTACCTTTTTCATAAGAGCGAATAACTGAGTGTAGTTAAAAAAGAAGACATGAAGACCCATCTCGATGTGGTTGCCGTTTTGATCAACCCAACTACCTACTTTGCCTCCTACAAAGGGACGGGATTCGTAAATTTCGATTTCGTAACCCCGATCGGCTAACTCCACAGCTGTAGATAAACCTGCCAACCCTGCTCCGATAATAACTGCTTTCATGTTTTCTTAACTACCGTTCTATAGTTGATCTTCTCGGAAAAACAAGTGTTTGTCCTCTGCTTTGCAGTAGAACCTAAACCGTTAGGGTGCGGCGTTTTGTCACCATGCGGAATGCCTCGATTATGTCTCCTTCCTGCCAGTCTCCATACTTGTTGATGGATACGCCACATTCAAAGCCACTGGCAACTTCTTTGGCATCGTCTTTCATCCGGCGCAAAGAATCGAGGTTGCCTGTATGGATTACTTTGCCCTTGCGCAGAACGCGGACATTGCAATTCCTTACCAGCTTGCCCGATTGGACGTAACAACCAGCTACAGCCCCCTTGGAGAGCATAAACACCTGCCTTACTTCCGCCTGACCGAGGGGTTCTTCTACCAGCTCCGGCTCTAGTAGTCCTTCCATCGCCCCCTGCACGTCTTCGAGGAGGTTGTAAATGATGTTGTAGTCGCGGATATCGACGCCTAGTTCATCAGCGGCTTGGCGTGCCCCCGTGGCGAGGGTGGTGTTAAAGCCCAAAATGACCGCATTACTGGCAGCCGCTAGGGCAACATCGTTTTCGCTTACTTCCCCGACGCTGGCTAGTAAAATTCTGATCTGCACTTCCTGCTGGGGCAACTGGGATAGGGAACCCACGATCGCTTCTACTGAACCCTGCACATCTCCCTTCAAAATGATGTTTAATTCTTTCAGTTCCCCTTCTTGGGCTAGTTCTGAGATTTTGCCCAGAGTGACACGGCGGGAAGCCAAGGCTTGTTGGATGCGATTGACCCGTGAGGTTGCGAGCGCTCGGCGGCAAGGGCACGGGCTTGTTTTTCATCGGTAAAGACTTCAAACTCATCTCCCGCTTGGGGCAATTCCCCTAAGCCTAATACTTCTACCGGGAAAGAGGGCAGGGCTTCTTCCACCCGATCGCCCCGATCGTTGATCATGGCGCGCACTTTACCAAAACCGACCCCGCCAAAACTACATCCCCTACGCGGAGGGTGCCATTTTGGACTAAGAAGGTAGCTACAGCCCCACGAGACTTGTCCATGTGGGCTTCCACGATCGTGCCCTTGGCTGGTCGATCGGGGTTGGCATTGAGGTCTTCTACTTCCGCTAGGAGGAGGATCATCTCTAGGAGAGTGTCTAGGTTGTCCCCCCGCAGAGCGCTCACGGGCACCATCACGGTGTCTCCCCCCCAGGTTTCATCCACTAGACCATACTCCGTCAATTCTTGGCGAATCCGATCGGGTTGAGCTCGGGCTTATCAATTTTGTTAATTGCCACCAAAATCGGAACTTTAGCCGCCTTAGCATGACTGATTGCCTCGATCGTTTGTGGCTGAACCCCATCGTCGGCAGCTACCACCAAAATGGCAATATCCGTCACCTTTGCCCCACGCGCCCGCATAGCCGTAAAGGCTTCGTGCCCAGGAGTATCTAAAAATACGATCGTTTTCTTGTCACCGTCCTGCTCAATTTCCACATGGTAAGCACCAATGTGCTGGGTAATACCCCCTGCTTCCCCCTGAGCCACCTTAGTTTTGCGGATTGCATCCAAAAGAGAAGTTTTGCCATGGTCTACGTGCCCCATAATCGTCACTACTGGCGGACGACGGTGGAGATTTTCTAAATCCCCCACCTCCAGCATTTCCGTCTTGGTCGCTGCCGAACTCACCTCCGGCGCTTCTACGGTTACTCCCAATTCCCCGCAGACCACCTTGGCAGTATCCAAGTCTAAAGCTTGATTGATATTTACCATCACGCCCTTGGTAAAGAGAATACGGATGATCTCCGTCTCCGAAACAGCTAGACGCTCCGCTAAATCCGGCAAAGAAATATTTTCCCCCAACTCGATCGAGGTGGGTTTTTCGGGCACTAAGACCGTTGCCTGCTTACGATCGCGGTGTTGACGTTTATTCCCCTTACCGCCATCCGATCGGGTGATATTGCTACTAGGCTTACTCACCAACTGCTTAGGCATACGATTAGTAGGACGAGCCAGGGAAAGTTTCGTAGTTACCTCCGACTCTTCCATCTCCTCTAGCAACTCGTCCTCATCGATCTCGTCTACCTCATAAAACTTGCGCAGCTTTGTCCGCCGTGCTTTTTCCTGCTCCAGAGTTTCCGTCTCTTCCACCTTATTCTTTTGTTTTTTGCTAGGGCGAGACCGCAGAGGCAACTCCTCAAAGGTAGGAATAGGTGCAGGTATCTCTCCTTCAGGGGGGCGCACGGGTTTAACAGGGGGAGGCTCCAACACCTTTGTGGGTTTTGGCGGACTGATACCCCGCGCAATGAGAATGTCCCCCTTGGGAGGGGTAGGACGTTTAGCAGTGACAGGGGGGGCGGCTTTTGCCTTTTGGGGACGGGCTGGGGCAGTAACCACCTCCGGCTTAGTCGTTGTTGTTTTGACGACCGGACGGGGCGGGGCACTACGCAGGGTAGGCGGTTCCGGCTTTTTCACCAGTGTTTTAGGCGCAGGCTCAGGCTTGGGTACAACCTCTACCTTTTTCGGTGGTTCCGGTTTAACTGGTGGCGGGAGGGGTTCAACAGCAGTCGCCACAACTTTAGGCGCAGGGGGTTGGGGTTTAATTGGTTCCGGCGGAGTTTCTAGTTTAGGCGGGGGGGCAACTTTAGGCGGTTCCGGCTTAGGAGCTGCCGCTGGGGGTTCCGGCTTAGGAGAAGCTACCTTAGCAACAACCGGTGGTGCCGCCAACTTTACTGCCGGCTTAGATACAGTTACGATTTGGGGTTTAGTGCCCTCCTCCTTTTCCTTGGGACGGACTGGTTTAGGACTAGCTTTAGTAGGGCGATGACCAGCCTGGACTGAGGCTCTGACCTTGTTTGCCTCCTCCTCGGTAATAGTGCTACTGTGACTCTTAAGAGGGATGCCATGTTCTTCACAGATTGCCATCACATCTTTATTGTCAAGATGTAACTCCCTAGCCAGGTCATATATTCTCACTTTACTCATGGGGGCGGGCAATTCCTAATTAAATGCAGAACTTAGTAGATTAGCTTATTATAGGATCAACTGCATAGGCAAACATCCTAAAATAGGGAAACAATGCACCTTAAACTAGCGCACTTGTTTGCTTCTAACGTTGCTACAGTTTTCCTCAGACAGAATTTAGCCCTCGCGCCGAGGTAAAAAAAAGAATGATCTGCGAAAAATTTTATGTGCTCTCTCCCACCAATTGCCTTCTATGGCTGCCCTTAGGACAAGAAAAAATTGATTCATCGCCCCCAGGATTAGGCAATTTCTACTCTGCAGGACTCATGGCGGGAGCCTGTCTTTTACATAACTTAATAAAATGCGCTATGATGGGTTATGATTAACGCTTTGCCAGTTCTGCCTTTAGGCGGCTCAGTTTCGTTTTTGATCAAGGAAGGGCTGGGCAAACATTCACTTAAATTTAGGAGCAACTATGCCCAATACTTTTCTTGAGCTTGGACTTTCTGAGAACCGAGTTCAACATCTGACTGATATGGGATTTACGGAACCTACTCCCATTCAGGCGCAGGCAATTCCCCTTTTACTTACAGGCAGGGATGTTTTAGGATTAGCCCAGACGGGGACAGGGAAGACCGCTGCTTTTTCTTTGCCTCTGCTGGAGCTAATTGACCCCACTGTTCCCACACTCCAGGCGATGATTTTAACTCCTACCAGGGAACTGGCGCTCCAGGTGACTCAAGCTGTGCGTAGTTTTAACCTCAGACCAGGGGCTAAAATTACCAGTGTTTATGGCGGGCAGTCGATCGAACGCCAGATCAAACAAATTCAGGGCGGGGCAAACATTGTTGTGGGCACTCCTGGGCGTGTCCTAGACCTGATGGAGCGGGGTGTACTAGACCTAGAGGACATTCATTATTTTGTGTTGGATGAAGCCGATGAAATGCTGAATATGGGGTTCATTCAGGATGTGGAGAAAATTCTCAGTGCCATGCCCCAGGATAAGCAGTCGGCTTTCTTCTCTGCCACCATGCCGACGGCGGTGCAGAAACTGGTGCGGCTTCACCTCAAGGACCCAGTTAAAGTACAGATCAAGACCGACAGTGCTGCGCGGAAACAAATTGACCAGCAGGTCTATTTTGTGCCGCCCCATCTCACTAAGGAAGAGGCGCTGTTGCCTATTTTGGAACTGGAGGCGCCGGAGTCTGCGATTATTTTTGTGCGCACGAAGGAGACTGCCAGTCGTCTGAACAACATTCTCCAGGAGGCGGGGCACTCCGTGGATGAGTATCACGGTAATTTGTCCCAAGTGCAACGGGAGGCGCTCTTGAAGCGATTCCGTAGTCAGCAGGTACGCTGGGTAGTGGCGACGGATATTGCTGCTAGGGGCTTAGATATTGACGGCTTGACCCATGTGTTTAACCTGGATTTGCCCGATGACCTCGATCGCTATGTGCATCGGATCGGTAGGACGGGCAGGGCGGGCAAGACTGGCAGGGCAATTTCTTTACTTTCTAGTAGGGAGCGCTATCGCCTCAAGCACATCGAAAAACAGATGGGACAACCGATCGAGGTCTGTGAGATGCCTACATTGCAAGAATTGCAAGCCTGTTGGATTGCGCGGTTTACTACGGAGATTCACAATGCCCTCAGTGGCGAGCGTCTAGCTTCCTTTTTACCCTTGGTGTCTCAGTTGACGGAGAACTATGACCCCCAAGCGATCGCGGCAGCGGCATTGCAGTTAGCCTATTCGCGGATGCAGTCGGAGCGGGCGGAAAAGGCGGTGATGGAAATTCTGGGGAAGCAACCCACCAAGCCTGCGCGTCGCAATAGTCCTTCTCCCCGTCGTTTTGTCGGTACTAACAAGCGTTAAGTAGAAGTTATGGGAATCTCTGCTGTTGTTGCCTTTGTATCTGGTCTAGCCTTTTGGTCTAGCATGGGTTCCCATCTGCCGATTATGCCTCCCTACTTAGTGAGTTTGGGGGGGGGCGACCAGGTGGGTTTGGTGATGGCGGCTTTTGCGGGGGGGTTAATCCTCTGCCGCGGTGCTCTGGGGCGATTTGCCGATCGTTATGGTCGCCGCCGATCGATGCAGTTGGGTTTAACGATCGCTGCCCTGGTGCCCCTTTTGTACTACGCTCTGCCCCAGGTAGCCGTGGTGATTGCCCTGAGACCGATCCATGCCTTGGCGGTGGGAGCATTTGCCACGGGCTATGCCGCCTTGATGGGGGACATTGCTCCCCCCGATCGCAGGGGGCAGGTGATCGGTTTTCTCAGTTTGGTCAATCCTCTGGGCTTGGGCATTGGTCCTGCCACTGGTGACTACCTCAGGGAAAATTTGGGCTATGGCGCTGCTTTCACAGTTGCCTCTGGCTTTGCCGCTATAGGTTTGGTTTGTACCCTGTTTATCCGGGACAGGTATATTCCCCCCGATCGGGTGAAACGGCAGAGTCCGCCGATTTGGCGACTGGTTGCCACTCCCAGAGTGCGTACTCCCGCCTTTGTCCTACTGGCTATAGGTCTAGTGTTTGGTATTCTCAGTACCTACCTGCCCCAGTTCCTCGACCAACTCAAGCCCGGCATCAACGCGGGCAGTTTTTATGCCGCGGCGGCGATGGCGCAGTTCATCTTTCGCGTGCCGGTAACTACTTTAGGCGATCGGTATGGCAGGGGCATATTTATTTCTTTTGCCCTGATGTGCTACGCCCTGTCCATGGGAATCATTGCTACTGCCAAATCTGCCGAAGCCTTTTTATTGGCTGCAATCATCGATGGTATTGCTGCGGGTACTGCCATCCCTACTGTGATTGCCTGGATTACCGATCGCACAGTACCCCAAGAAAGGGGTTTAGTAATTGGCACGGTATGGCTGGGTTTTGACGTCGGCATTGCCACCTCCGCCGCCCTCGTGGGGGGCATACTAAGCCTATGGGCAGACCCTCCCCTATCGATCGTCTTTTTCATAGCCACCCTGATTGCCCTGGTTGCCCTGGGGGTGTTTTTAATCACCTGTAGCGACACCGCTAAGGAATCTTTCAATTTTGCTCTAGGTCGCGGCAAGGATAAGTACGCGATCGGGAGCCAGACGTAGTACACTCAATCCATTGCGATCACCCTACTATGGTTTTTTGGAAAAGCCTGTTTAGCACCACAGAAGTACCGGAAGCGGCAAAAAAAGCCAAGATGCGCCGATTAGTAGGTTTTGCAGAGCAAATCTATTTTAGTACGGACAAAAACATCGACCTCTACGAACTAGAAGAACTTTGCGACGCTGTGGGTTGGTCCCGCCGTCCTATAGCTAAAGTACGCAAAGCTCTGCACTATAGTTTTGTCGTCGGCTCTCTGTGGTATTTTCGCGGTTCGTTCCAGCGGCTAGTGGGCTTTGCCAGGGCAACCTCTGACCATGCCTTTAACGCCACCATTTGGGATGTAGCCGTACATCCTGAATTTCAAAACAAGGGTTTAGGAAAAGCCCTGATGCTAGAAATGATCGCGGAACTGCGGCGGGCAGAGATCAGTAATATCAGTCTTTTTGCCGATGCTCATGTGGTGGAATTTTATCGCCGCTTGGGATTCAACCCCGATCCAGAGGGAATTAAGGGGATGTTTTGGTACAACTAATTCAGGGGCACTTCCTGAAAAAAGCAACTCCTCGCTCCTGTATGACAGGCGATATTTCCTACTTGTTCTACCTTAACTAAAATAGTGTCTGCGTCGCAGTCATAAAAGAATTGATGTAATTTTTGAATATGTCCCGAAGTTGCCCCCTTGTGCCATAGTTCCTGCCGCGATCGGCTCCAGTAATGCACCTCCCCCGTGACCAGGGTCTGGGTAATGGCTTCTTTGTTCATCCATGCCATCATCAGCACTGTGTGATCAAAAGCATCTTGGGTGATGACGGGAATTAGTCCCTGGGAGTTAAATTTGAGGGTCTGCAATAAATCAGTGATGTCCATAGGGTTAAGCAGTTAGGTTTTAGAGGGTTTTGCCGAGTATGCCTGCCCCAATCAGTCCCACTTCTGGATTCAGCACAATATGGAAAGGCACTCGATCGAGGAGATGGCTGACTCTCCCCTTTGCCTTAATTGTAGATAAAAAACGCTCCCTGTCTACTAGGTCTATCAATTTGGGCAAAATACCGCCCGCAACATAAATGCCCCCATAGGACAATAATTTAAGGGCTAAATTTCCCACTGCTGCCGCGTAGGCATCTAAAAATATACCGATCGTTTCCATAGCAATCGGGTCTGTTTGTTCCAGGGCAGCCTTAGCAATTTGGGCAGGAACTTCGGGAGCCTGAGCGAGAATAGCTTGATAAATTTCCCCTCCTGTTCCCTGGCGATATTGCCACAAAAATTCGTAGATGTTGACAATTCCTTGACCTGAGACCACCCGTTCTACTGACACCCGATCGTATTTGCTGAGCAAATATTTTAATAGCTCCATTTCTATGGCAGTTCTAGGGGCAAAATCCACATGCCCCCCCTCGGAAGGGTAAACAACATATCTGTCCTGTTGCCAGATTAAAAAACCCTCCCCTAAGCCTGTGCCGGCACCAATTACACCGATCGTGCCTGGGGAATTGCCCCCCCCCTGTAATGTCAATAAATCCCCTTGATCCAAGCCCAGAATACCATAGCCCACAGCAGTAAAATCGTTAATTAAAACCACCCGTTCTATGCCCAAATCACTTGCCAATTTATGACTATCTAAAGTCCAACCCAAGTTGACCATGTGGCACTTATTATCCACAATAGAACCTGCTACTCCCAAACAGGCAACCCTGGGCTGGGCTGATAACTGACAGAAGCGATAAACATCAGCTAAAAACTGTGCAACTATGCCCTCCAGTCCCTTAAAATCTCTCATGGAATAGCGCCCAGTGTAGATAGGAACCCCATCCTTTGTTAGCAATCGCAGTAGGGTTTTAGTGCCGCCTACATCCCCCGTCAGTAAATAATTCACGATCAAGCCCCCTGCACCGTTAACCACTCGATCGCGGCGCGGAGCCAATCCTCTAATTGCTCATTTTGCCTCAACTGGGGCATAGTTGTCAGTGCTTGCATGGCTTTACCGATCTCCTCTGCCGTATATCCTAAAGCCATGAGGGTCATTTCCACATCCCCTTGCAACTGGGAGTTAGGCGCTACTGCTACCCCCGATCGGTAGTCCGAGAGTTTTGTTTTCAGTTCCAAAGCCAGACGCTCCGCTGTTTTTGTCCCCACCCCTGGCGTCAAACACAATAGGCGGATATTCGCCGTCACGATCGCCTTTACCAAATCCGTCAAGCCCAGGGTATGGAGCAAGGCTAGCCCCATCTGCGTGCCAATCCCCGACACCTGGATCAAAAGGCGAAACAAATCCCGCTCCGCTTTGCTAGGAAAGCCAAATAGGACAAGTTGGTCTTCCCGTACCTGCAAGTGGGTAAAGACTTCGATGCTATCTTGCAGTTTGAGGCAGCTACCATGGCGGGCAGTGATGTGCAAATCATAGCCCCAGTCCCCTACAGCCAAAGATAGCAGACAACTCACTCGCTTCCGATCGGGTTCTAGCCCCACCACAACGCCCCGTAAAAAGCCAATCATGTCCTGGGGAGACGGGGAAACCGGGGTAATTCCACAGAAGCAAAGGAAGGGACAGACTTTTCCCGATTGCGCCGAATCAGGGGAGAAGGAGAGCGGCTTTCATCATAGGGACGGGGGCGCTGGGGCGGCTTTTCTTCCTCAACAAAGGAGAGGGCTTCCACATCAGTCCAAGAAGTTTCGGGGATGGGTTCAGGGTCAGGTTTGACCTTAGTGGAAGTGATGGTAGTGGGGACATCTATGCAACGCTCCAGGGCGGCTTTTAGCTGGGCAGACTGATGCTGCTCCCGTTTGAGGCGATTACGCAAATCCTCGCAAGTACTCTGGGCAATCGCTAACTCCTCCGACTTTGCCATTAAATCTTCCTCCAGGCTGCGCACCCGATCGCGGAGAAACTGGTTACGACTCTCCTGCTGCGCCAACAAAGCCTGGGACTGTTGTAGCTTTGATTGGGACTCCATGAGCAATCTCTGATTTTCGGCGCACTGGGGCGCTTGGGGACAGGTTACTTCAGAAGTACTGCTCATACCAACTTCACACACTACTTGCTTAATTAAAGTGGGATTCGGGCGATTATACAAGCCCTAGACAATCTAACCAATCTATGAGTCGGGATAAACTACACTAACCGAGATAGGATAGATTAGGCTTAGCTACAGAGTAATGAATAAGGTTTCCTCCGCCAAGATTTTAATTGTAGACGATATGCCGGACAATGCCCGGCTTCTAATGAACATACTTAGCCGCAAGGGTTTTGAACTAATTTGCGCCTACAGCGGGCAGATGGCCTTAGAATTACTCCAGACGGTAACCCCCGACCTAATTCTTCTCGATGTCAATATGCCGGGCATGAGCGGCTACGACCTCTGTGAGATTATCAAACAAAACCGCTCTATCAAAGATATTCCTGTTATTTTTATTAGCGCCCTCCACGATCTGCAAAACATAGTCCATGGTTTTGCTTTGGGGGGAGTGGACTATATCACCAAGCCTTTTCAGTTAGAGGAAGTACTAGCGAGGGTAAATACCCATGTTTCTTTGCATCAATTACGTAAACAATTGCAGATAGAAAATCAATCCCTCCAATCCCAACTGCAGCAACAATTGAACATCGATCAAAATTTATACGAAGATTTATCTAAGGCAATTCAAAGGCAGGAGTTAGAGCTTTATTACCAACCGATCGTCTGCATTGATAACGGCAAAATTGATGGTTTTGAGGCACTTTTACGCTGGCATCATAGTCGGCGGGGCAGGGTTTCTCCCGTCGAATTCATCCCTCTGGCGGAACAAACAGGGCTGATCAATAGCATTGGTGCTTGGGTAGCACAGGAATCAATGGTTCAACTCAGTCGCTGGCATTTGAACTATCCCCATATTATGATTAGTATTAACGTGGCGGGGAATCAGTTACTCGATCCTAACTTTTTTAGTATAATTGAGAAGGGTATTAACACAACAGGAGTATGTCCTGCTCAAGTGAAGCTAGAAATTACTGAAAGTGCTATTATTACGGATGTTGACCGCGCGATTCAACAGCTCCAGCAACTGAGAAGTTTAGGACTAAAAATATGTTTAGATGACTTCGGTATTGGTTATTCTTCTCTCAGTCGCGTACAGGACTTTCCTATCGATGTGATTAAAATCGATCGCAGTTTTATTCAGCAGAAAAATTGGACGATCGCTCATATTATTGCTTTGTTAGCGGACAGCTTAAATGTATGTACAATTGCTGAGGGTATTGAAACTGTAGAACAACTGAAAAAACTAAGAGAAATGGGTTGCGATTATGCTCAGGGATTTTTGTTTTCTACTCCCCTCAACGCCCTGGATGCAACTAACCTAATTGCCAAGGGTAGTTTGGCTGTCGATATTTTCCAGCGCTGAAGATTTTAGGAATCTTACCAGGGTAATGCGCTACCGTCCCAGGACCAAAAGCTACCGGTTTCTGTAATTTGCCGTTGCTCCAAAACTGCTATCAATTGACTGACAGCCCGATCGGGACTGAACAATTTCTCTGGGGGGACATTGGCTTGAAAAGGCAGGGACAGATTGGTAGCGGTGGTGCCTGGGTGCAGTAAAACTACGATCGTTTGCGGACAGGTGCGTTGATATTCGATCGCTACCGATCGCATAAACATATTCAAAGCCGCTTTGGAAGCGCGATAGCCATACCAGCCCCCTAGTTGATTGTCGCCGATGCTACCGACTTTGGCGGAAATAGTGGCAAACACCGATCGTTGTTCGTGCTTAAACAGAGGTACTAGATGTTTAGCTAACAAAACAGCACCGATACTGTTTACCTGAAAATAGCGGATGAGGTTATCTGCCTTTAAGGAGCGGAGGTTCTTTTCGGGTTGGATGGTACCTTCTTGTAAAAAGCCGATGCAGTTGATGACATAGTGCAACCGATCGGTCTTTTGTTTGATCGCTTCTACTATCTGAATAATATCTTGTTCTTCTGTAATATCCATCTTCAGATAACGTAAACGATCGGGATATGCTGCTTGCAGTGTTTTTAGTCCAGTATCGCCAGACCGGTAAGTTGCCCAAACACAAGTATCAGGACGTTCTAAAAAATACTTGACAAAGGCAAAACCAATGCCGCCACTCCCCCCGGTAATTAAGACGTTTTGCATACAAACTTATTATGGGACAAAACCGCTGACAAAACGATCGATATGTTGTAAATCCCTATGGATCATCACATCTTTATAGTCATGGTAGGATAACATATCTGCTACTATTTCTGCTTGTCCTGCCATCACTTCCACTAACCAAAATCCCCCCGATCGGATAAATCTTTTACCTTCTTTAATTAAATGAACAATGGCAGCTAGACCATCTTCTCCTCCATCTAACGCTAACAAAGGTTCTTGTTTTACCACCTCTGCTAAAGAGTTAATCATATTGGAGGGAATGTAGGGAGGATTACTGACCATCCCCTCCAGACCAGGTGCTAAAGGATCAAACCAATTGCCCTGCACACAGCAAATCCGATCGGTCAAATCATAACGATCGATGTTTTCCTGGGCTACCTGCAAAGCAGAATCACTGATATCCACTGCCCATAGCTGTATCTGGGGAAAGGAACGGGCTAAACCGATCGCGATCGCCCCTGACCCCGTACCCAAGTCGCACCACTTGCCCTGGGGTTCCACCCTTGCTTGCACAATATCAATAATTAGTTCTGTTTCTGGTCTGGGGATCAATACTGCCGCATTTACTTTTAATTCTAAGTCCCGCCAGGTGGTTTTACCCGCTAAATACTGTACTGGTACACGATCGTGGCAATGTCTTTGCCACAGTTGATCTAGCATCTGCCAATCAAAATGATCAAACTTAGTCGGTCGTAAACGTAAATCCAATAATGTTAGAGGAGTAAGAGCCACAATCAACCAATCTAATTCTGCAGTACGACCGCAACGATCGTACCACTGCCAAAAGGTTGTCACCTATACCTGAGAACCGATCGGTCTTCTCGCCGTCGGTCTGAGCTTTTCCACAATACTGTTCCAAGTCAGTTGCAGTAGGGCTAACAACCAGTTGCCTTCCAGTTCCCTAAACATATCCATGTTGAGATGGAAGGCATGATTAGCTTCTGCTACCACCCGATCGCATTCCTCCGCCGAAAGAGGGAGGTTGTTCATCGCCGCTCGGTATTGCTTCTTGAACTCACCGTGATTGCGGATGCCCTCGAACTCATAGAAGGCAGTGCCCCGATCGCCCAGCCCCATCGCCTGTTTGGCAATTTTCTTCAACACTTGCCCCCCAGACAAGTCCCCCATATAACGGGTGTAGGCATGCCCCACCAATAAAATCGGGTCTTGGGTAGAAACTTCCTGTAACCGTTGCAAATACTTGGCACAGGCGGGGGAAGGCGTAACCTGGGAGCGCCAGTCTGCACCGTAGTAATACTCTAAATCAGCTTCTAAACTTGATTTGCGCCACAATTCAGGGAAAAATAAGTTCTTTAATACCTCGTGATCCCGATGCTTTGTCAATTCTTCTTCTAGGGCACTGTAGACAAAGT
The DNA here is from genome assembly GCA_002861535.1 of Cyanobacteria bacterium M5B4. GTDB lineage: Bacteria > Cyanobacteriota > Cyanobacteriia > Pseudanabaenales > Pseudanabaenaceae > M5B4. The sequence goes on along the minus strand of PHFO01000002.1, from coordinate 4,589 downwards.
AAAGATTACTGACCAACTTACGGTAAGACTGGGGGTTGACTACTCCCCCCAAAAACAACGAATAAAGGTAGTATTTTCTGCCATAGTGTGGGCTTTCTGCGTTCCTTCCCGCAGTTGGGTAGCTAATTCGTGACTCACGCTTCCTCCTAAAATAATTATTAAAGTTGAGTTAAAAAATCTAAATTAAGTTTGAATATACTATTCTGCTGTCCCCAATTCGTAAACCTTAACAATTGTTAAGATGCCCCAGGCTTGTTTAGCCGGCTGAGAATGCCGCTACCGATCGCCCCCAGCATCACCAACCCGATCGCTGGTTGGATTAGGGGCTGCCACAGTTGTTGCCACAGGTGCCAGCCCAAATGCACCTGGAAATTTTCCGCCGTTGCCGCCACTACAAACCAGGCAAAGAGCAGCACTACCAAAAAGAAGTTCGCAGTTAGCAGACGGTTGAGCCATACCAGAACGTCTTTCATTCTACAGCTTCGATCATTTTATTAAGGTCAACTCTTAAAGTCTTAAAAGCGGCTTCTGTGGCATTAGAATTTTGATTGAGGGCAGCAAAATCGAGGGCAATTAAGTCATTGAAAAACTGGCTAGATGCTGACTTTAACGCCGATCGTTGTGGGCTGGGTAATTCCCGTTGCAGGAGGGCAATATCCCTTCTTACTTCTCCCAGGGGTCCGCGGATAAAAGTACGAATTTCTTGCCAATTGTTATCAAAAACATAATTTTCCAACCGATCGATTTTAGCAACTAGGGAGTCGAGTTTAGCATTAGTAGCACTGTAGGCAGGCAACCACAATCCCATCATCCAAACTAAGGTAACTAACAATAGCACCAGCTTTTTCATAGCAATAATCCTCATGAACATTAGTAGTATAGAACCTGTAGTTACCAAAAATATGGGTCTAGAGCCGCCGTCCCTAAGGACGGCTTTGATTTAATCTAATGCAGGCAAGGGATACAGCTTTTACCTTAAAAACTCGGTACAGCCCCGCCTTTGATTTTAGTCCCCTCTCCCGTTTTGGGAGAGGGTTTCCGAAAAAGCAACGTAAGTCCTGTAAGGTTTTGAACTGTAGCTTAGGGCATAGGCCAACAGACCTCTGCAATGGGGTGAACGTCGCGATCGACTGTGCTTGCCCCACCCCCCGCAGCATCTATGCCATTGAGTGGCAAAGAGCAATAGCAATTACTTCACCAGAAAATCCCTATCGATCGTGACCCCCTACCATGAGAATATAACAAGGAACTTCCCAGGAAATTTTATGGCAGTCGTAACTCACTCTTTAGAACAACTTTGTATCAATTCCATCCGCTTTTTAGCGATCGATGCGGTAGAAAAAGCAAAATCAGGGCACCCAGGACTCCCCATGGGAGCAGCTCCTATGGCATTTGTTCTGTGGGATCAATTCCTTAAATTCAATCCCAAAAATCCTAAGTGGGTCGATCGGGACCGGTTTGTCCTCTCGGCGGGTCATGGCTGTATGTTGCAGTATGCCCTGTTGTATCTCACGGGCTATGACAGTGTGAGTTTAGAAGAAATTAAAAACTTCCGCCAGTGGGGCAGTAAAACCCCAGGACACCCCGAAAATTTTGAAACGGAAGGGGTGGAAGTGACTACAGGTCCCCTGGGTCAGGGTGTAGGCAATGCGGTCGGCTTAGCGATCGCAGAGGCACACTTGGGGGCACGGTTCAATAAGCCTGGACACACGATCGTTGACCATTACACCTACGTAATTTTGGGGGATGGTTGCAACATGGAAGGTATCGCCTCCGAAGCCGCTTCTCTGGCGGGGCACCTCAAGTTGGGTAAGCTGATCATGCTCTACGACAGCAACAGCATTTCCATCGATGGCAGTACAGAACTCGCCTTCACTGAAGATGTAGGCAAACGCTACGAAGCCTATGGCTGGCACGTTCTCCATGTTGCCGATGGCAATAACGACCTGGATGCCATTGCCAAAGCGATCGCAGCTGCCAAGGCTGTCACCGACAAGCCTAGCCTGATTGTTGTCACCACCACGATCGGTTACGGCTCTCCCAAAAAGGCAGGCACCGCTGGCGTGCATGGAGCCGCCCTGGGAACTGAGGAAGTAGCCGCCACCCGCGCCAATTTGGGCTGGGAATACGAACCCTTTGTTGTCCCTGAAGCTGCCTTAGCCCGCTTCCGGCAAGCGATCGAGAAGGGAGCCAAATCAGAAGCAGAGTGGAACGCCAAATTTGCGGAGTATGAAAAGGCATACCCCCAAGAAGCCGCTGAATTTAAGCGCATCATGGCAGGGGAATTGCCCCCAGATTGGCAAAAAGCCCTAGAGCCTGTGACGGAGATGGAAAAATCCACCCGTCTGTTATCCGAGGCTTGCCTAAATGCCCTGGCAGGAGTTCTACCGGAATTTTTAGGCGGTTCCGCTGACCTTGCCCATTCCAACATGACCTATCTCAAGGGCATTCCCGACTTCCAGGCTGGTTCCTACGAGGGACGTAACTTTAGGTTCGGTGTCCGGGAACACGGCATGGGAGCAATTTTGAACGGCATGGCTCTCCACGGCGGCTTGATCCCCTACGGTGCTACTTTCTTGGTCTTTGCCGATTACATGAAGGCGGCCATCCGTCTATCGGCATTGTCCCAGGTGCGGGTGATCTATGTGATGACCCACGACTCCATCATGCTAGGGGAAGATGGCCCTACCCACCAACCGATCGAGACCTTGGCATCTCTGCGGGCTACCCCCAACCTCCTGGTCTATCGTCCCGCGGATGCTAAGGAAACCGTAGCTTCCTACATTGTGGCGATCGAGGAGCGCAAACGTCCTACCCTGATGGCGTTTACCCGTCAGGGCGTGAAAAACTTAGCCGGTACTTCCGTGGAAGGAGCACAAAAGGGCGGCTACATCGTCGAAGATGCCCCTAACCCTGAACTAATTTTGATTGCCACTGGTTCTGAACTGAGCTTAGCCGTCAAGGCTGCTGAGACCCTCCGATCGGAAGGCAAAGCCGTAAGAGTTGTATCTTTACCCTGCTGGGAACGCTTCAATGAGCAGACCGCAGAATACAAAGAGAGCGTACTACCTGCCGCTTGCAAAAAACGGGTGGCTGTAGAAGCTGGCTCTTCCTTTGGCTGGCATCAATATACCGGCAGTGAAGGCGCGATCGTAGCGATCGACACCTTTGGCGCTTCGGCACCAGGTCCTGTCTGCTACGAAAAATTTGGCTTTACAGTAGAGAACATTCTGAGCGTCTGTCGTAACGTTTTAGGGGCATAAATTTATAGGGAAGAGTCAACTAGGCTGACTCTCCTTTGTTCCTTTCAGGACTTACGCCGAGGAAAAATCCCTCAATCCCTTCTCTCACAGGGGAGAAGGAAGTATATCAATTTTTTCTAGTCCCCTCTCCCTTTTTGGGTGAGGGTTTCAGAAAACAATGTAAGTCCCGTGATACTAAACTTCATGCTTTTAGGACTCGCTCCTGCTCTTCTTTGAGTGATTTCGCGAGCGTAACAAGGGTAAACATATTAAAGTCCGGCGGGTGAAACTGGGGAGGTGCGTCTGCACTATTAACAATCCGCAGCGACAGTCTTTCAATGCCTACTACCTGGATTAACTGTCTGACCTGTTCATCAAATAAACGCGATCGCAATGCACCAAAAAAGTCGATCGATTGATCACTAAATTCGTCTACCAAACTAACGACATCTTTTTGACTTAACTCTGGGAAAATGCCACTGACAATGCCAATCCGATCAGCGCGATCGGGTTCCCAGTAATATTTTTCCATCCTGCCATCCCGCACTAGGGGAGCATACAAGGTAGAAAAATCATTTCCTGTCACAATGATGGGAACCCTGCGAATAGGGCGTTCATCGTAACTACCAGGTAACTGTACATTGGTGGGGTTATCCGCAATATTCATCAGGGTCGCATTTACCAACTGGGTATTCACTGTATATTGCGTAGTACTATCCACCCTGCCCGCCCCTGCATCAATATCATTGATCATAAGAGCGCACATTCTCCCCCTCACCCTGACTAGTTCCGCCGCTTCTCGATAACGTAGTCGAATTAAACGAGAAGGGTCACCCGCGTCAGGACTTTCTAGTTCTCCTGCCGATAGCCGCACCGGATCAATGCCCATTAACTGAAAAGCTAATTCACACTGGAAAGTTTTACCTTCTCCCTTTTTGCCGTGAATGCCCAGTATTAGTGGCACTTTAACCCCAGGTAAATTCAAAAAGTTTTTAGCAAAGTGAATGGCTAGCTTATCTAAAAAACGGGGCGAAATATAATAAGTCATAGTGTTTATCGAAAAAATGAATCTAAGCTTCCATCCTTTAGGAGATATTTCTGCTAACATAACATATGGTCACAGACCCGCCCGGATTTGAGATACTCAAAATAAATATCAAGGTTAAAAGTCTTGTCAGAGTTGCAATCAGAAACAGGAGAAGAAGATAGAATAATGGTAAAACGAAAATCCAACCCTAGATGCAAATCAAAGAAGGTATTTGTTTAGTCGCCGGAGGACATCAGGAGACTCTAAACGCACGTGGAGGAAGCTACAAAACTACGACTCGACTGAGTTCGCCAAAGTCT
>PHFO01000001.1 GCA_002861535.1 Cyanobacteria bacterium M5B4 | reverse complement strand
GGGGAGCTATCCCTTGTGCATCGTTTTTAGGGTAAAAGCTGTAAGTCCTGACAGTTTGCAACTAACTCCAAGAAAACCAGGGGCGTTTTTGTTGTTGAAAATATTGTCCGAACTGCAAGAGATAGACTTCATCTTCCTTTTGTAATTCAAGGTGGAGGTCACTGCGGGCGTAGCCGATGCAGATTAGACCGTAGCCCTGCTGTTGCAACGTCCGCGAAAGTCCTACTGCTTCCTTTTGTTCGATCCTACCGGCTTTAATTTTGACTGCACAGGTGGTGCATGCTCCCGCACAGCAGGCGCAGGGTAACAACACGCCCTGCCGCTCTAGGGCATCTAAAATGTATTCATTGTCGGCTACAGTGCCCCGCACAGTTGTTCCCGATCGGGGGTCAAAAATCTCCACGTTGTAATTAGTCATGCCTCAGCTCGCGGCTACGTCAAATAAAATATACCTCAGCGGCAAGAGGGCAATGGGGTCTAGGAGTTGTTGTCCTTGGATTACTTCAAAATGGAGATGGGGACCTGTACTCCTACCCGTAGAGCCAACTTCGGCGATGGGGTCTCCCTGTCTAACGGTCTGTCCCTTACTGACAAATAGGCGATTGTTGTGGGCATAGAGGGTCTCTCTGCCATCGGCATGTTGAATCACTACTTTATTGCCGTAACCTCCTTCGTCCCAGCCGGCTTCTGTGACAATCCCTGGGGCGGCAGCAAATATCGGTGTACCGATCGGGGCAGCAATATCAATCCCTTTGTGAAATTTGCGTTCGCCGGAGATGGGATGAACCCGCCAGCCAAAACCTGCCGTCAGCTCCCCGATCAGAGGCCAAATAAAATTACTGCGGACAGTTTGATTTAGGGCTGCTACTTTATGGGGAAGCTGTACTGTCCAGTGCTTGGGACTGAATGCCTGGAGAAATAGGGTCTCCCTCTCCACTTGCAAGTCAGGGGCAAACTCCACCACCAGCCGCGTTACTCCCGCCTCTGGCTGCCCCACTCTCACTGACTGGACTGCATTACCGATCGTTTGTTTGATGGTCGATCGGTGGAAAGCCGTACCGGGTAAGTCAATCACCAGCCTAGCAGGAGATTCAAGCAGCATACCCTTGGGCTGGATGTCATCCTGAGTAGAAAACTCAATACGGTTCTCTGAGATGTTAAAGACAAAGGTTTCCAGACGATTCGCCTTGGCTAGGGCAGAATAGGTAAATAGTAAGGCTCCAGCACAGGTAGTCGAAGCTAGAGCGAGTAGCTTACGCAACATAGTCTTTCCTGTATGGGTAAGGGCGATGGAACTAGGGCTTTCTGAAAGCCGCAATTCTTAACCGCGAGTCAGCATACACCAACTTGCCGATCGTGGCTACTGTTTTTGCCCAATTTTTCTGCCTTCACTGGCTCAGTTTAAGTTCCAAGCCCAGTCTGACTACGCTATCCGATCGGTGGAAAGAACGCCGCCACTGAATTGCACTATGAAAGAATAACTGCCGTTGCAGGGCGTAACTGGTGGAGAGGGTAGTTATACTGACCTCATTGGCATCGCCAGGGGCAGTAAAAGTCTGCTCTAGGCGCAAATCCGCACTCTGGGGAGATAACGCCAGCACTACTTGCCAGCCCAAATCAACACCACCAGTAGCAAACACCCGCCGGTAGCCCACCTGGGGCGCAAGATTGATATAGGAACCAAGGGGCAGAATGTAATAGCGCAAATTGCCGTAGTAGGAGGGATTTTCCCCTGTAAATTCCTGTTGGTAGCCCCCATTCAGGGTCAATTTAGAAGAACCTAAAAAAATGTCCGTCGCCCCCAGGTCAAAACCCAAATTGTTATCCCTGCCCGTGAAAGAAAATCGCGCTTTAGTGGCAAAACTAGGGGAATTTTCGATGTCTTCTAACAAATTGGGGGGATTTTCTAACCAGCGCTTGAGGAGGGGGCTATCCTCTCCCCAGACGGCTAGGGGGCATAACACTAAGCCCGCCAATGCTAAACCGATCGGGATCAATAGTCTAATTCCTGATAAACAGCAGGTTCCAGGTTGGGAATTTCCACCAGTTCCTTTTCCTTGAGGTTGAGGGGCAGCCGCACCGGCTGGGGCTGGTTGATCCAGCAGGAGTGGAGGGGCAACACCAGTTCCATGTCATCGAGGGGACGGGGCACAATCATCAAACTATGGAAATCGCCGATCCGCTCTGCTTCATACATGCCCGCCTCAATGGCAACCGCCACATCCGCTACATTTCCCCGCACGATCGCTGTGCATAAGCCCGCCCCGATCGTTTCGTAGCCAGCTAGATGCACCTCGGCAGACTTCAACATCATATCCGCCGCCCCCACCATAGCAGGGAAGCCCTTAGTTTCCAGCAGACCCACCGCCTGCCCCTTGAGCAGACTATAGGAAAGATTGAGTAAATTGCCCATGCGGCTACTGATGGGTAAAATGACCTCCAAGTTGGCGAGGGGTCTGGGAATTACAGAAGTAGACACCAACTGCCCAAACTGCTCCGCCGTTTCTGCCCCCGCCTGGACTGCTAAGCGCACATCGGCAATTTTGCCCCGCACGATCGCTGTGCAGTGCCCCGCCCCTGTTTTTTCAAACCCCACTAAAGTCACCCCCGCCGACTTCAGCATCATATCCGCCGTACCGACGATCGCGGGATAGCTTTGGGTAGAGACCATGCCCAGGGCAAGATTGGTCAGGGAAGGGTCAGGAATGTTAGACATAAAAACCAAGCTAATCCATTTGTGATTATAGCAAATATCAGAGATAGTTCAATTTGTTTTAACCTTATCTCTTTGTAAATTCCTAAGAAAGAAAAAAGAAATTTTCTATAGACGACTCAGCTATATGAGCAAGACAGTATGAAAATAATAAATAGGAAGAGCAACAATTCCCCTCTGCGCCTACAGGAGTTGTGAATAAATGTAATTTCTGTCAGTCCCAGAAATTGCATAAATTGTTAATTGTTTGAGTATCTAGGGTAGTCTATTAACAAGTGTTTTGGGGGCGATATGAGCAAAATCCTAGATAACCGTTACAAACTAATTAAAGTTTTAGGTAAGGGTGGTTTTGGGCGGACATACATGGCGCGGGATCAGCGTCGTCCCGGTTCCCCCCTATGTGTGGTGAAACAACTGAAACCGGCTAGTAACGATCCAGAGTTTATTCGGGAGGCAAGGCGTTTATTTGCCACCGAAGCCGAGACTTTAGAACGGCTGGGGAATCACGATCAAATTCCCCAGTTACTGGCTTATTTTGAGGAAGAAAACGAATTCTTTTTAGTGCAAGAGTTCATTGAAGGCACGCCCCTAAATAAAGAACTAGAACTGCCCCTGCCTGCCGATACGGAAGAAGTAACTAGTGCCGACATTACCAATGCTAGTCAGATCAAAACTAGAGGTAAACAACTGCCAGAGGGAGAAGTGATCAAAATTTTGCAAGATATTCTTACTGTCTTAGAGTTTGTCCATGCGGAAAATGTCATCCATCGGGATATTAAGCCAGACAATCTCATCCGCAGGCATAAAGACAACAAGTTTGTTTTGATCGACTTTGGGGCTGTTAGAGCAATGACAGAACAAAATGCCAAGTTGGAAACAGTCGAAGGAGAATCCCGTTTTACAGTCACGATCGGTACCCCTGGCTATATGCCTAGTGAACAATGTGCCGGCAGACCCAACTACACCAGTGACATCTATGCTGCGGGAATGGTGGCAATTCGCGCGTTGACAGGGTTTGAGCCCCAGGATTTGCCTACTGATCCCGATACCGGAGAATTAGTTTGGCGCGACCAAGCCAAAGTCAGTAATGGTCTGGCAATGGTTTTGACAAGGATGGTGCGTTATCGTTTTTCCGATCGTTATCAATCAGTGAAAGAAGTACAACAAGCTCTGAATGCCTATCTAGTTTCTCCTGAGACTAAACCTGTGATTACACCGCGGTCGAAGACTAAACCCCAGAAAAAGATAACTACTGCCCAGTTACAATCTAGTGCAGGAGCGAGTCTTTTAATTATAGGTTTACTTTGTGTTGTAGCATCGATCGGTCTGGCAATTTTATTTAAGCCACAACAAGATAAAGAAGTTATTGTAATCAACAATGACAAACCAGAACCATCTGCTGTGCCTGTGAAAAAGAATCCTGCTATACCGCCTGCTACCCCCGCGCAAATTATTGCCAATTCCCTTAATTTGGCAGACGATCGGGAGACGCAACTGCAAGGCACAATTACAAAAGACCAGGTGATTCGTTATACCTTTACCGCCAGACCAGAACAAAGATTGAAGCTCACCATGACTGGAGAAGGAGTCAGTCTTGATCTGTTAGCACCAGGGGAGACCACGATCGCCAGTAGTATTTCTACCTACGACAACATTTTGACCAAGGGTGGAGACTACGTGATCCAGATTAAGCCCTCGACAAACCAGGGCAACTACAATCTTACGCTTTTGTTATCCGCACCGCCAACGGATGTCAATCGTGTCATCCAAGTCAGATAGGATGATGTAACAAACGATCTCTCAGTTTCTTAATCCGATCGCGTAGGACAGCAGCTTGTTCAAACTCTTGTTTTTTAGCAGCTTCTTTCATCTGCTGTTCTAGCTTTTCGATCAATTCGGGCAGTTCATCAAGAGCAATATCTTGGCTATTATTTACCACATATTCGATTTGCTGCTCATTCAACCGCCGCGAAACAGAAAGGAACTCTAAAATAGCATTCCCTGATTGTTTGACAATGGGCTTTGGTGTAATTTGATGTCTTTCGTTATATTCTTGCTGAATAGCACGACGGCGGGCAGTTTCCGTAATTGCCTTATCCATACTTTCCGTTAACCGATCGGCATACATAATTACCTGTCCATTCACATTGCGGGCTGCCCTACCAATGGTTTGAATTAACGATCGTTCTGCCCTCAAGAAACCTTCCTTATCGGCATCTAAAATTGCCACTAAAGATACTTCTGGTAAGTCTAAACCCTCCCTCAATAAATTCACTCCAATTAACACATCAAAATCCCCGTTTCTTAACGCCTGAAGAATTTCAATGCGCTCGATGGATTTAATATCCGAATGCAGATAGCGCACCTGGATATGACGTTCTTGAAAATAAGTAGTTAAATCCTCTGCCATGCGCTTAGTTAGGGTGGTAATTAGTACCCGCTCTTTGCGTTGAATACGGAGTTTAATTTCACTCAGTAAATCATCAACCTGACCATCTGTTGGTCGGACAAATATTTCTGGATCAAGCACGCCTGTCGGTCTAATAATCTGCTCCACTACCTGCTGGGATACCTCTAATTCCCAATCTCCTGGAGTAGCGGAAACAAAAATACATTGCTCTACCATGTCCCAAAATTCCTCCGCCCGTAGAGGACGGTTATCTGCCGCGCTAGGCAAGCGAAAACCATGCTCAATTAGGGTCATTTTCCTTGCCCGATCGCCGTTGTACATGCCCCTAATTTGGGGTATAGAAACATGGGATTCATCTACAACTAAAAGCCAATTGTGTTTAGGAAAATAATTCACTAAACATGCAGGAGCTTCTCCAGCTTTACGTCCTGCTAGATGGCGAGAATAGTTTTCTACGCCGTTGCAAAATCCTACCTCCCTTAACAATTCTAAGTCGTAGCGGGTGCGTTGTTCCAAACGTTGTGCCTCTAGCAGTTTGTTATCTTTAATCAATTCTGCGAGGCGTTCTTCTAATTCCTGTTGGATATTGTTACAGGCTTCCTCTAATCTATCTTTAGGAGTAACAAAGTGGCGGGCGGGATAGATACTCAGCCCCTCTAAACTCATTAGAATTTCCCCAGTCACGGGATCAATATAGCGGATAGCTTCAATTTCATCGCCAAAGAATTCTACTCTAATAATGCGGTCTTCGTAGGCAGGACCAATCTCGACAATATCCCCTTTAACCCTAAATTTGCCCCTGCCTATTTCCATATCATTGCGGTCATATTGTACCTCTGTAAGGGCTTTTAATAATTGTCTCTGGTCAAATTCTCTGCCTACTTGGAGGGGAATTGCAGCTTTAAGATACTCTTCGGGAATTCCTAAACCATAGATACAACTGACGGAAGCAACTACAATTACATCTTGACGCTCGAACAACGATCGGGTGGCAGAATGCCGTAACATATCAATTTCATCGTTAATAGAAGCGCTCTTTTCAATATAGGTATCAGTAACAGGTATGTAAGCTTCCGGTTGGTAGTAGTCGTAATAACTAATAAAATATTCCACGGCATTATGGGGGAAAAAACTCCTCAATTCATTACACAATTGAGCTGCTAAAGTTTTATTATGGGCTAATACTAAGGTTGGTCTTTTATACTTAGCAATAACATTTGCAATGGTCATAGTTTTGCCCGTTCCCGTTGCTCCGAGCAGAGTTTGATAGCGATAACCTTTTTCTAATCCGGCTAAGAGTTGTTCAATAGCCCTGGGCTGATCGGCGGTTGGTGGCCAGGGGGTTTGAATTTGAAAGGATGTCATAGGTCTGATGAGGTAGTTGTAAACTAAAGTTATGGTAAGACATTATGGGTATTTGCAGGAGAAAACATCAATCTAAAGAAGTTGATTTTATCGTGACATTTCTTTTAGGATAAATTGACCAATTAAGAGGATGTCTAATGACATTGGGTGGAGCAAATCCTGGAGTATTTGACTGTCAAGAAGCCTGGTATCCTGTATTTTATGAACGGGATTTAGATCGATCCCGTCCTCAGCGTTTTGTTCTTCTAGGACAACCTTTAGTAATTTGGTGGGATGGTCAATGGAATACTTTTACCGATCGTTGTCCCCATCGTTTAGCTAGTCTTTCTGAAGGCAGAATAAATGAAGACGGCAATTTAGAATGTCCTTATCACGGTTGGTCTTTCGATCGTTCTGGTCAGTGTTTGCACATTCCCCAGCAGTTACCTGGAGGGGATGCCCATACTTCCCGCCGTGCCTGTGCCCAAGTGCATAGTACAAAGGTTAAACAAGGTTTGGTCTTTGTTTATGGCAAAGCTGGAGTTGAAGCAGACCCGGGAATGATCCCGATCGTACCTGTCATCGACGAAGAGTCTGACAGTTGGGTTTGTATTGATACCTTTCGTGATTTGCCCTACGATGCTTTTACTTTGTTAGAAAATGTTTTAGATTCCAGTCATTTACCTTTTACCCATCATCGATCGGTGGGCAATCGTGCCAATGCTGGCCCCGTAGAACTAAAGGTATTACAGTCAGACCGCAATGGTTTTATCGGTTTTTGGCAAGAAGGTCCCCGCCAAGGTAAGTTAGGTAGCCAGACAACAACTTTCATTGCTCCTAATTTGATGTGGCATGATCTGACATCTCAACAGTTTGGCAGAACTTTAACAGTTGTTTATGCTACACCGATAGAAAAAGGGAGATGTCGTTTATTTGCTCGTTTTCCCTTTAAGTTTCCTTCGTTCTTCCCCCGATTAGTCTTTCGTCTAACTCCTCGTTGGTTATCCCATCTTGGACAAAACGCGATTTTGGAAGATGATCAAATCTTCTTACACCATCAAGAACGTTATTTTGCAGCAGGGGGCGGCAGTGCCGCAGTAGCTCGGTCATTTTATTTGCCCACTAAGGCGGACTTGTTTGTATTAGAGTTTCATCAATGGATTAACAACTATGGCGTAGACCCATTCCCTGGTCAGGTTTTACCGCCAATGTTAAGGAAAGACCAACTCCTCGATCGTTATCACTCTCACACAGAAATCTGTGCTAGTTGTCGTGGAGCTTTACAAAACATCGATCGTTTGCGGGTTTTGTGTCTGTCTTTGGCGATTCTCTGCCTCATCTTTGCGATTTTATTTGTCGCTAAAGTAGCTCTGCTCACGATCGGTTTGTCTTTCTTAGTTTTGGGGCTTGGCTTAGGTAAACTCCGCACTAAGTTCTATCAAGGCAGAGCCATCCCCCCGCGCAACCTTAGCTAAACTGAGTTGGGGAATTGATTTCACCCCCTCCAACTCTGGGAGAGGGTGAGTCCTGCTATAAATTGACCGCGATCGCATCCACAGGACAAGTGACAATACACTGTTCACAGACGCTACAGGTACTGCGGTTGAAACTCAACCTGAAGGAGTGGGGATTGAGAGTCAGGGACTGGGTGGGGCAGACTCCCGTACATAGACCACAGTCTACGCAGACATCTTCATCGATCGTAATCTCTTTACTTTCCAGGGAAACGACAATCTCTAGTGATTGCATCCAATCAATGGCACTGTCAATTTGATCCATATCCCCTTGTAGTTCCAGCACCATCTTGCCTAGCTGATTGGGGGCAACCTGGGCACGGATAATATTGGCGGCAACGTTGAAGTCCCGTGCCAGACGGTAGGAGACGGGAATCCCCACCGCTTGCTGGGGAAAGGTGAGGTTAACGCGCCGTTTCATAGGTTAAAGGGCTTGAATCCATTCATAGACTTCGTAACTTGTCCAGATTTGGTGCTGCCAGTAGGGGTCTGCCTCGATCATCTGCCTAGCTTCCTGCTCATCCTCTGCCACATAAACCCCAAAAACTCGCTTCAGGTCTTGGGTGGGTCCGATCGTGAACAGTTTACCCAGGGCTTGTAAAGATTTTAGATTGTCTAGGTGGGCTTGACGGTAGGGGGCGCGTTTTTGTAACACATCGTCACAGTAGGTGCCCCACATGACAAACTTTTTCATAGTCCTGCCTGCTGGAAAGTTTGATAGCAATTTTGCTCATCGTAGATGTGGCACTTATCCCCGATCGTTTTCATCAATTCCCAAGAAAACTTCGTCTTGTAGAGATGGGGTGCCCAGTTTTGCTCTAGGGATGCCTGTGCCTGCCTTAACCTGTAAAAGGGAATGGCAGACGAGACGTGGTGGGGTGTATGCCAGTTGATGTCGTGGCACAGAAATTCTACCCAGTAGGGATAATCGCAATGCACAGAGCCGCTCAGTTGGGCTTCCGCTAAAGACCAAGTCGATCGAGTCCTAAAGGGAATATCGGGCATGGTATGGTGCACGATCGTGAAGGTACTCATCCAGAAATGGTAGACCAACCAGGGCATTAAAAAGAAGTTAATCCAGCCCCCAATGCCGCTTGTGACCAAAATTGCCGGAAAAACAATAATTGCATAGATGATGACTAAATTGTTAGAAAATCTTGCCTGTTCCTGTTGACCAGGAGGAAAAGCATTGTCTGCAAAATGGACGGTTGCCCAGTGAGCAATGGAGCCGAGCCACCACATTCGCCCCCGTAACAATTGATAGAAGACCTTCACAAAGAGGGGTAAACCTTGATAAATCTCGATCGTGAAGGGAGCCCAGGCATTGTCTTCTTCTAAAAGATTAGTGTGCTGATGGTGATGATCGTGCTTAAACCGCCAGGGATAGAAGGGATAAAGCAGGGGCAAAAATAAGATGTGACCGACAATATCATTTACCCAGCGGTTACTGGAAAACGATCGGTGCCCGCAGTCATGCCCCAAAACAAAGAAGCCCGTCAAAGCAGTGCCCGTAAATATCCACAGGGGAGGGAGTAAAAACCAGGGCGCTACCGCTAGCCCCCAGTAACCGATCGTGACGGCAAGGACACTAGTCAATACCCCCAGCCACGCCCGCCAGGGAGATTTTTGGAAGCATTGGGGGGGAGAGTCTTAATGATATTTTTAAGTGATAATTCTGTTGTATCCCTGGTGGGAGTAATTTTGTCGAGAGTGGTAGTCATTAGGTTTGTTGCGATCGGGATAGGATTTCACGGTGTAGTTGTTCTAGGAGCAAGTCTATTTCAGAGTGCAATTGGGCAAATTTCTGCTCCAAATCTGGTTTAGTCCTATTTTCCTGCAAATATGTAGCCATACGCTATAAAATCACACCTCAACTATAGTAGCCTATGACTTCGATCGGAGTAAATCAATTTTTGGGGGGATGAATTTTTGTGGTCAGTGCTAATTTAATTGCTGGGGCGATCGAAGAATTGCAACCAATTTTCCAGAGGATCGATGGACAAACTCAGGCGCATTTGCGTCGAGTACTGGCGGCGTTTCGGGAACACCGCGTCGGTAGCCATCATTTTGCCAGTGTACTGGGCTATGGGCATAACGATCGGGGGCGGGAAGTGGTCGATCGGGTATTTGCCCAAGTTTTGGGGGCAGAACAAGCCCTAGTCAGAGTACAAATTGTGTCCGGCACCCATGCCATCGCCTGTTGTTTGCGGGGTAATCTGCGCCCTGGGGACGAACTCTTAGCTGTGGTGGGCGCGCCCTACGATACTTTAGAACCTGTAATTGGCAAGTATCCCAGCTCTGGTTCTCTAGCGGAGCAACAAGTTAAATACCGTGAATTGCCCCTGACAAAATCAGGCACGATCGATTGGGAAAATCTCAGTACGGCGGTACGCCCCGAAACCAAAATGGTACTAATTCAACGTTCCTGCGGCTATAGCTGGCGACCTAGCCTAGATTTAGCTGACATCGATCGCATTATCACAATTGTTAAACAACAGAACCCCCATACCATCTGCTTTGTCGATAATTGCTACGGGGAATTTGTCCAAGAGCAAGAACCCACTGCGATCGGGGCAGATTTGCTCGCTGGCTCTCTGATCAAAAATCCTGGGGGCACGATCGCGCCTACGGGAGGCTATATCGCAGGCAAAGCCGAATATGTGGAAAATGCGGCAAATTACCTTACCGCCCCCGGAATCGGCTCCGAAGGCGGCACTATGCTCGATCAGACCCGTTTAATCTTACAGGGGCTATTTTTAGCACCCCAGATGGTGGGAGAAGCCCTCAAATGCAGCCACCTAGCATCCTTAGTTTTCGATCGGTTGGGCTATGCCGTCAACCCCCTTCCCTTTGATCCCCGCCGAGATATTATTCAGGCAATTAAGTTAGGCAGTGCTGACCAATTGATGCAATTTTGCCGGACAGTCCAGCAATTTTCCCCGATCGATAGTTATGTTGACCCGGTACCCGCACCGATGCCCGGCTATATCAGTAACTTAGTGATGGCAGGGGGCACATTTATCGATGGCAGTACCCTAGAACTTTCAGCGGATGCCCCCCTCAGAGAACCTTACATCGTCTTTTTGCAGGGGGGAACCCACTGGACTCACATGGCGATTATTTTAGAGCAATTCAAGTTTTAGGCATTTCCCCAAAGGAATGCTAAGCATTAGATATTGGTCATTACAAGGGAAAATTCCCTTCTCGGGGAGAAGGGAAGAAAGCAAGTTTTTCTTGGGAGAGGGTAAGGGTTTGAGAAAAAGCAACGTAAGTCCTGACAATTTGAAAAGGGCAGATATCCTTTATTTGGGAGAGGAGGGAGTTTCAGATTGCTTGGGACAGAACCAATATGGAGAGCTTGCACCTGTCCAATACGCCAAGTAAAATTGCCCCTCATCCCTCAATCCCTTCTTGGGGAGAAGGGAAGTAGGTCAATTTTTTCTTGTTCCCTCTCCTTTTTGGGAGAGGGCTGGGGTGAGGGTCTTAGAAAACGACACTTACCCTACAAATTTGATCGCAGATCGTCTTGACAACCACTCAAAATGCTTCTACTATTACAAAGCTACAAATTGGGACTGTAGTTCAACTGGTTAGAGCACCGCCCTGTCACGGCGGAAGTTGCGGGTTCGAGCCCCGTCAGTCCCGTTACTCCTCTAGGGCATCTAACAGTAAATGGGTCAGGGGGTGGTCTAGTAGTTCTTCTAGGGTTTCGTTGCCCCCGTCTTCTAAAGCTGAAATCATCGCTTGTTTGAGGTTAGCATTTTTTTCACCATGGTTGCAGCGCGGGCAATGCCCACCATCCGATCGGCGACGGACTGTTCTGTATAGGAAGCATAGACTTCATCGAGGACGTTTTTAACTTCGGCGATGGCGTGGACAATATCCCCCTCTGCTACGGATTGTAAGATCGTGGCTTCCTCGATCATAGTAGCTTCGATAGAAGGCTCTGCCATATTGATCAATGTGCGCCTTTGTTTGGCAAATTCTTGGGTTTGGTTAAGGGCGCGATTCACGGAATTTAGCCGGTTAACTCCGTGAAATAGATTGTTGATATGCTCCCGATGGGGGATATGCTCGCGGGAAAAGCCTACCAATTCAACCCAGTCTTGGTTTGCCCGCGCCTGGTATTCCTCTTCTAATGCCTTACGTAATAGTTCGTAGGAGAGCATAAATTCATCCTGGAGCCGCGACCGATCGGTTTCGGCGGCTACACTCATTTTGATGAGGACAGTGCCATTGCCCTTGTTCTTAATGCTATAAATAGCCAATTTCGCTTCGGGATTTTCATCGCAGATCGCCTTAAAGGTCTGGGAAAAAGCCTCCCAATCTATGCCATTTTGAAAGACCATCGAGACAAAGCCCATTGTCTTTTGGAACATGCGCACAAATTCATCGGGCTTGAACTTAGAATCGGCGGGGTAGCGGTCTTCGTAGAGGCGGGTGATCAAGCCCTGGGGACGCTCAATCTTCGATTTGAGATAGATATACTGACATTCCACATCCTTGAGTTTGGTATCACTGTCAATATTCCAGTCTTCCAGACATACTCCTGTAAACTGTGTCCCTGTAAAGTTAGTCCCCATCGCCTGGGTGCCGCAAATATATGCCTTCATCATGTCGCAATAGCTCAAGTCGGCGTAGCGCAGGTCAGCTTCTAGGAAGTTGGCGTTGGTCATGTCGGTGTAACTCAGATCGGCATGGCGCAGGTCGGCATGGCTAAAGTCAACACTGCCCAGGTAGGCGCGGTTCAGGCGTGCCCGATGCAGAGTGGCACTAGAAAGATTGGATTTGAAGAGATTAGCACGCATCAAGTTAGCACGGGTGAGGTCAGCCGCTCGTAGGATCGCTTCGTTGAGATCAGCGCTGTAGAGATTGCTGCGAATTAGGTTGCAAATGCTGAGGTCGGCTTGGGAGAGGTTAGCGCCCCCTAAATCGGCGTTGTAGAGGTTGGCTCCAAACAAGTTAGCGCTGGTGAGGTTTGCCTTGGACAGATGGGAATTGCGCAGATGGCTTTCGCTGAGGTCGGCTTCAGAAAGATCGGCTTCACTCAAATCGGCTCCGAACATATAGGCACCCCTTAGATAGGAGCCATGGAGGGAGGCACTAAAAAGGTTGGCTCCACTCAGGTCTACTTCTCCTAAAAAACTGCCGTTGAGATTGGCGTTGTTGAGGTTGGCGGTACTGAGGTTTGCCTGGCGCAGGTTAGAACCACTCAGGTCAGCCCCTGTTAAATCGACATCTACAAAATCGATGAAACTGAGGTCAGTGCCGCTGAGGTCTGCACTTCTGAGATCGATAACTATGTCTGGATTTTCCTTGCGCCAGTGATTCCATTGGTCTATGCCCTGTTCGATAATGTGGAGAAATTCTGGTTCTGCCATAGGATTGATTGATTACACCTGGAGAAAGAGTTCAGCAATTGGCAGGCTGGGTGCCTGGGGACTGGTGATAATTTCCACGATTTTGTTTTGGGCAGCGGGGATGAAGAGGGCTTCGACACAGACTTGGGCTACCACCGATCGGGGAATCCTGCCACTAGATAGAGTGTCTGCTTTTGCCATGACTAGGGGGTCGGAGGTGGGAGTGTTGGTCAATCCCCCTGGACGCACGATCGTGTAGGTAAGACCGCTGTTAATGATGTATTGTTCGGCTTGCTTCTTCCAAAATAAAACTAGCCAGAAGAGATTGAGGGGATGGAAGAAGACGGAAGTTAATAGGGAAGAAACGATGACGAAATGTTGTATATTTTTCGTTTGAGCGGCTTTGACTAGATTTTTGGTGCCCAGATAATCCACTTGCAGAGGGGCAAAGATGTTTAGACTAGGACGCGCCCCCGTAGCACAGATAATCCGATCGGCATCGCCTATGGCATCAACCAACAAATACCGATCGAGGACATTGCCTGGGACTATTTCTACTCCTGCTCCCAGCAGGGTCTGGGCTTTGGCAGGGTCACGGACAAGGGCACGTAGAGGTATAGAGCGGGACTGTAATTCGCGGACAATGGCTTGCCCTGTGGCTCCCGTAGCTCCAACTACTAATACTTTCATGGCTTGCTCCTAATCGATCGCTATTGTATCTCAGGTGCAACCGATCGTTTTATTTTGCGGAGAGTTCTAACATTTTCTGGATCGGTTTTAGGGCAGCCAGGCGCAGGGATTCCTCTAGGGTGATTTCAGGGGCGCGATCGCGCATGGTTTGGTAGAGTTTTTCCAGGGTATTGAGGCGCATGTAGGGACATTCGTTGCAGGCACAGTTGTTATTGGGGGGCGCGGGGATAAAGGTCTTGCCGGGGGGCGACTTTTTGCATTTGATGGATTACGCCTGGTTCCGTGACGACAATAAAGGCAGGGGCATCCGATCGGGCGACAAATTTGATCAGGGCTGTAGTGGAGCCGATAAAGTCAGCGTGGCGGAGTACCGCCGGTTCACATTCAGGATGGGCGATTACCTGGGCATGGGGGTGTTGTACCTTGAGGGCGACTAATTTTTGTTCCGAGAAAATTTCATGGACAATACAGGTGCCCTGCCATAGTAATAAGTCTCTGCCTGTTTTTTCCGCCACATATCTGCCTAAATTGCGATCGGGGGCAAAGATGAGGGGTTGGTCGGGGGGGAAGGAATTAACGATGGCGACAGCATTGGCACTGGTACAAATCACATCGCTCATGGCTTTGATTGCCGCCGAGCAGTTGATGTAGGAAACTACTTTGTGATCGGGATGGTCAGCCAGGAAGCGGCTAAACTCATCAGGAGGACAGCTATCTGCTAGGGAGCACCCCGCATTGAGGTCGGGCAATAACACCTGTTTGTGGGGATTGAGAATCTTGGCAGTTTCCGCCATAAAATGCACGCCCACAAAGACAATTACATCAGCATCTGTATTAGCGGCGGCTTGGGCTAAACCCAGGGAGTCGCCGATGTAGTCCGCAATGTCTTGGAGGTCGTTGTTTTGATAGTAGTGGGCTAAAATTACCGCATTCAGTTCCTGCTTGAGTGCAGCGATCGCGGCAAACAAGTCTAGGGGAGGCTTGGGAGTAGGAACAACTGTAGCAAACAAGGCGGTAAAAATCTAGGTGTTTATCATCATAGCAAGTTTGTCTACCATTGGGGAAAATTTACAAAGGGCGCATTGTCGGGAACATGACCACGTCCCGAATGCTGGCAGTGTCGGTTAAAAGCATGACTAACCGATCGATGCCAATTCCCATGCCTGCACAGTTGGGCATCCCTAAAGCCAGGGCTTGGATAAATTCCTCGTCCATGGGGTGGGCTTCATCATCTCCGGCATACTTTTGGGCGAGTTGGTCTTCAAAGCGGCGGCGTTGTTCTTGGGGGTCATTTAACTCCGAAAAGCCGTTGGCATACTCCATTCCTTGGATGAACAACTCAAATCGTTCTACAAAACCCGTCTTATTCCGGTGTTGTTTTGCTAAAGGACTGACCTCGATCGGGAAATCGATTACAAAAGTAGGTTGTGCTAACTGGGGGACAACTTGTTTATCAAATACTGCATACAAAAGATGACCCAGACTTTGTTTATCTAAGTTAGAAAGATGTATATTCTTTTCTGCTAATTTCTCCAGGGCAGTTGCTAAATCTAACCGATCGAAGTCGAGACCGACGTACTCCTTTACTGCATCAGTCATAGTAATAATCCGCCAATGTTTTTGATCGTTATACTCGTAAGAACGACTAAGATCGATCGTTTTGCCTTGGTAAGGAATGCCAGTTATATCTTCATACACAGTTCTTGCGCTATGAATGATCACATCTTCTACTAAAGTAAGAATATCGATATAGTCGGCATAGGCTTGATAGACCTCTAAAGAAGTAAATTCGGGATTATGGGTACTGTCAATTCCTTCATTGCGAAAGACCCGCCCTAGTTCAAATACCCGTTCAAAACCGCCACAAATTGCCCGCTTCAGATAGAGTTCTGGAGCGATGCGTAGATATAAATCTATATCGAGAGCGTTGTGATGGGTGACAAAGGGACGAGCCGCTGCCCCCCCATAGACTGCCTGTAAGGTGGGAGTCTCAATCTCATAGAACCCTTGACTTGTCAAAAATGACCGCACTTGAAAGATAATTTGACTGCGCAACTTAAACCTTTGTAAAACGGCGGGATTGCTTGCCAGATGAATTTCCCGATGACGGCGACAGACTTCAGCGTCATTGACACCGTAATAGACATCAGGGAAAGGTATTTGGGCTTTAGATAAAATCTGTAGTCTTTCTACCTGTAGGGATAATTCTCCCTTGTTTGTGCGACAGGCATAACCTTCGGCATAGATAAAATCCCCTTCATCTAGTAGTTTCTTTATCTGGGCAAAAGTCAAAACTGATTCTTCTTTTAGGACTTTTTTTCAATCTTGAGTTGGATTTTGCCCGACTCGTCCCGCAAGTCCATAAAGACTAAATTACCACTATCTCGTTTGGAAACGATCCGCCCGGTTAGTTTGATCTCCTTCTTGTCAGGATCGTTTGTGCCGTTCTCTAACCGATCGTGAAAGATTGCTAACATTGCCTGGGTTGTGTGGGTGCGGGCAACCGAAAGACTAGGATAGGGATTGATACCAGACTGGCGTAATTCTTCTGCTTTTTGACAACGGACTTCGGCTTCGCTTCGAGACATGATGAAATAGTAATTATCTTCCCTAATTATGGATGATTTTAGCAACAGCAGGACTTACGCTAAGGAAAAATTCCCCTCATCCCTCAATCCCTTCTCTCACATGGGGAGAAGGGAAGTACCCTCTCCCTTTTTGGGTGAAGCAACGTAAGTCCTGAACAGAAATCGATCGTTATTAAGGATAGATTGCTCCCTGGGCTGCATGTCGGGCTTCGACTCCCCTCAGCCCTCGCCTGTTTTACAGCAGGCGGTCAAATGTTCGATGATTTTGTCTTGGCGGGAGTGGAGGTATTGGGCAAAACGACGAGCCAGGGGCGGCACGTAGACCATAGGGCTAGTAAATCCCGAAAAAATCCACCAATAGCTGTTAATTTGCCCGATCGAGGGCAAAGAATTGGGACTAAAAGCTACCAAACAATGGTGCCAAGCGCCGGGTAGGTCTGCCAAGGGGGGGAGAAGCTGCCCGATGCCGGTGCGGATTTGCTGTTCTGTCGTTGGTTCTGGGACAAAGTCGGGGTTGGGATGGAGACGGCTGATCTGCCCTAACCGCATTCTGCCATCTCTGAGGGGCGCTCCGCCAATGTCAAAGGAGGGGGGTAAAATTTCGGGCTGGTCTTCTTGCCAGGCTTTTTCTGGTAGTACCCCTTGGGTTTCAAACTGGAGTCGTTTGAGGGCAGCAGGCATGACAAAAGTTTGCAGTTGGATGGCACTTGGCGCTGTCTCGATCAGTTCGGCATGGGAAAAAAGAGGGGAAAGCTAATACCTGAGCGCTTTAACAATCTCCGTCCCTGCCCCCCCGCACACAGGATCACGCCGTTTGCCCCGATCGAGTGGTGCTCTGTTCTCACGCCCTGCTCTAAAAGTTCAATAACTGTCTCATAGATCAGCGTGCCTCCCGATCGGCTAAAAGCCTGGAGGTACCCCCGCACCAGACTTTCTGGATCGACCTGGGCATGGTCAAGCACAAAAGCGCCGCTGATCGCTTCTAAATTTAGCAGGGGTTCCAGTTCAACCGCCGTCTGTCGATCGCACCACTGGGGCACTGTTGCACAATTGTGATAACTCTGAGCTACCGCGTCCCGATCGTCTTCAGGAGATAGGGTAAGAAGCAGTTTGATCTCCCGGAAGCCAATATCGTCCCCCAGTTCTTCACTTAAAGCAGGATAACGCCCGATCGCTTCTTGACAAAGAGTCTGCATAAGCTCCGTAGTGCCGCTCCAGTAGGGGACACCGCCGTAACTAAATCTAGTGGCATTGGCGGGCTGGGGAGACCGATCGATGATCCCTACCCTAAAGCCCGATCGTTGTAACTCATAGCCCAGGGCTGCCCCCGTCACCCCGCTACCACAGATAAGCCAATCAAACACTGTCACTAGGAATTATTCTCCATCGATGCCCTTGCCAACTGCACTGCCACCACAAAACAAACGATCGCTACGGGCAAACTCAGCCCCAGGATGCCCCAGGTGATGGTTGCGCCCCAATCCGGTTCGCCAGAAGATAACTCATAGATTGAACCGACAAAGGCAATGGCGGCCACGATCGCCAGTCCTAACAATAATTGCGCCTTAATATAACTGCTATTCATAAAAATTTATAGTGAATTGTTTATAGGATAACCTGTAATTTTGACAAACTCAAAGGGACCAGCAATAGAACCCCACACCCGTTGGTCAGTAACGGGATCAAGCCCGCGATCGAGACTAGAATAACGAGTTTCACTAATCTCAAATTCATTTTGCAGGTAGGATTCTTTTCCATCTCGCCAGACTATACACTTTTTGCCAGGCTCAATTTTGCCCACAAAAGTACCCCGATCGGTACGATCGATTCTGATGCTACAGCCTAACTGTTTTTCTACATCATTGTAGGTAAGACCAGCTAACTTTTCAGGTTGACGGGCAGCCCCTACTAGGCGGGGAGCATCGATCGGTTTGTAATTATCTAAAACAATGTGATCCTGATGCCAATAGAGCTGAAAAACAGCAGTACGATAGGGTTGATGCAGGGCATAATTGTAAGCCTGTTCTAAGTAAAACCACTGTCCACTAGAAGGGAAAGAAACGTGATAGAAGGGGCGAATCGCCACCCGAATATGGGCAAAGAAAGGCGGATTTTCTGAAGCCTGATCGAGGTTACTAAAATCGCCACTCATCCATTGGGCTAGTAAATTAACATCATTAGGATTGGTCATGGTACTAAAAATTAAACTTAATACTGGGTGTGATAGTAGGCAGCCTCCGCTAGGATTGGTACTTCGGGATACTTACCTTGAAAAATCATATACCAAGCATATACCACAATAGCAATTGTCCCTAAAAATATGGTGGAATTGATCGTGGAAAAAATAAATTCAACCCCAGAACTACCACTTGAATTCACCCCCCAGCCTAGTACACTAAATAGGAGAGATATAATACCAAGCCCCATATCAACTAATAATGCCTGCATAGTGTTAAATCGGAGGAAATGTTTTAATTGGCTATTTCTGACTACCAGCATATACAACATAAAGAAAACTATCAACCCAGGAATGCCAAAAGCTAAGGGAGCTAAGGGAGAGATGATGTTAATTAAAAATATTAACTGGGGGAATTGTTGAAATAAAGAGCGACCAAAGGTGATGCTGACAATTAGAGGTAATAGATAGGGGAGACTAGCGATTATGCGGTCTTCAGGGTTTGTATGTCCGCGCCAGGTCATAATTTTGCTCTTAAACTAGGTCTATTCTAATTGAGAACCAATCACTTGTCTTAAGTTAGTAAAATTGTGCTGCTCCATCCGTGCCGTAATTCCTCTTAATATTTCTGTTATTAAGCCTGGTCCTTGATAAATTAAGCCTGTGTAAACCTGGAGTAAAGAAGCCCCAGCGGTCAATTTTTCCCAGGCATCGGCGGCAGAGCTGATCCCCCCTACCCCCACGATCGGGATTTTGCCCAGGCTGTGTCGCCAGATTAAGCGAATGATGTGACTCGATCGGTTTTTCAGGGGGGCGCCACTGATGCCCCCTGGTTCTTCCTCTGGTCTTTTGCCGTTAGATAAAACTGTCGTCTGCACATGGTCACGGGAAATAGTGGTATTAGTGGCAATGATGCCCGATACCGAATGATTTAGACAAAGATCAACGATCGCCAAAATGTCTTCATCTTTGAGATCGGGGGCAATTTTGACTAAGATAGGTTTGTGTTGTTCATTTTCTGCCTGCAAACAAGATAAAATCCGATCGAGATGACTGACAGCCTGCAAATCCCTTAAATTAGGAGTATTGGGAGAACTAACGTTAATGACAAAATAATCCCCTTTGTCTTTTAACAACCGAAAACTATGGAGGTAATCCCCATGGGCTTGATCGATCGGCGTTTCTTTCTGTTTACCCAAGTTAATACCAACGACAAAAGAACGATCGTTATTATTTTGACTTAAGATGCGACCAGCGATCGTTTCTGCGCCATCATTATTAAAACCCATACGATTCAAAATGGCTTGGTCTTGCACCAAACGAAAGAGACGGGGCTGGGGATTGCCTGGTTGTGGCAGAGGAGTGATCGTGCCCACTTCCGCAAAACCGAACCCCAGCGTCTGCCATAGGGGGATAGCTTCAGCATTTTTATCGAAACCAGCGGCTAAACCCAAGGGATTCCTAAATTCGATCCCCATTACATTTTGTCTTAGATAGGGATGCTCATAGTGAAAGACAGAAGACAAACGATCGAGAATAGCAGGATAATGACAAAGACCCTTAGCGATCGTCATTGCCATATCATGGGTCTGTTCCGGGTCGAACCGAAAAAATATCGGCAACAAAAAACTCTTATACATCTTATTATCACTAGAGATAAGTGCGCATCAAATAGCTGCCCAAAGTCCAAAATTCAAAGCCAATAAAAGCAACCAAGAAAATGAATAAAGCTATATTAAGAATTTTCTGTAAATTTGCCACGATCGTTTCCTTTTACAACAAGTTAATCTTACCTCCTATGAACTAAAATATCCAATTTGTTCTAGTTGATAACGTCTTAATTCCTCTTGCAGAGAAGGGTCATTAGAAGCAAGACGTGCGCCTGCCTGGGCTGCCCAACCCTTTAACATCGTGATCTGATCGGCAGCAATGCGGGCTAAAGGAGAAGTTTCCTCGATCGCTTGAATTAGATCATTCGTCGTAAAGTCTTGCCTTGCCCCGATCGTGCCCCTGCCAAAGGCAATGTGCATAGCATCTAAAACGACCTGTTCAATTTCGGCACCGCTAAATTGGGGCGACTTTTGCGCTAACAGAGCTAGATCAAACTCCCGCAGACGGTTAGGACGGAGGCGTTGCAGATGGACACGAAAAATCTCTTGTCTTTCACTTTCTGTCGGTAAACTTAAAAAGAAGATTTCATCAAACCGCCCTTTTCTTAAGAGTTCAGCAGGCAGAGCCGTAACATTGTTTGCCGTTGCTACGATAAAGACAGCACTTTGTTTTTCTTGCATCCAAGTAATCAGTGTACCAAACACACGGCGACTGGTGCCGCTATCGCTATCACTACCGGAGTTGATGTTGCCAAAGCCTTTGTCAATTTCATCGATCCAGAGGACACAGGGAGCAACTGCTTCTGCCAATTGGATCATCTGTCTGACGCGTTCTTCACTTTCACCGATATAACTGCCAAATAAACGACCAACATCTAAACGCAAAAGGGGCAACCGCCATTCATAGGCGATCGTTTTCGCCGATAAAGATTTACCCGTGCCTTGAATGCCCACTAACAATAGTCCCTTGGGGTTAGGAATGCCGTAGGTGCGGGCTTCTTCCGTAAACGCATCGCGGCGTACGTACCCATTTTTTGAGATTTGCCAGACCGCCTACATTTTTAAGGGATTCTTTACCGCTATAAAATTCCAGAAATTGTGTCTGTCTGATCGCCTGTTGTTTTTCTGCCAAAATTTGATCAATGTCAGTTTCATCGATCTGTTGTTTAGCGGCAATCGATCGGGCTAGAACCCTTTGAATGCGAGTCCGACTTAGTCCCTGACAGGCTTTGATCAGTTGTTCCCAGGCAAGACCCTTGATTTTTAACTTGTCCGGTGCCACAATCTGCCGCACTAATTGATCAATTTCTGTTGTATGGGGTAAGGGGAAATAAATAACACTGACTTCTTCTTGTAACTCTGGCGGCAATAACAGAGCATAACTCAACAAAATGATAGAAGACCGCGATCGGCATAACTCCCTAGCCAAGTTGCGTAACTCCCGCACGATCGGCAGGTTATTCGTATTAACAGGACTTTCTAAAAAAGGATGGACATCTTTTAAGACAAACAGAAAACCTTCTTTGCTGTGGGTTTGACTGATCCTCTGCAAAGCGGAAATCATGCTGCCTTTGTCATTACCATTGTCGCTCCAACCCCGCACTACATCCCAGTATTTCACCGATCGGGGCGGTGTCATTTGTCTGGCAACTTGTTCTAGGAGGTCTTCGATCGGTGCTTCCTCTTGGGACACGATGTAAATGAGGGGATACCGTGCCCGCAGCATTAAGTCGATTTGTTGAAATAACTGCCGATCGATCATTTTTTTACTTAGAAGAAACCGTTAATCTCTGCTCTGCCAGTGGTTTTAAGCCAGTTCTGGGCTTCAATGTAGTTGTTTGGTGCCAGACGAATTGCCCTAATCCAGTATTCTGCCGCCAAGGAAAAATACTCTTCTGTCTTTTCTGGGTCATTTTCCCGATCGCCTAAAAAATGAAAGATTACCGCTGTATTGTTCAACGCTTGAGGCAGACGGGGATTAAGTTCGATGGACTGACGATAGAAGTCCAAGGCTTTTTCATAGTCTCCATTACTTTGATAGATCAGACCCATGTTATAGAGAATATAACTGCGATCGTTGTCATTCTCTTCCAAGCGGAGGGCTTCTTCGTAGTTCTCCAGAGCTTCAGCGTAGTCTCCATCCCCCTGGGCAGCCATGCCGTCGCGGTAGTAGGCAAAGGCTTCTTTCTCCTTCTTACTTGCGGGCAGGAGTTTCAAAATTGTGTCCGCAATAACTGTAAAAGTTTGGTCTACAAAGTTATCATTTCGTTGAGAACGTGCCATAAAATTAAGCTAAGCTACAGATAGCATTATTTTACTCCTATGGCACCCCAGGTTCACCATATCCAGATTAGTATACCTAGCGAACTTTACAATATCCTTAAAGAAAGGGCTGAGGAATTAGGGCAGTCGGAAGAAGCTAGCATATTGCAGGCGTTGCAGTCTTGGCTTGATCCCAAAGGGATTGCCAGTGTGGAAAAACGGCTGGAGATGCTCATCGATCGGCGCATTGCAGCGTTACGATCGGAATTTTTGGGCGTGACCGAGAGTAAACCCAGCGCTGTCCCTCCCTATCGTGCTGTGCGTGCCCTAAAGGTGGGGGATTTAGTGCAGGTGCGGGAGTCCGGCAGTCCCTACTATTTAGAAAAACTGACGATTACGCGGGTGGGCATGATTCGCGCCTACGTGCAGACTAGGGAGGGGGAGCATAGTTTTTTGAAAAGAGATTTGCGCTTGATTGAAGCACAACCTGATATAGAGTCTGTCTAATTATTAGTGCAGACCGATGAAAATAACAGTCAAAGTAAAACCAAATGCTAAACAAGAAACGATCGTGGCAGCAGAGGATGGTTCTCTAGTTGTCTCTTTAACAGTACCGCCGGTGGATGGTAAAGCTAATGATGCCCTAATTAAGCTCCTTGCCAAACAGTATGGTGTAAAAAAACAAGATGTTGTCATCCGATCGGGTTTAACTTCTCGGTTGAAAGTAGTAGAAATTTCTGTCTGATTCACAGGGCTTACGCTGCTTTTTCTGAAACCCTCACCCTAGAGCTGCTTCCTGAATATTATGGTGGGCAAGGAGGGCACTGCCATAGGCAGCCTCAGAGTGGACGGGGGGAGCAAAGGGCACCTGGAGTAGCCGTTGCCTAATTGCCTGCCAGACGGGATTTTGCCCTCCTGCTCCCACGGTGTAGAGCACCCCGATCGGGGGTGCGCCCAGCTCTTGCAATCGATCGTAACCAAGGCGTTCGATGCGGGCGACTCCTTCTAACATTCCCTGCAAAAATAAATGATCCCGATCGGGTCTAGGACTGAGACGGGGGGGCAGATGGGGGTCACAGATGGGAAATCTTTCCCCTGGTTGGAGGAGGGGGTAGTAATCCAAGGATGTGGGTACAGCGGGGTCGATCTGCTGGCTCAGGGAGACAAGCTCGGCATTAGTGAAGAAGTGGGACAAGACAGCGCCGCCACTGTTAGAAGCTCCCCCCGCCAGCCAAAAAGTCTGATCGTTGATTGTCCAGCGATGGCTGTAGATGCCGTAACTGGGATCAAAGATCGGTGTGTCGCCCAAAATTTTGACAGTGAGGGTAGACCCCAGGGAGGTGACAGCAGTCCCCTGGCGGAAGTGGTAGCCCACAGCCGCTAGGAAGGCGCTATTGCTGTCGGTAGTGCCGCTACAGATTTGGCAAAGGGGGTTGATGCCCAGCTCCTGGGCTACCTGGAAATGAATTGGCGCGATCGGTGTTCCTGGGGGCACCACAGAAGGTAGCTTAAAGCCCAAATCGGCGATGGCGGGGGGATAATTCAAGCCGATCGGGTCATAGCCCAATTTCAGGGCGTTATGCCAATCGGTGTAGTCTTGGCAGTGGTGCAAAAAGTAAGCAATGCGGTCGCAGTGGTGCACCAAGTGCCAGGATTTATCCCATACTCCCTGATGCGCTAAACTAATTAGCCTTGCTAGGGTAGAGGTACTACTCAAAACTACCGATTGCTCTGGGCAAATTGACCGTAAAAACTCCAGGGCAGGTTTCCCCCTGGGATCGTTGTACAGTTGGGGCGCAATTTTAACTACACCAGTGCCATCGCAACCGACAAAAGTACCAGAGGTGCCATCAATCCCGATCCCTTGCAACGCCTGGCGCAATTCCAGGGGGATTTGTAAAATCAGACTGTAGAGAGCAGTGCGCCAAGTACCTTCATCCTGTAATTGATAGCTAGTATTTGCCGCAAATTTAACCCTACCTTCCCGATCGATGACGATCGTGCGTGCTCCCGAAGTACCAAAGTCAAACCCAGCAAACATTAGGATTCCTCCGACGTTACTTGGCGGGGGGGACGCAGGGAATCAGAGTGCTTACCGCTTAGTAATTGATTGAGGTGCCGCAGTTGCTCCGCTGTACCCATACAGATCAACCGATCGCCCTCATGAAGGATAGTTTCCCCGCTAGGACCAGCAATTAAATCCCCATCAGTGCGGCGAATTGCTAAGACCAACGCTCCTGTCCTCGATCGGAATTTCGTTTCAATGAGGTTCTGCCCCACAAAAGGACAGACCTCCCCATCAATGCCATACTCCTCGATGTAAAACGATCGGTTAGTGCCAGACACAATACCATCGACAAAATCCAACACCTGGGGGCGCAAAGCCGCCGCCGCCATCCGTTTTCCCCCCGTAATATAGGGAGAAATCACTTCATCTGCCCCGCCCCTGCGTAATTTTTGCATCGCCTCCTCCGTACTTGCCCGCGCCACCGCCCGAATTTTGGGATTAAGGGACTTCGCCGACAAAATTGTGTACAAATTCTCCGCATCAGAGGGCAGACTTGCCACAATACAAATTGCCCGATCGATGCCCACCTTAATCAAGGTTTCATCGAGGGTGGCATCTGCCAAACAAGTAAAAAAACCATTCTCTTCTGCTACTTTTAACGCCTCTGCATCTTGGTCGATCACAATAAAAGGAATCTCTTCCGCGGCAAATTCCAGGGCTACCTGCTTGCCCGTTCTGCCAAAACCGCACAAAATGTAATGACGATCGAGTTTTCCCAATACCTTTCGTTGTTGGCGCATACGCACAATCTCTTTGAAATACCCCTGAATCAATGCGTCAGAAACACGATTTACCATATAACCTACTGTAACTATTCCCGACAAAATTAAACCGATCGTGAAAACTCTTCCGTTTTGGTGCAAAGGATAAATCTCGCCGAACCCTACCGTAGACAGGGTAATGACAGTCATATAGGCGGAATCCAGCCAGCCCCATCCCTCCAACAAGTGATAACCCATGACCCCAATACAACCCAGGGCAATGAAGGCAATAACCCCGCCGATGATGTCTCGTCTTAGTTCTTGAGATTGCTTACTGAGAATGAGCCGACTTGCCACGGAGTTAGACAAACTTCTTTACAACACTTTACAGCAAAATTTGCGATAAACTGAGGAAAAGAAATAGGCAACTCTGATTGATATGGAAGACCTTTGGGTTGTAGTAGGCAAAATTGTGGGAACTCAGGGGCTAAAGGGAGAAGTCCGCATATTCTCCTATTCGGATTTCCCGGAGCGTTTTTTAGAACCAGGGCAAAGATGGATCAGGGCTAATGCCAGCAGCGAACCCCGCCCGATCGGCTTAGTGCGGGGCTATGCCCACACGGGCAAACAGGGGGTTTATATCGTCAAGTTAGAGGAAGTTAATAACTGCGAACAGGCGGAAAAGTTACGCAATTTTGAGTTTTTGGTACCGGCGCACCATCGTCCCCACTTGCAAGCAGATGAATTTTATGTAGCAGATTTGATCGATTGTCAAGTGTTAGACCACGACAATGGTAAACCGATCGGTGTAGTAACTGCTGTTGTACCGGCAGGCAATGACTTACTAGAAATTAAGACGGTAGCTAAAACCTATCTTGTCCCCTTTGTAAGGGAATTAGTGCCGATCGTGGATTTAGTGGCAAAAAAGATTGAAGTTAAACCGATCGAAGGTTTATTCGATTGATTACTGTTCTTGTTCTTCCTTAGTTTCTGTGGTGAATACCAAATCGGGAATTTCGGGGAGAATAGCTTCTTCTGGTTCTGTAATAGTCTCTCCGCTGGAACCGATCGGGGTTGTTTCTGTTTTTTGTTCAGGGGGGGAAGTAGTTACCTCTGTTGTTTCTGCTTTCGTTTCAGAAGTAGCAACTTCTGTCGTTTTGTCTTCCGGCTCAGAGGATGGAATTGTCTCTGTCTTTTGTTCAGGGGGGGAAGTAGTTACCTCTGTTGTTTCTGCTTTCGTTTCAGAAGTAGCAACTTCTGTCATTGGTTGATCAAATTTCCATAAATCCCGTTGTGCCGCTCCTAAAACCGTAAAGTCCTGTTTGATTTTGTCAACTTCATAGGCTGGTTGCGCTTGCAGTTCAGATTCCGGCAAAACCAAAATTCTTAAAGCCACAATACCAACTTGGGCAATTACATTCGCCAAGAAGAAAAAGACTAAACTCCAAACAATCCCTAAAAAGCGCAATTCACTGGGGAAAGGAGCAATAACATCAGCAAGGGGAGCGACAAAATAAATCTGTCTAAACAAGCTATACAAAAACACACCAACTACCACAGCAATCCAACCGGTGGCGGGGCGTTTCACAATTGTTAAGATTTGCCTCTGGAACAGAGATAATTCTGTCACCGATCGGTGGACAAAACCGAGGCTAAAGGGATAGATGGGGCGATGCCACTGCTGCCAGACCACATAGACAATACTGGGGGCGGCAAGAACGGGCATTTCCAGCCAACTGGGGAAGAGGGGGTCTCCCACCGCCAAGCCCGCCATGGTCAATACCAGAGCCAGGGGCAGCAGGGCTAACAAAGCAAGATGCGCCCACAGGAATAATTCTTGAGTTTGTTGCCGTTGCCGAAATTGCTCTAGGATAGTCATGGATTTTATTGCTCTCAAACTTCCGATTATTGTATGTCGAATCAGTCACACCTGCAGCAATTATCAGGATTTTCTGCCCAGAAATTATGATTACAGAAAACTATATTCTGTGGCTCTATCTGGTTATTGCTCTGGGCGGTGCCATCTCCGCCTACTGCGCTCCATTCCGTCCCCTGGCAGGAGGCATCTTTTATTTGACGGGCATCCCGATCGTTGTGGCTCTAGGACAGTTATTTTTGCCCCAAGTAATACCCTGGGGGGCACAGTTATCCCTGCTTTTGGGATACATTACTTTAGTACAATCCTGGCTTAGTCCTAGTAATTTGCTTGATTTAACGGCGGCGGAAAAGGAAGAACTAAAGGCTTGTTTTACTAATGATCTGTTCCAGTTACAATCCCTGCAATTGGAACCTGATCGGGTGGTTTGTCTGGGGAAATGTAAAACCGATCGTTATCAATATATCCAACAGGAACTACAGTGCCGCATCTCCCATATTTATCCGGAGAGATTTCATGTGGTTCTTGCCCAGAGGTTGTTTCAGCCTCCTAGCTGTTATCTTTTACCCGTAGTCCGCTCCCAGGCATCTGTGGTGGTCTGGTCGAGAATTTTAGCCGTCATCGGCGCTATTTTGTTGGCGCAAAATTCCTGGGTCTACAGTCTAGGACTGATGGGAATTTTAGGCGCACGGGAATTAACGAGGGCAAAAATTGGACTCAGGTTTAAGCTTTCCCCTCTCTTGACCATACCTGGGGGGGAGGATTTACCGATCGTGGGCATGGGCAGAAATTTGGCTATCCCCCCTGCCGATCGGCGTACTTACTTTCGGCTGGGGGTAGCACCGGCGCTAGTAGGGTTGGTGCTGTCCCTACTGCTACTTATTCCTGGTTGGCTGGTTGCTCTGCCCACGGAGGGCGAGATGGTATTGCCTACTTGGCTAGGGCAAGTCTTGGGGGCAAAACTCCAGGGACTGCCGCCTTGGGGCAGAGCCGGCTGGCATGGTCTGATCATTACTGCGTTGGGATTATTACCGATCGGTTCCTCGGAGGGGGGGCATCTCCTCCACAGTCTGCTGGGGCACAGCAAGGCTGTTTTGATTGGGCGGCTTAGTCGACTGGTGCTATTTGCTATTAGTCTCAGTCGCTACCACATATTATTATTCCCTGCTTTGTTATTGTTATGGTTAGACATCGAGCGGTTGCCCGCTTTGAATGATGTGGATGAACTGTCAGAAGGGGAAGACTTAATGGCGATCGGTCTGTTAGTCCTCGGCATCTTGATTTTGTTCCCTGGAGCGGGATAGTGTTTTTAAGACAATTACAGTTACAAAAGTTCCGTAACTACACACAGCAAACGGTGACCTTTGATGGTGCCAAAACGATCGTGTTGGGTGCCAATGCCCAGGGCAAATCCAACCTCTTAGAAGCAATTCAACTATTAGCTTCCCTCAAATCTTTTCGGGTCTACCGCGATCGGGATTTAGTGCAGTGGGGACAAACAGGGGGAGAAATTATCGGCAGTTGCGAAAAGCGCTACAGCCCCGTAGAACTCTCTGTCAAACTCTATGCTAATCAGCGCCGCACCCTCGTTGTTAACGGAGTAGTGGTCAAAAAGAAAGATGAGTTTTTAGGGAACTTAAATGCTGTCCTCTTTTCCACTCTCGATCTGGAGTTGATCCGCGGTAGTCCCGAATATCGCCGCGACTGGTTAGATGGAGTGTTAGTGCAACTAGAGCCAATTTATATCAATCTCCATCAAGCCTATCAACAGGTTTTGCGCCAACGCAATGCCCTCTTGAAGGGTATCCGCCTGGGCAAGATTCCCTACGATCGGGAGCAGATGGAACTGTGGAATACTCAGTTGGTCACGATCGGCAGTAAAATCATCCTCCGTCGCCGCCGCCTCATCGATCGGTTGCAGCCCCTCGCCCAAAAATGGCACCAGCTAATTAGCACCTCCGAAAATCTCTGCCTTACCTATCTGACTCGCTTCCCCTGTAATGATAACATCCCTGCCATCCAAGCCGCTTTCTCTGACCATCTCCAACTGCGATCGGTGGCAGAACAACAGCAGGGTACCAGCTTAGTAGGACCCCACCGCGACGATGTGCAATGGCAAATTAACAATCAACTCGCCAAGGAATACGGCTCCCAGGGACAACAACGCACCCTCGTTTTAGCCCTCAAACTGGCAGAACTAGAATTGATCGAGCAGGTGATCGGCGAGCCGCCCCTGCTTTTGTTAGATGATGTGCTGGCGGAACTAGACCTACAACGCCAGAGAGCCTTACTAGAAGCAGTGCAGTCTTCCACTCAGACAATTATTACTACTACCCATCTGGACGGGTTTGCGGGGCAGTGGCTTGACTCCGCCCAGGTTTTAACGATCGTGGCAGGAAAACTACAGTGAATAATTACAATTTGTTAAAGTGTTATCCCTGTTCCTTTTGGGGCAATATGATATAAGTCTTTGGTTTTAACGGGGAACAGCCGTTAAAGGTCGGTAACGATCGGGGAAAGTTTGGTGCAAGTCCAACGCTGTCCCGCAACTGTGATGAACATTGTTCTTAGTCAGGATGCCCGCCAAAAAATCAACTTAATTATCTGCGAGGTACAGATTATGAATTTATGGAAGTCCCTAACATTTTGGGCTGTTATTTTTAGCTTATTTTTGCCTATTTCTCCTGTATGGGCGCATCACATGACCGGAGGGGAGTTGCCTAATACTTTCTTGGCTGGTTTTATATCAGGGTTGGCCCATCCAGTAATTGGTTTAGACCATTTAGCTAGTATTGTTGCGGTGGCGGTTTTAAGACCTGCAGGAATTTTGATCCCGATCGGTTTTATTTTATCTACTACTTTAGGTACTGGACTACATTTATTAGGTCTAGAACTGCCATTTTTAGAGTTAGTAATTGCTAGTTCTGTTTTATTGTTTGGTGGTTTTCTTTTATTAAAGGAACAACCTGATTTTTTGCTTACAGAATTGCTCACGATCGGGGCAGGTTTATTTCATGGTTACGCTTATGGGGAAGCAATTTTTGGGGCTGAAACTACTCCACTAATTTCCTATCTCGTTGGCTTTAGCCTAATTCAGGCAGGAATCGCTATCGGTACATTTTGGGTTGTTAAGAACCTATCTGCCCAGTCTTACAAACCGATCGGGTTTATTATTTGTGGCATTGGCTTTTCTTTTGTCTTTAACCAAGTAATTGATATTTTATTACCAGGAGTTTAGATATGGCAGCCAAAATTCCGGTAACAATTATTACAGGTTTTCTTGGTAGTGGTAAAACTACTTTAATTAGGCAACAATTGCAAAATAATCAGGGTAGAAGGATCGCTGTTTTAGTGAACGAATTTGGCGAAGTCGGTATCGATGGAGACTTATTAAAATCCTGTACCGTTTGCGATGAAGAAGGAGGAGCTGCTCCTAACATTGTGGAACTAACAAATGGTTGTCTTTGTTGTACAGTGCAAGAAGAATTTCTGCCGACGATGCAAGAGTTAATGAGAAGAAGAGACCAGATTGATCATATTTTGATTGAAACTTCTGGTTTAGCACTCCCCAAACCTCTAGTGCAGGCTTTTCGTTGGCAAGAAATTCGCCATAGCGCTACCGTGGACGGGGTAGTGACGGTCGTAGACGGGGAAGCCCTAGCCCAGGGCAAGTTTGTCGGTGACCTCGATGCCTTGAATGCTCAACGCCAGAGTGATCCTAGTCTTGCCCATGAAACTCCCATCGAAGAACTGTTAGAAGACCAGTTGGCTTGTGCTGATTTGGTTTTGTTGACTAAGACAGACCTCATCGATCGGGAACAACAACAAAGAGTAGAAGACTGGTTGCAACAAGAGTTAAGACCAGGAGTAAAGGTCATTCCTTGTAAACAAGGTACGATCGGGGCGGAGATTTTACTTGGTTTTAACAGTGCGGTCGAAGATGATCTAGGCAATCGTCCTAGTCACCATGACACAGAAGAAGAACATGACCACGATGAAGATATTAGTTCGGTCTTTTTTATGGCAGAGAGGGAGTTTTTAAGTGCAGAATTGCTGCCCAAACTGAAGCAATTGGTAGCCGAGCAGGAGATTTATCGCATCAAAGGTTTTGTTCATGTCAAAGACAAACCCATGCGCGGTGTGATCCAAGGAGTCGCCGATCGGATTGAACTTACCTACGATCGTCTATGGCGAAAAGACGAAAAACGACAGACCCGTCTAGTCGTGATCGGTAAAAATCTCGATCGGGAGACCATAATCAAACAGATTGCCCCATGAACCGCTGTCCTTCTATGTTGGCACCGACACCCACCCAGGGTGGCTGCCTGTCACGGCTTCGTTTAGTCGGCGGCAGAGCTAGTTCCTTACAACTAGAAGGAATCCTAGAATGGATTAAAGATGGAGAGATAGAAATCACAAGAAGGGGCAACTTACAACATCGTTCCCTTCTTCCTCCGACTCCATTAGTCTTACAAAAGTTACAAGACCTCAAGTTAATCGGCTCTCCAGAGACTGATCAGCTACGCA
Source organism: Cyanobacteria bacterium M5B4 (assembly GCA_002861535.1). Classification (GTDB taxonomy): domain Bacteria; phylum Cyanobacteriota; class Cyanobacteriia; order Pseudanabaenales; family Pseudanabaenaceae; genus M5B4. The sequence goes on along the minus strand of PHFO01000001.1, from coordinate 37,241 downwards.
ATATTATGCTCAGTCCCATGGCAGGTATTGATACCAAAATGGTAATGGATACATCTCTTTGGGCAAAAGAGTGGGAAAAATACTTACAGGATCATAGAGAATTAAAAGACCTATCTGCCAAATTTAGTATCGGTTTTGATGGCGGAGAAACAGTCTCTATTACACATTTATTAAATGATGTTTTAGTAAGTGCCATCGATCCTGCTTCTGTTGTTATCTTTCTCAGTGATCCTGTGGGTGTAGTAGTTCCTGTACAAGAGGTGATCGATGTACTGCAAACGATCGTTTTTTTGTATATGAACTTTACTAAAGCTGCTACTACAAAACCAAGACTGAAAGAAATGGTAGCTAATTATGGCATTGAATCAGTTTGGCATAGGGTAGAACAAAAACTAGGTAAAAAGTTCGATCGTTTGTCAAAATTAACAGATAAAAATCCCTCTTTTTCCTGTTTAGGAGTCTTTCATCAAAATAACGATGCCTATTTTGCCATAGGTGTAGCTATCCCCTCTAGTCGTTTAGCAGCCATGGAGTTGCAGAAATTAAAGCAAATTGCCGATCGTTTCGGTACAGGTGAGTTGCGTTTTACACCTTGGCAGAGTATTTTAATTCCCTTCGTTCATCGATCGTTTGTTGCGGAATCTCTTAAACAAATAACAGAGATGAATTTATCTGTTACCGATCAACCCCCAATTACTGCCTGTGCCGGTCTAGCTTGTAACTCTAGTTTTACCGATACTCAAACAAATGCGAAAGAATTAAGTCAACAAACAAAAGCCCGATCGATCACTATCCATCTCAGCGGCTGTGCCAGACTGTGTGCCTACAGCATTCCCCACCACTTTCTGGCGATCGGGGTTAGCCCCGGGGTCTATGCCCTCTACCATGACCAGAAAAAGCTCACAGAATGTACCGATCGGGAATTATTAACCGTGGTTGCAAATTATCAGAACTTACCTAAAGCGAACCTGAGTGCGACAAAAATTTGAGTTATCAAAGTCTGACTGACTAACAGTTTGAGTATTACTCCTCATCCCCTAGCCCGAAGGGGAAAAACAAAGAGGTTGCACCCTCTCCCTTGATGGGAGAGGGTGAAGTCAACGATGGACAGAGGTTTTAATATTTCCAGAAGTATCGAACTGATATTAACAAAGTTAGGACTTACGCCAAGCAAAATTGCCCTCATCCCTCAATCCCTTCTCCCACAGGGGAGAAGGGAAGTAGATCAAATTTTTTCTTGTTCCCTCTCCCTTTTTGGGAGAGGGTTTCCGAAAAAGCAACGCAAGTCCTGAACAAAGATCGAGTCAAGAATTCCCTAACTACCTCATAGAAAAAAATCCCCCAGTATCTTTCACTGGAGGCAGCAGACATCGTCGTTAACTATAACAGGACTTACGCTGAGGAGAAATTCCCCTCATAGTCCCCTCTCCCTTTTTGGGAGAGGGGTTTCCGAAAAAGCAACGCAAGTCCTGTATAACTAGCCTGGCAAAATAGCGCTAGAGGCAGTGACAAAGTCTGCTTGAGTAATTAGATTGGGAGCAACTCCTTGTAATACCGCCAGCACTTCATTGTTAGAGGTGAGCACAATTTCCGTGTTCGACCCTGCGCCCCGAATGGTGAGGTTAGCAAAGGTCAAGCCCAGGTAGAGTCCTAACTTGTCGATCTGATCTTGGAAGTCCGTAATGGTATCGGTACCACGACCGCTTGCTATCAAGAAGATGTCTGGACCAGGACCACCGGTGAGGGTGTCGTTGCCCAAGTCGCCGGAAAGGACATCAGCGCCCTCGCCGCCGTTAAGCACATCGTCGCCCTTGCCGCCAAACAAGAAGTCAGCCCCCGCACCACCAAAGATGGTGTCGTTGCCGCCGTTGCCGTTGATCCGATCGTTGCCAGGACCTCCCGTAATCCGATCGTTGCCGTCTAAGCCGCGAATCAATTGCGCAGTATTGCCGCCGGTCAAAGTGTCATTGCCAGCAGTACCCACCAAATTCGATCGTTGGAAGTCGAGGTTACGAATGCGGGTATCTTGTGCAGGAGGAGTATCCACCTGATTAAAGGGAGTAGTAGAAAACCTAGCAGCGCTAAAGTCGGCAAATGCCTTTTGCTCTGTACCCGCCACATTAAACCCTGGCGTAGTTCCCGCCGGTACTAGGTCGACGCGGTTAGTGCGTTGGGCATTCTCATTGACAAAGCGGGGGAAGGGGTATTGGTCACCACCTAAGCCGCTACCAGGTGCGCTTTCGTTTGCCAGGAAGTTGAGAGTTACTACCCTAAAAGTCCGATCGGGGTTGCCCACTAATTCGCCGCTGTTAACGATCGTGTCGATTACCTGACCAGCCTCGTTTACCACTGTGATATTAGTGACGCGGTTATTGGCAGGACGATTGACATCAAAGGTAAAGTTCACACCGCCTACTTGGGGGAAGCGCCCAGGAGTGCGACCAGGAGCGGAATCGGCTACACCATGCTCCAACACTTCTTGAATTTGGCGCGCAGTAAGGGTGAGGAGAGTGAGAGTATTGTTAAACCGCAGGGAGTTTTCAATGTCTAGTTGGGAGATTTGCCCTTCTCTTTTGTTTGCCAAGGGGTTAGCAGGGGGAGGGAATTTAGCTACCTGACCACCTACGACTCCGCCGGAGCCGTCCACAGCACCGATGTTGTCCCTGATACCACCGCCATTTTTGAAGGAGATCGTTACCGTGGGGTCTACTTGCCGCGCTGCAAACAGATTAGCATCAGCAGTGAGATTGCCCAAGTTGGTCTCCTGGGTTCTGACATCATCCCTGGTACCATTCAAAAATGTAGTCGTAGAGCCGAAAGTATTGCGATCCTTGGCGACAATTACGCCGCGCAGAGCATCTACCGTCGCTACTACTTGGGGGCTGGGAGTACCCGGATTAGTGGCAGTCAAAGTAGCTACACTAGCGCTGTCTGTGCCATAGGCACCGCTGGTAGCGGGGTTGATACTGGCAACATTGATAACACCCCGATCGTCAAACTCCGTCACCAATCTGCCCACATAGCTGTAGTTAGCACCGGTGTTGACCACCAAAACCGGCTCATTCTTGGGAGAGCGGAACACTGTAGGATAGGCGCTGGCTACCCTTGCGCCAGGACGTAGCAAATCGTTGTTATCGGCAAAGACGGAGTGGGAACCGCCGGCAATGATCACATCTACATCCCGCAAGCGTTGTGCTAATCCAAACTCAATCTGGAACTGCTGCATGTGGGAAAGCAAAATTACTTTGTTGATCCCCTGAGCTGTCAAGGCATCTACCGCCGGCTGAATTGCCGCAGCGAGGGTATCTAGTTGGGCAGGACTGGGATTAGCAGGAAAATTGGATGGAGTAACTTTGATCCCTGCCCCAGGAGAAGAAATTGTGGGTAAAGTAGGAGTAGTAGCACCCACTACGCCAATACGCTCTCCCCCTACCGTAAAGACCACACTCTTGGCGATGGAGTTGGGTTTGGGCGCTTGCCCATCGGGTACGACCAAGCCCCTTAAACTACTGTCTCCTGAAAAGTCCAAATTGGCACTCAAATAGGGGAAACTGAGTACCTTTAATCCCGATCGACGGCAATTAAGGACTGGACAGTGGCAGGTCCTAAATCGAACTCGTGATTACCGAAAGCAGCGGCTTGGAACCCGATCGCGTTTTGTACAGCAATATCAGCCCGACCAATCCCCTCTCTGCCCAAAACCGATCGTAAGGTAGAGTCGCTGGCAGCCGAGAAAAAGGGTCCAGGAATGTAATTGTCCCCAGAAGATAGGATTAAGGTGTTGGGGAAGTCATCCTTAAGTGCATTGACCACCCGCGAGAAGTTAACAATGTCGTCAAAATTTGCTATTCCTGCCTCTAAATCAGAAGCATGGAGGATTTGCAAAGTAATAGGCATAGAAATTCCTTGGTATTCGATCGGATTTATACTCTTACCCTGGCATACCCAAATTAAGTTCTAGTTATTACTGCTTTAAGAGGGGGTTAACGATCCTGTTGAGATTTATGTATTTACTCTGCATTTAGATAGATGTGAGTAAAATCTCTAGGCAGAAACGGCTCAAATCATACCCCCTTCCCTGGGAAAAATATAAAAATTTCCAAATTTTCCGAAAAATTTTTGCCGCCCAAAATTTTTGACATTTTGGGTAGCTTGAGGGCGCAAATACCAGAAAAAAAGAGCTTTAAGGAGATAAACCGATCGGCTAAGCTTAAATTGCCTAAAGTCTCCCCAGCTTAGGCGTTTCTAAAAAGTCTGAAAATGCAGTAATTTTGACGGCTTGTGCAGGAATTTAGGCAATGTATTACAGGAATCGGCAAAAAATTTTCCATAAAATTCGTTAGTTTATCTCCGTTTAGCTCCTATTGACAAAAACCAGACTGTTATGCACGATCGGTTCCTACAAAGGACAATGCACATTTTGGCAAAAAAATCTGTTCATGGTGAACAAGTTTAGAGAAACATAGCAGGGTAGGGTAGCCACAGGTGGTAATCACCCAGTAACGCCTAAAAGTTGAGTTAGGAGGCTTAATATTGAATAAATTCTCTTTCCCCGCCCAAGTTCCTGCAGTGCATCACTCGATCGCACTTTTAGGGTTAGCTATTTCAGTCGGTACGACAGGGACTTTGATATATGAGCCTAAGGACGACTTGCAAGCCCAGACTGTTCCCACCAAATTAAATCCGATCGGTAGCGATCGCCCTCAGCTTTTATGGCATCAGGTTCAGCCTGGTGATAGTCTGTGGCTTTTGAGCAAGACCTACAATCTTGATGCCGCTGTGATTGCGGCTGCCAACAATATCAGCGCCCTTACCCCTCTTCCGGTTGGTGAAAAGTTACTGATTCCTCCTACTGAAGGGGTACTACACCATGCCAAACCAGGGGAAACGATCGAGCAGATTGCTGAATTTTATGATGTCAGGGTAGAAGAGATTGCTAAATTCTCTCCAGAAGTTGAACCTGGCAAGCCGATCGTAGTGCCTGGCAATATCACTACTCTGCTGAATATCCGCGCCGAAGATGCTAAAAATCGCCTCGCTGAAGAGAAAGAGCGCCTAGAAAAGCAACTGGCATCCCTGGAACAAACAGGAACCTATAAGGTGCAACCAGGGGACACGATCGAGGACCTAGCGATCGAGTTTAAGACTTCTAAGGCAGAAATTATTGCTGCTAACCAACTACAAGACCCCGACTTTTTGGCTGTGGGGCAGGAGCTAGAAATTCCGGGAATGCTCCCTGTATCTACCTCTAAGGTGGATTTACCCAAGTTTATTCCTACGATTTCCCAGGAGATTGCCCAGGGAAATAAGGGTAGTTTGATTGAATTGGCTGCCCAGTTTGGTATTTTACCTGCAGGGGGAGAAAATCCAATTCCAGAACAAAAGATTGCCGCTCTTCCCGTCAAAGAAGAACCCCTACCGATCGTGTCTGAGATTAAAACTCCTGTACAAGAAGAAAAGATCGCCGCTCTTCCTGTAAAAGAAGAATCCCAACTCAATCCAGGAGAACCTACCAGAGTTGCAGCCCTGACAACGATCGAGATTGTGCGTCAGCCCGCTGTCCCCCTACCAGAAGCGAGCGAAGTCCCTAGAGCAGTGAAAACTCCTGTACTGCCTACCCTACCCAAAACGATCGAGACCAATCGACAAGAGGCAATTCCCCAGCAACTAGCAGCCCTCAACCCAGTCCCCAAAGAACAAACCCCAGTTGCAGTTGCCCAGCCCGCCCAGCTTAAGCCTATTGAAGAAGCCCGCATGACTCACCCGGAAGTCAAAAATCTGCAACAGGAAGTGGAAAAATTAAGGGCAGAGCTAAACAGCAAGCAGGTACAAAAAATCGCTGCTATCAATCCCAATGCCCGATCGGGTTTTAATCCCCAACCGATCGAGTTGGGCAGACTAGCGCCGGAATTGCCCCGGCTCAATGCCGCTAACTTCTTGCCCGATCCGTCAAACTACGGTTTGTCTGAGGAATTTGTCTGGCCCGCCAGCGGTATTGTGACCTCCGGCTTTGGTTGGCGTTGGGGACGCTTACACCAAGGCATTGACATCGCCGCTCCTGTCGGCACTCCCATCTGGGCGGCTGCCTCTGGAGTAGTGCAATTCGCCGGCTGGAGTGACGGTGGTTACGGCTACATGATCGACATCCTCCACGCTAACGGCACAGTCACACGCTACGCCCACATGAGCGCCCTCTATGTCAAGGCAGGGGAACAAGTAAAACAATCCCAAGTGATTGGTGCTATGGGTAGCACAGGCTATAGCACTGGTCCCCACCTCCACTTTGAAGTCCGTCCTGGGGGCGGTGTCGCCATCAATCCCATGACTTACTTGGCAAAGGCGGGACGTTCCCGATCGGCGGGGTAATGCTAAACTAACACCAGTCAACTGAAAACGCCATGACCGATCTTGCCCAACTCCAGTCCCAGTTAGAGGAGATGTCCCAGGGAGCTAAGGATATTATCAGCAACGCCCAGACCCCCGAACAGTTGGAGCAACTACGCCTTGACTTCTTGGGTAAAAAAGGTAAACTCTCCCAAATTTTAGGGGCAATGGGTAAGCTCCCCGCCCCCGATCGCCCTGTGATTGGCGCGCTGGCAAATGATGTCAAGGTCTTGGTGCAGACTCTGTTAGACGATCGGAAAACCACCCTGCAACGCCTGGAAATTGCCAAAAAATTAGAAGCGGAAACGATCGATGTCACCATGCCCGGCGTGTTTCCCTTCCTCCAGGGCAGGAGCCATCCCATTACCGCCACGATCGATCGGGTGGTGGACATTCTGGTCGGACTGGGGTACACCGTTGCCCAGGGACCAGAGGTAGAGACGGATTATTACAATTTTGAAGCCTTAAACACTCCCGCCGACCACCCCGCCAGGGATATGCAAGACACCTTTTATTTACAAGATGGCTTGCTGTTACGTACTCATACTTCTTCCGTGCAGATACGCTTTATGGAGCAAAACGATCCTCCTGTAAGGATTATCTGCCCCGGTCGTGTCTATCGCAAAGATGATGTAGATGCCACTCATTTTCCCATGTTTCATCAGGTAGAACTTTTGGCAGTAGATGAAGGACTGACCTTTGGCGATTTGAAGGGTACGGTCAGGCTATTTGTGGAAGCCCTATTTGGGGAATGTGAAGTGCGTTTTCGCCCCAGCTTTTTCCCCTTTACCGAGCCATCGGCGGAAGTGGATGTGCGCTGGAAAGACCGTTGGCTGGAGATTGGCGGCTGTGGCATGGTAGACCCCAATGTGTTCAAAGCCGTAGGCTACGACCCCGATCGGTATAGTGGGTTTGCCTGGGGCTTAGGCATCGAACGGTTAGCAATGGTACTGCATCAAATTGACGACATTCGCCGTTTATTTACGAGTGATTTACGGTTTCTGCGGCAATTTTAGCGATAAAGTCTAAAATGCCATCGGTGTAAACTTTACCGGAATCTAAAAAACCGTAGTTGTGGTCGCCGCTGATCTCTAAGAATATCTTCGGTTCATTTGCCCTAGCAAAATTTTTCTCCCCATGACTAAAGGGAATAATGACATCTTCGCGGCTGTGAATTACCAAAACTGGCACTTTTATCTGGGGCAACCGATCGTAGGTATTAAATTGATAATTTGCCAAACTACGAACTGGCAAAAAAGGATAAAGTTCTGCCGCTCGATCGGGAACCGATGTAAAAGTAGAAGCTAAAATTAAGCCCCCGATCGGTTTTTGTAGTGCTAAATAACTAGCAACACCACCCCCTAAAGATTCACCATATAAGATAATTTTGTGTGGTGAAATTTGTCTTTCATTAACTAAATATTCCCAGGCAGTAATAGCATCTAAATATAGCCCCTCTTCTGTAGGAGTACCTTCGCTGTTACCGTAGCCCCGATAGTCGAATTGCAAACTAGCTAATCCCATCTGATGAAATAGTAAACTATAATCCACCCGATTACTAATATTGCCGCCGTTGCCGTGACACTGTAAAATCACGTAACTGTCAGGCTCTTTGCTAGGAATAAACCAAGCCGATAGCCTAACTCGATCGGGAGTCATCAATTGTACCGCCTCAAATCCTAAACCTACACTTTTGGGCGTAATACTAACCTGACGAGAAGGGATAAAAATCATACGCGATTGACTGAAATAAATTAATAATAATAGACCCAAATAAACTACTAACAAAACTGTTAATACCGGCACCAGGAATGATAGCTTACTCAAATTCAATTTTCCATACTAAATTTCTATCGCATAGGACTTACGCCAAACAAAACTGTCCCTCAATCCCTTCCCTCTTTTTGGGAGAGGGCTAGGGTGAGGGTTTCAGCAAAAGAAACGTAAGTCCTGTCGGAGTAAAATTTTATCCTAATTATATGAATTAGGCAGAATTATCTCCCAGGAATTCCATAGCGGTTTCTGATGAGGAATTTTAATCAGCTTAAACAGAACTAGAGATGTCTAGCAATTTTTGTTTCACCTTTTGAATGTCCTGCCACATTAACCACTTGGGGCTACCAGGCTCTCGACTCTGATTTCTGAGCAAATAGGCGGGATGAAAAATCGGCATCACCCACCTGCCTTCCCACTCAGTCCAAGTGCCGCGGATTTTAGTAATGCCCCGTTTGTCCCCCGTAATGGCACGGACGGCAGTAGCGCCTGTCAGTAAAATGATGGAAGGGTTAACTAAACGAATTTGCTCTAGCAGATAAGATTTACAACTGTTCATTTCCTCATCGGTGGGCACCCGATTGCCTGGAGGACGACATTTAACGACATTGCAAATATACACATCCCGATCGGGATTTAACTGCACCGAAGTCAAAATCTTATCTAGTAATTGCCCTGCTTTACCGACAAAGGGAATGCCTTGTTCATCTTCATTTTGCCCTGGTCCTTCGCCGATAATCATAATTTTTGCTTCTCTGTTACCCCGCTCTACCACAACGTTGAGCCGCGTTGCTCCTAAGGGGCACTGCTGGCATTGTCTGACAGTAGTAATTAACTGGTCGAGGTCAGTAAAACGCCCGTCCGATCGGTTGCAGGCGCGGCAGGCGTTTCATTAAAATCAAACAAACTTATTTGTTCTGGCATAAAGTAGGATGACTAGAGAAGAAACGATCGGTACATCTGACAAACATTTCTACCCCAATACCTAAAACAGTCTCATCGAAATCAAAGCGGGGATGGTGATGGGGGTAGTCTAAGCCTTTGGCAGCGTTGGCACTGCCTAAAAAGAAAAAACAACCAGGTACTGTTTGTAAAAAAAATGACATATCTTCCGCCGCCAAAGTGGCACATTCGGGAATAACACTGGACTCGATCGTTTCCGCTGCTACTGCCTGCACCAGGCTGGTCATGGCTGGATCATTGACTACAGGAGGATAGTATTTTTTATAGTCTAGTGCGTAGGTTGCGCCGTGACAATCGCATACCCCCCTAATTATCTGTTCTACCCGCTGGCGAATTAGGTGTTCTAACTGGGGATTAAAGTAGCGCACGGTGCCGCTTAACTCCGCTGTATTGGCAATCACATTGGGGGCATGACCGCTCTGGAACTTGCCGATCGTGACTACAGCGCTATCGAGGGGGTCAATGTTACGACTGACGATCGTTTGTAGGGCATTGACTACCTGGGCACCAACTACGACCGCATCGATCGTTTGGTGGGGAATTGCCCCATGACCGCCCCTGCCGGTGATGGTGCAGTCAAAAATTTCTACCGCTGCCATCAATGCCCCAGGCTTGACCCCGATCGTGCCCAGGGGTAAATTATTCCAGATATGTAAGCCGAGAATGGCATCTACTCTGGGATTTTGCAAAACTCCAGCCTCGATCATGGGCTTAGCTCCCCCTGGGCTTTCTTCGGCGGGCTGGAACAGAATTTTCACCGTCCCCTTTAACTCCTGGCGGTGTTGCCATAAATAGTAGGCTGTGCCCATCGCGATCGCCGTATGACCATCGTGACCGCAGGCGTGCATAATGCCATCAATTTGGGAACGGTAATCGGTGATGTTTGCCTCTTGGATCGGCAGGGCATCCATGTCAGCGCGGATCGCTAAGACTCGATCGGTGGTGTGACCCTCGATCGTGGCTACTACCCCCGTGCCTACCACCACGAAGTAGGGAATGCCCCACTCCTTGAGGTGTTCCTGAATAAAGGCGCTAGTTTGTTTCTCCTTAAAGCCCAATTCTGGGAAGCGATGGAGGTGCCTACGCCACCGCACCAAACTAGGCTGGAGTTGCAAAATCTCCGATCGGACGCCAAACATCTACCTGACCTGAATCTGAGCCGCCTCAGAAATACCAGGCAATGTAGCCACCTCGCCCCTGATTCCTTGCCCCATACCCCAGACACTGGCGGCAACAATACCAATAAAGGTCGTATTCGCTAACACCTGTCCCAGCAGAGGCACAGCCGCCCCCGCCCAGCGGAGCAGTAGAGAACTGATGAACACCACGATCGACAGTAACAGAGCCTGCATCCCATTCACCCGCACCGATCGGCGGAAGCGATCGCTTCTGACCACTAAGCCATAGACAACAAAAAACAACACCGTATCCAAGGAAATAAAAGAGAGGATCGGGAAGTTAAGGAAGCGATGCAACCATAGCAGGGGCATAAACAAAGGAAGCAGAAACGGCAGCTCCTGGAAAAAGTAGACCCCGATCGGCATCACCGCAGTTAGGGGTAAAAGGTAAAGCAAGGCTGCCACTAAACGAGCCTGCCAGTCAGAATTGTTCATGCTGCCAATGCCCCATTGCGGCTGACCACTACCTGATCGACTAGACCGTAGTCCTTTGCCTCCTGCGCCGACATAAAAAAGTCCCGCTCCGTATCTGCGGCAATGCGCTCAAAGGGTTGCCCCGTATGGAATGCCAACAACTCATTCAATCGCTGCTTGTGGTAGAGAATTTCCTTTGCCTGAATTTCAATGTCCGTCGCCTGACCCTGAGCGCCTCCCAGAGGTTGGTGAATCATAATCCGCGAATGGGGTAGAGACATGCGCTTACCAGCAGCGCCCCCTGCCAACAAAAAGGCACCCATGCTAGCCGCCAAGCCCACACAGATTGTCACCACATCAGGGCGGATATGTTGCATCGTGTCATATATTGCCATACCTGCGGTGACGGAGCCGCCAGGAGAATTGATATACAAGAAAATGTCCTTTTCTGGGTCGTCAGCTTCCAGATAAAGGAGTTGAGCCACGATCGCGTTAGCTAGGTCGGAGGTGACTTGATCCCCTAAAAAGATGATACGTTCTCTTAACAGACGAGAATAAATATCGTAGGCACGTTCGCCTCTGCCAGATTGTTCAATTACGGTTGGGATCATTTGTAGTTGCCTTGGGAACAAATCTATTATATTCGGCTGTATTGCCTAATAGGATATACCTAAATAGTGGACATCTGGTATCCTGGGCAATATAAATTTTTTGCTATGTCTTTATACAAGCCTTTTTTAGATTACGCCCTCCAATATTTACAGCAAAACCTAGTCTGCCATGCCTATCCTATCCCCCAGGGCTTTGAGCAGAAATCAGCGATCGTGGGGAAGGGGGCGCACCAAAACGAAGTTAAAACCACCAGTTATGCCCTCCAGACTACTAAACTGCGTCAGATTCGCGCCGCCCATGTGGAAGGGGGCAATAGTTTACAAGTATTGAATTTTGTCATTTTCCCGCGCATTGCCTACGATTTGCCCTTTTTTGGGGCTGATTTAGTCACCTTGCCAGGGGGACATTTAATTGCTATTGATATGCAACCCTTGTTTGGCAATGATCCAGACTACTTAGCAAAGTATGCTACTCCTTTGTTAGAAATTCACGATCGTTATCAAGAGAGCCTGCCCTGGGGGGGAGATTTCCCAGCGGAAGCGGCTTGTTTTTTTTCTCCTGCCTTTTTATGGACAAGACCGAAGGAAACAGAAAAAGTAAAAACGATCGTCTTTCAAGCTTTCCAAGAGTATTTGCACATGTATGTCCAGTATGTCAATGCCGCAGAACCGATCGCAGAGGATGAAAAACGATCGTTAATTAGTCAAGCCCAGCAGCGCTATTTAGATTATCGCGCCGCTAAAGACCCAGCCCGAGGCATGTTTACCCGTTTTTATGGCGCAGAATGGACAGAAGCATACATCCATCATTTTTTGTTTGATCCCACCGATCGAAATTAGAAGCTATTTGACGATTCTAAACCCGATCGGTATCATAAAGTATGCAACTACTTCCATAAACTTTATGAATGCTCTGCCCGAATCCTCCCAAAACGTCAGCGCCACTACTATCAGACCCTGGGGTTCTTTCACCGTGTTAGAAGAAGGCAAGGGCTACAAAATCAAACGCATCGAAGTCAAGCCAGGACATCGTTTAAGCCTGCAAATGCACCACCACCGCAGCGAACATTGGATCGTTGTATCGGGCACAGCCAAAGTAATCTGCGGCGATCAAGAAATTATGCTCAGTAGCAATCAATCCACCTATGTGCCCCAATGTACTGCCCACCGTTTAGCTAACCCGGGCGTTATTCCTTTAATCATTATTGAAGTACAAAACGGTGAATACTTAGGGGAAGATGACATCGTTCGCTTCCATGATGACTATGCTAGGGTAGAAAACAAATAGTTTTTTAACGGAGAAAAGGGGAAAGATAAAGAGTTACTCCCTCTTTACCCCTCTGAATTTCTAGTTAGCGCGCATAATACTCTTGTACGCTTCATCCAACACTTCACTTAAAGTGGGATGGGCATGGACACAAAACGCCAACTGATCTACCGTGGCACGACTAGCGATCGCTTGCGCCGCTTCTTGAATTAGGTCCGAGGCATGCAGACCAAAAATATGCACTCCCAGAAGAGTACGATCGTCTTGGCGATAGATAATCTTAGCTAGTCCATCGGTCTCTCCCTCCGCGATCGCCTTGGAATTGCCCTTAAAGTAGGAGCGCCCCACCCCGATCGTGAATCCCTCTGCCTGGGCTTTCTCCTGGGCTTGGGGTTCCGTCAGTCCCACAAAGCCAATTTCGGGATGGGTAAAGGCAGCCGCCGGAATACTGAGATAGTCTACCGATCGGTTCCGACCGCAGATATTTTCCACCACTGTTACCCCCTGGGCAGCGGCAGCATGGGCAAGCATCATTTTACCGGTCACATCCCCGATCGCCCACAGGTGGTCTACCCCCGTTGCCATGCGATCGTCAACTTCAATAAAGCCCCGCTTGTTGGGACTAAGCCCCACGGTCTCCAAACCTAAATCTTGACTGAGGGGCACTCTCCCCGTCGCCACCAGACAGGCATCCACCTCTAGCACTTCTCCATTGCCAAGTTCGATCGTGACGGGACTGCCAGGAGTAACTTTTTTAGCCAACACGCCCCTGTAGGTTTCGATGTCCCTGGGTTTGATCAGTACCCGCTCTGCTAACTTGGCAATATCAGGATCAAAGCCGGGCATGAGCTGATCCAAGGCTTCAATCATGGTAATTTCACAGCCAAGGGCAGTATAGATGTCAGAAAATTCCAAACCGATGTAGCCACTGCCAATAATGGCGATCCACTGGGGCAACCAATCCAGTCTGATGCCTTCATCACTGGTAAAAACCGTCTTGCCATCTAAAGTGATACCAGGGGGGACAAAGGGCTTAGAACCAGTAGCAATAATTACATCTTTGGCACTATAGACCCGATCGTTGACCTGGACTTTTTGTACTCCTGCGATTTTGCCCCTGCCCTGGATCACATCTACCCCCAAGCGTTGTAGGCTGTGGCTGAGGTCATCCCGCAGTTTAGCTACCGTAGTGGCAGCATGGCGGGCAATTTGTTCCCGATCGAAATTTACTTCCCCGACTGTAATTCCCAAAGCCTGCAAATGACTCTTAGCTTTTAGTTCTCGCACGCGCCCCGCTGCCGCCAACAGCGCCTTAGAAGGAATACAACCGCGATTGACACAGGTGCCCCCCATGTCCGATGCCTCCACAATAGCCGTTTTTAATCCTTGGGCAACACCATGCAGGGCGGCACCATGTCCTCCTACCCCAGCACCAATAATCATTAAATCGTAGTCAAACACTTAATCATCCTTCACTTTTCACTTTTATGATCATAATCTAATCCATTATCCTTACCGCAGATCGTTGGCAAGAGCCAGATTATCTTATTTGATCCTATTTAATACCTCGACTTTGCCAAAAACTGTCACAATTAAGCAGATTAGCGCAGTCATCTTCTCACCTTTACTCAGTGCCATTCTACTCTGCTTGTTTTATCTTAACCACAGATGTTATGGTAACGTTATGAAACTAGAAACTCTGCTTACAGCAATTTTACTCACTCTCACCCTGAGTATGGCTGTTGCAAGCCAACCTAGTTCTAACAGCTTTGTAGGAGAAAAAATGACCCAAGCATGATAAGTTATTATGTCTCTTTCTTAGTGGTTGTTCATCCCTCTTGTATTCCTTTCATTCGTCAGACAGAAGAAACTCTCTTTCAAGCACAGAATGCCCTAAAAACTGCCCGCGCCGAACTGACAAAACTAGAGAGTAAACAAAAGATGACGGAACTACTGGCACAAGAAGGAGCGATCTCTCGCAAGCAGTGGGAACAGTTTCAGCAACAAATTAAACAAACAAAGACAGAGATAGCTGATATGGAAAAGATAGCAAAGGAAGCTACAGCCCAAATCACGACCCTTAAGGCTATGCCTCAGTGCAGCTCTAAACCAAGCCCCCAAAAAATACAAGAGACTCTTTAAGCGCAACAATAAACCGATCGATTTCCGCTTTGGTATTGTAAAAATATAAACTAGCCCTGGCACTGCCATTGATGCCTAAATAGCGATGTAATGGTTGCGTACAATGGTGTCCCGATCGGATGGCAATGCCCTCTTGATCTAACAGAGCCGCCAGGTCATTGGCATGAATGCCTGGGGGGGCATTAAAAGCAATTAAACCAGCCCGATCGTGCATTGGTCCATAAAGACTTAGTTCCGGTATTGCCTGCATTTGTGCCATCAAGTAAGCAATTAGTTCCTGTTCGTAGTCATGGATTTGTACCATGCCAATTTTAGTGAGATAGTCCACAGCACTGCCAAGGGCAATAGCCTCCCCGATCGCTGGGGTTCCTGCTTCAAACTTGTGGGGTAACTCGGCATAGGTAGACCGATCGAGATAAACTTCCGCAATCATTTCTCCCCCTCCCAAAAAAGGAGGCATAGCATCCAGGATTTCTTCCCTGCCATAGAGAAAGCCAATTCCTGTAGGAGCACACATTTTATGCCCAGAAGCTACCAACCAATCACAACCGATCGTTTGTACATCTATGGGCATATGGGGGACACTCTGACAGGCATCAATCAATACTTTAGCGCCAATTTCATGGGATAGTTTTGTAATTTCTGCAACAGGACTAACACAACCTAAAGTATTAGAAACATGGACAACAGATACTAATTTAGTCCGATCGGAAAGCAAATTCTTGAACTCTAGTAAATCAAATTCCCCTGCTAGAGTAGGAGGAACAAACTTGAGGATTACCCCTAACTTTTGTGCTAGTAATTGCCAGGGCACAATGTTGCTGTGGTGCTCCATGATGGTTAAAATAATCTCATCCCCTGCCTTAAGGTTACTCTCTCCCCAAGACCTAGCTACTAAGTTAATGGCTTCACTAGCATTGCGAGTGTAAATAATCTCTTTTGCCGATCGGGCGTTGATAAATTTTGCTACCTTAATTCTGGCTTCTTCAAAAGCATCAGTAGCCCGATTGCTGAGGGTATGGGCACCGCGATGGACATTAGCGTTATCTTGCTGGTAATAACTTAACCAACTTTGAATGACACATTGAGGCTTTTGGGAACTCGCCGCATTGTCGAAATAGATAAGAGGATGACCGTTGATAGATTGATGTAAAATCGGAAAGTCAGAGCGGACACTGTCGGCTAAGCAACGATCGGAGGTTAATACCATAGGGCAATCAAAACATTTTTTGCATTATATCAGACTCTATGACATCTGGTTTGATTGCCAAGATTATTCTTTCTGTTATCTTTTCTCTAATTCATAAAACCAAGTTAGGTAGAACAGTCATTTTTCTACTATAAGACAGTAGAAAGCAAAGCCTTTTTAGCAAAAAAAGATAACTAAACAGGGAGAATTCAGGGCTAGAGTACCCCCACAGGGTTCTGGGAATTGTAGTAGACTTTGCCAAGGGCTATACTAGACAGAGTAGATTAGAGAATAAACACCTTGACCCGTAAGCGCCCCGTGTTTCCCTTCAGTGCCATCATTGGACAGGAGGAGATGAAATTAGCCCTCATTCTTAACGTGATTGACCCCAAAATTGGCGGGGTGATGATCATGGGCGATCGGGGTACCGGTAAATCCACTACCATCCGTGCCCTCACTGACCTACTCCCCGAAATTGAAGTAGTGGCTGACGACCCCTTTAACAGCCACCCCCAAGACAGTGAATTGCAAAGCGATTTGGTGCGCGCCCGCCTCGCCCGCGGCGAAGAACTCCCCATCACCCGTAAGCAAGTAGCTATGGTGGACTTACCCCTGGGGGCAACAGAAGACCGCGTCTGCGGCACGATCGATATTGAACGCGCCCTAGCCGAAGGGGTGAAAGCCTTTGAACCAGGTCTCCTCGCCAAGGCAAACCGCGGTATCCTCTACATCGATGAGGTAAATTTACTCGATGACCACCTGGTAGATGTCCTCCTTGATGCTGCCGCCTCTGGGTGGAATACGGTAGAACGGGAAGGAATCTCGATCCGCCATCCCGCTAGATTTGTCCTCGTCGGTTCCGGCAACCCCGAAGAAGGAGAACTCAGACCCCAACTCCTCGATCGGTTCGGCATGCACGCCGAAATTAGGACGGTGCGGGAGGCGGAACTGAGGGTAAAAATTGTAGAGCAACGCACCCAGTTTGACCAAAACCCCCAGGAATTTCTCAGTGCCTATGCCCAAGCTCAAAAGGAGCTAGAAACCAAAATAGTAGAAGCTCAGCAACGCCTACCCCAGGTAACTATCCCCCACGACCTCAAATTGCAGATTTCCCAAGTCTGTGCCCAGCTAGACGTAGATGGACTGCGGGGGGACATTGTCTGCAACCGCGCTGCTAAAGCCCTCTGTGCCTACGAAGGCAGAACCACCGTCACCGCCGCTGATATTGGCAAAGTAATTACCCTCTGCCTGCGCCACCGCCTCCGCAAAGACCCCCTAGAGTCGATCGACTCCGGCGATAAAGTGCAAAAGGTCTACCAAGCCGTCTTCGCGGAAACAGCATGATCACCCTGGTCACTGGGCCAGCCAGGTCAGGGAAAAGTGAATGGGCAGAAAATTTAGCCCATGCCTCTCCCCTGCCAGTAATCTATATTGCCACTGCCCAGACCTATCCCGACGATCCAGAATGGCAGAGTCGTATCGCCCGCCACCGCCAACGTCGCCCCTCCCACTGGCAAGTCCTAGAAGTACCCCTAGAATTGCCCCAGACCCTCCGATCGCTGCCCCCTGCTTCCTTCGTTCTCATCGATGCCCTGGGAACCTGGGTGAGCAACTTCTTGGAACACCCCCAGTGGGATAACTACCAAAACGAACTGTTACATGTCCTGCTCAACTCCACCGCCGAAATCACGATCGTGGCAGAGGAAGTAGGATGGGGTCTGGTGCCCCCCTATCCTTTAGGGAGACTATTTCGCGACCGGATGGGCAGCTTAGTGAGACAAATTAGTAAACTTTCCCATCGGGTGGTTTTAGTCGTGGCGGGCTATGCCCTAGAATTAAACCAGATTGGTCAGCCCCTCGATCGAACTTCCTCCCCCTGAAGACGTATAATAAGCCCATGTCCTGGTCGACCTAAATGCTAGTCCGAAATACGATCGAAGAATTTGTAATCGAACAAGTACAACAGCAGGAAGACCCCCTAATTAAAGGGGACAAATTACTCACCAATGAACTAGTCGTCACCACCCTAAATCTATTGCCCCCCCTCTACGCCTGCACCGAACGAGGCTGGATTCAACAGCGCACCCGTATTCAGACTACTATGCTAGAACAAATCGCCACCGCTGTCGAACTCGCCAAAGCCCAGTTAAAAAACAACAGACCTAAATTTCCCATCCCCCTTACCCCCCATGAAATTCGCCGATCGGAGCACAGTCTGTTGCGATTGCGTCAACTCCTAGACAAGCCAGACCTGACCTGGAAAGAACTGCCAGAAATCTTAGAAAAAAAATCAGCACCAGCCGCACCCGTAATACCTTCGACCCGATGACCCTCCAGGAACCCAAAGTTGCTACCCCCCGCTACGAAGAAGACATCGAATTTTATTCCTACTTCATCACTGCCCCCTATTCCTTCGTCAATGTCCTAGAAAGCTCTGTCATTACCGAAACCCACAGACGCATTAAACAAATGGGCAAATCCTTGACCCCAGGAATTAAACTAGACGACATTGTCTGCTATGTCCTCAACCGCTTGCCCCCCCAGTACGTCTCCCATATCCTCAAGTTTCGGGAAAAAAATCAGCAAGAATCCCCCGAACTGGCTAAGGAAGTCCATCAAGGCGTTATTGACTCCCTCATGAGGCTCAACTCCTCTCCCGCCCGCGCCAAGACTCCCCTCCCCCTAGCCCGCTTTGATCTGGACTTTCGTCAAGCCCTGCCCAAAGTAGAGGCTATTCTCAATCCTCCCAAACCCCTCAGTGTAGGCAACATTGTCGATCAAATCGAGATTTACCTACAAAATAGGAATGATATAGAAGCAAAACTAGCCCAACTGCTCCAGGAAGTTTGTCAGAGTTACGGTCTCGACCTTGACACCGCCGGACTAAACGTCAGGCAAAACAAGGACGGCTCGATCGGTTTCTATAGCAATAAAAGCGACACCTCCTGGAAGATCGCTGAACAACCCCATCTAGCCGCCTATCTGAGTTTGATTCACTTTCCCCGCTTACCAGGCTTAATTTTGACCTCCCCCGCCCTGAGCAGCCCTCTGAGGTTTTCGCGGCGGGAGCTATTTCAAGAATTAGCAAACAACAATGACATTACTTGAAGCCCACAGCAGCCTGCCACACAAAGGCAAGCAACAGGAAAAACACAGGGATGACGGGCAGAACATTCACCAGGGGTTCAAAAACACGATAGGCTTCAGGCAGAGCGGCTAAAAACAACATAAAAATCTCCTTAATTTATTAAATTCATCTTATCATTGACTACATATCCTACAATATATAGGGTGTTTAACTGTGAGAGCCGTGCTACAAAAATTGTTCTCAGGAGTGCTGGTCATCTTATGGGTAATGGGTTGGGTCAACCCGGCGTGGGCAACCGTCCAGATTAAGCTATCCAATCTTTCCTATCGGAGTTGCCCCGATGGCATGTCCCAAAATATGGTACTATTCGGTGGCACCATGGCGGCGAATTGCTACCTAATCAGTGGCACTGCTACAAACAATTCGGGGAAAGTAGTTTACAACGCTGATGTCTTCGGGCGCATTTACGATGCCAATGGCAATGATGCTATCCCAGAACGGGGCAGGTTAGGATCGATCGCAGAAATCCCTGTGGGGGTCAGTACCTTTGAAATCATGGTGAGTGTACCGGCAGAGCAACCCGAACCCCTAGAACTAAAGCAATTTAAGGCATCTGGCTTCACCGGTCATGTCCGCCGTTGATCATGAATAAAGAAGAATCGCCCATTACTACGCGCCGTATCCTGCAAGTGGATGTAGACGCTGTATTCCGCCAAGTTATGGCTCTAGCGGAGTACGAAAAATTATTGCCTTCCTTTACTGGTAGTCCAGAAGCCCTTGCCCAGCATCTATTCCAAGAAGATGCCTTTGTTGAGGGAGTGATTGGAGAACAGGATTCCTATCCTGCCGGGATTAGTTTATTCTATTGCCGCTATGACCCGATGCAGACTCGTCCTATATTTTTTGTCGAGGACTTCTTTGTCGAGTCCTACTACCGCCGTAAAGGCATTGGTACTGCCATGCTTTCCTATTTAGCTCAGTTAGCCCTGGGGCGGAGTTGTACTCGTATGGAATGGATGGTACTGCAATGGAATACTCCTGCCCTATCGTTTTACCAAAAGTTCCAAGTCCAGATTCTGGAGCATGACCGCGTAGCCCGAATTTCTGGGGATGCCCTCAGGTATTTGGGTACTCAGACCCTCCCCCCTGTTTTGCTCAGGGACGGCGAGCCGGCTGACCTGTCCGCCCTGTGGGAACTGTTGGAAATTAAGGGCAATGTCAAGGGTTCGATCGATAAGCTGGAAGAACATCTGTTTGGTTTTATTCCCTATGTCCGCGTGTTAGTGGCAGAGCACGCCGGCAGACCGATCGGGATGGCGCTCTATTCGCGCACCTACTCCTCCTTTGCCACCGCTCCTGGTATCTTTTTAGAGGAATTATTTGTTCTGCCGGAATATCGCGGCTATGGCTTGGGTAAATCTTTCCTGATCAGTTTAGCCCAGCGCACCTTAGCGATCGGAGGGGTCAGGCTCGATTTTTACATTGATAGTAGCCAGCCCAAAGTAGTGAACTACTATCAAAAACTGGGCGCAGAAATTCTGCACGAGTGGCGCATATGTAGAGTTGACAGTACTAATATACAAAAATTAGCAATTTTGTGAGTGGACAAGATATAGGTTAATATCAAGAAGGATAGCTTATTGATAACACCATGACGACTGAGTCAGTCTATACTGCCGAAGCCCTTAAAGCTGAACTAAATTCTAAGGGCTGGCGCATGACTCCCCAAAGGGAGAAAATTTTGCGTACTTTTCAGAATTTGCCTGAAGGAGAACATCTCAGTGCCGAAGACCTGCACCACAGACTACAGCAAGAGAATGAAAATATCAGCCTCTCTACTATTTATCGCACCGTAAAAATGATGGCGCGGATGGGTATCCTCCGCGAACTGGAATTAGCAGAGGATCATAAGCACTATGAACTAAATCAGCCCCGTCCTTACCATCACCACCACCTCATCTGTGTCAGAACTAATAAGGTGATTGAATTTAAGAATGACCAGATTTTGACTATCAGTCAAAAAGTAGCCGATAAATATGGTTTTCAGGTCCTAGATTGTGAGTTGCGGATTGTGGGAATCAGCCCCGAAGGACAACGATCGGTCTTTTAACTGACTAGGGGCTTGAAGCCATGTTTCACTGAAACCGCTCCGATCTGTTCCATTTTCTCGATCGTGATTTGGTTCCGCCCCCAGGAAAAGTTGGTGTACCATCCTTCAAACTCTAGGAGCATGGACTCGGCAAAGCAGGCAAATAACTGACGGGAAGGGGCGCAGCGACTCACCCACTTCATAATTTTCCAGTCAATATCCAGGGCGTGTTCTACCATGCCGCCGTTGATCACATGGACATCGGGTATTTGCACCGTGTTGGCTAGATTTTTGGGATAACCTCCATCAATTAGAATGCAGGGTTGCTTGAGCATTTCTGGTCTGATTTCCATGCCCTTTGCCATACTTGCGACCCACACGACAATGTCCGACTGGGGCAGGGCTTCCTCGATCGTCATGATGCGCCCCCTACCCAGACTGGTTCGCAATGACCGGAGCCGCTCCTGGTTGCGCGCCACTAAAATTATGTCTAATACCCCAGTGCGGGCATGGAGCCAGCGGCAAACGGCACTACCTATATCCCCCGTTGCCCCACAGACTGTCACAGTGGCTTGGGATAGGGGAATGCCATATTTTTGGGCTGCTGCTTCTACCTGGCGGCAAATGATGTAGGCGGTATGGGTATTGCCCGTGGTAAAGCGCTCAATTTCTAGCTGAATGTTGCGGACTTGACGCATTTCCATCAAGTTAAAATTCTCGAAAATAATCGAAGAAAATCCCCCTAACGCCGTAATGTTAATGCCATTCTTTTGTGCGTGTGCCATGGCGTTGAGGATTTTGCGGGTGGCAGCCTTAAACTTCTTGGTTAACAGCATCTCTGGCAAAAAGCAAGATTCTACATACTTGCCCACGATCGTTTTTCCGGTGATACTTTTGACGGAAATGTCTTCAACAATTTGAGGGGGAGCCACACACCAAAAATCTAAATCCTGCTCCGCATACTCGTCATATCCCAGTTCCTTTGCTACTTCCCTAGCATGGGATAGACTAGTTAAATGACCAATTAAGCCGAACATCCTACGCTATACCAGTTGCTGCCATTTTCATAATTTCTCGCCCGGAGAAGCCAATTTCTGCCAGGGTTTCACTGTACTGGGTCAAGAAATCTGCCATTAGGTCTTCCTTTTCCATACCCAAGATTTTGGCATCGCCAGCGACTTGGTTCAACATTTGCCAAACTAGGGGGAGATTTTGCCGATTTGCTTCCTCCAGTTCCGCCTTGGCTTGACTGAAGTTTTCCTTGAGCCAGATTGCGCCAAAGTTGAGGTGGAGGTATTCATCTTTGACCACGTTTTCGGTAATTTTGCGGGCAAAGGGGTCAGCAACGGGGATATAGATGTTGTAGGCAGCAATAGCGAAGCACTCGATGATGATGGACTGAATGAGTAGGCAGGTGACCAGTTTACCTTCCTGGAGTGCATCTTGGAAGTTTTGATGGAGTCCGTGAAAAAATTCCCGCGCAAATGCCATGTCAGGAATGACTTTGAGATTGTTGCCACAGGCAGTAAAGCCCTTTTTGTGCTTCTCTTCCATTTTCGCTAGTTTGCTGAGGTCGCTAGACTGGTCGGGGAGAAGCTGCATTAGGGAAATGTAGTTGTCGTGGGCTTCTTGTTCGCCTTCAATTACTATGGCGTTGATGCGACTGTAGGAATCTTTGTAGGTGGGACATTCGTAGTTAATATTTGTCATGCTTGGGTTTAATAAACCTGAATCATCTATTTATTTATTGTAGGGCAATAATTTAGATTTTATTAAAGCTATTAAAAAAGCCCCCGATCGGGAGCGTTTTTAAGAGCATTCAGGTATTCAGTTAGTTAAGGGAACCTACTAAATTGACCTGATGCCCCATAGGTTTATGGCATTTACTGCTATCCTGCATGGGCATCACCTCCTTACTCCTAATGGTTTTTACTCTTAGGTTATGAGCTTAGAATAGCACATTTGGGGCTGGGGTCAAGGGGTAATTATTCTGGTACGACTTGCAGTTTGATCGTGGCGGTGATTTCGCTGTGGAGTTTGATGGTGACATCGTAGGTACCGATCGTTTTGATGTCGGGAACGGTGATTTCACGGCGGTCGATTTCTTGGTTGGTGCGGGCTTGGATTAGTTCGGCTACTTCGCTGGCGGTCACAGAACCAAAGATGACGTTGTGCTCTCCGGTTTTCTTTTTGATGATGTATCCCCCGATCGTGGTGAGGGCATCCCGCTGGCGTTCGGCGGCTTGGCGCAGTTCTAGGAGGCGTTGGCGTTCTTTGGCTTTGCGCCGTTCTACTTCTTTGATTACGCCAGGGGTGGCTAGGACGGCGAAGCCCTGGGGCATAAGGTAGTTGCGGGCATAACCAGGGGAGACTTTAACTAGGTCGCCTAGTTTGCCGACTTTGCTGACATCTTTGGTCAGCATGATTTGGACGTTTCGTTTAGACATGGCTGTGGAGATATTTGGGAATTTTTAATTTTAGGGGATTTTGTCTAATTAAGCTAGTCTAAAGTGTTGCTTAATTACGTCCCACTTGGTGCAATGCCAGTAGTCGTAGTGGGCGCATATTTTTTGCTGGGCATCTAGTCTGAATTCGGTCCAACCGGAGACGGTGATGGTGGGTTTCCAGGGCAGAGGGGCTTGCCAGGTCATAGTCCAGGTGGCTTTAATGATGTCCCCGATCGGTTCTATCTGGTGCAATTCTAGTTTGATGTTGGCAAACCAGGTGGTGATGAATTTGATCATGTTTTGATACCGATCGATGCCGTGGAAGTCATAAACTGGGTCACGGAAGTGGACGTTGTCGGCATAGATGCTGTAGGTCTGGGCGCTGGGGAAGCGCTCATAGTCTTGTTTGATGATTTCGATTAGGTCCATAGGGCAAGGTTTTTAGGTGGGTCAGAACAAAATCTAAGGCTTTGGGTAGAATAGGTTTAGTGCCTGAAAAGGTCGTTTTTTTCACCTATATTTAAGGATAATTGTATGCAATATCTAATGATGGATACCCATCAGCGGTTTCTGGGGCTGGTGTCCTTGGATGCTCCCCTCAAGGTGGGGGCTAGGGTTTCTACCCAGGATGCTCGTACTTACATGGTGGTCGGCATCAAGACCAATGGTACTAGGCAGTCCCTGACCGTAATCCCCTCCTGATTAGTTTGTCTACTTCGATCGCGGCAAAGATGAGGGTACTAGCGCCAAAGCATAGGGTTAATTCTGTTAGTGTCAACTGTTCGGTGCCAAAGAACTGCCGCAATAGGGGCACATAGAGAAGCAGAATTTGCAACAGGGTGGTTAAGACGACGGCTCCTAGAAGGAAGGGATTGGTGAATTGGGGCAGTTCGATCAGTAAATACCGATCGGAGCGGCAGGAGAGGGCGTGCCCCATCTGGGCTAGACAGAGGGTAGTAAACACGATCGTGCGCCAATGGGCAGAGGGAGTGGCAAAAGTCCAAAGCATTAACCCGATCGTGAGCAGACCGAAAATGAGACCGATCCGCAAAATATAACTGCCTAAGCCCCTAGCGAAAATACTTTCCTGGGGGCTGATGGGTAGTTGTTTCATGATGTCTGCTTCCCCTGGTTCGACAGCGAGGGCGAGGGCGGGCAGTCCATCGGTGACTAGATTCATCCATAGAATTTGCAGGGGGGTGAGGGGTACTTCGGGTAAGCCCAGGAGGGGAGCCATGCCGATCGTGAGCACTTCCCCGACATTGCTCCCCAGGATGTATTTGATAAAGCGGCGGATATTGGCGTAAACTACCCTGCCTTCTTCGGTGGCGGCGAGGATGGTGGCGAAGTTGTCATCTCTGAGAATCATGTCGCTGGCTTCTTTGGCTACATCTGTGCCGGTAATGCCCATGCTGATGCCGATGTTGGCTTGTTTGAGGGCGGGGGCATCGTTGACTCCATCCCCGGTCATAGCCACAAATTCGCCATTTTGTTGCAGGGCTTGCACGATCGCTAGTTTGTGGTCGGGGCTGACTCTGGCAAATATTTGGTTGTGTTGCACGATCGTTCTTAAGTCTGTGGGGGAGGCGGTAACTAGGTCTTTGCCGGTGATGGGAGGCTGGGCAGTGGAGATGATGCCTAAATCTAATCCGATCGCTTGGGCGGTGGCGGGATGGTCGCCGGTAATCATGATGGGACGGATGCCGGCTTGGTAACACAGGGCAACAGCGGCTTTAGCTTCGGCGCGGGGGGCATCGCGCATGGCGACTAGCCCCAACCAAATTAGTCCCTCTTCTTGCAACTTTTCTTGGCGGGCGTAGGCAAAGCCGAGGACACGCATCCCTTGACGGGCGAGGAGTTCCGTGCGGTGCAAAATTGTGTCCCGATCGGCGATCGTCAGTTCCCGTTGGTCGAAAAATTGACAGCAGTCTAAAACACTCTCTACAGAGCCTTTGGTAAAAGCATAGGGGGGGCAGAGCACAGACATGCGTTTGCGTTCGGAGGTGAAGGGAATCTCACCACGGCGGGGCAGTTCTAATTTCAACCGATCGGGGTCGATGCCCGCCTTGGCACTGAGGGTGAGGAGTGCTCCTTCTGTAGGGTCTCCCAAAATTTTCCAGCCCTGGTCAAATTGCAACAGGGCATCATTACAGAGGGCGCAGGCTTGCAAGAGGCGAGTTAAGTTGGGGTCAAACTCTGTAATTGGTTCTCCTTGGTACAAAAAATTCCCCGTGGGACTGTAACCGTCACCGGTCACAGTTAGTTCGGTCTGGGGAGTCACGATCGTTTCCACGACCATCTTATTTTGGGTGAGGGTGCCCGTCTTATCGGTACAGATTACAGTGACGGAGCCTAGAGTTTCTACGGCGGGGAGTTTGCGGATCAGGGCGTTGCGTTTGACCATGCGCTGGGTGCCGAGGGCGAGGGTGACGGTCACTACGGCGGGCAGTCCTTCGGGGACTACGGCGACTGCCATACTCAAAGAAGTGTTTAACAATTGTTCAAGGCGGCTCTGCTGCCAAAAGGTGCCCCAAGTCAGGTCGGGAATCAGGAAAACCCCGCTACTAATCACCCCGATCGTGACTACGACTGCCACCAAAATCAAAGAACCCATAACCAATGCCTGGCTGAGCTGTTCCATCCGCCGCTGCAGGGGAGTATCTTCCCTTTGTACTGCTCCCAGGGATTGAGCAATTTGACCAAGGACTGTAGTCTGCCCCGTTGCCACCACAACTGCTGTGCCCCTGCCCTGCACTACCTCTGTGCCCTGATAGACCATATTCAACCGATCGGCGAGGAGGGTATCCGGTGCCAAAACCAAGTTACCATCTTTGTTAATGGCTTGGGATTCCCCTGTCAGTGCCGATTCCCGGACTTGCAGGTTAACTGTTTCGATTAAGCGTCCATCGGCGGCAATTTGTACCCCAGCCTCCAAGAGCATGATGTCCCCTGGCACTAATTCCGGAGATTTGACCTCTTGAATTATGCCGTGCCGCACTACCCGCACCAGGGGGGCAGAAAGTTGTTTTAATGCCTGTAATGCTTGCTCTGCCTTACTTTCCTGGGCATAGCCCAAAATACCGTTGAGCAGCACAATCACCATAATTGCCACTGCATCCTTGGGAAATTCCCTTTGATAAATATCTAAACCAGCAGAGATTGCCGCCACTGCCATCAGTAACAGCAACATCACATTGGTAAATTGGTCGTAAAAGATGCGCCAAGCCGATCGGACTTCTCCTGCGGGCAACTCATTAGCCCCATACTGCTCCAGGCGTTCCTTGACAACGCGATGGTTCAAACCCCGATCGGGGTTAGTTTCCCAGTAGGCAAGCACTTCAGACGCAGGCAAATTAAACCATAATTTTTCGGGCATAGGGCGGGAACTACTATTTTGGAACTCACCCGCCGTCATTGACTTTGGATGCTATGAACAGTTTGACATAGGATGGAGGGCTGTAATTTCCTGCCAAGCTCCTTAAAAAGTTTTCCCCTAAAAGAGAAGGAACAAGAAAAACCTGCTCCCTTGTAGCCCTGGGGCAATGCGGAACGGGAGACTCGAACTCCCAAGCCTTGCGGCACATGTACCTGAAACATGCGCGTCTACCAATTCCGCCAGTTCCGCTAGGTTGAGCATTCTATTATTGGATGCTCGACCTAGAATTGTCAACTATGCCTCATTGAGAGCCGCAATACCGGGTAGAACCTTGCCTTCTAACAGCTCTAAACTTGCCCCACCGCCAGTGGAAATATGACTCATCCGATCGGCAACGCCGACTTTTTCTACAGCCGCTACCGAATCGCCGCCGCCAATGATGGTGATCGTTCCCTTACCAGTCAACTCTGCCAGGGAGTGAGCGATCGCCTCTGTGCCCTTAGCAAACTGATCAAACTCGAATACGCCCATCGGACCATTCCAGATTACGGTCTTGCAATCGGCGAGGGCAGCCTGGAAAGCCTCGATCGACTTAGGTCCAATATCTAAGCCCATCCAACCCTGGGGGATACTGTCTACAGGCACAAGCTGGGAGTTAGCATCGGCAGCAAACTGGTCGGCGACTACAACATCAGTAGGCAGGATCAATTCTACGCCCCGCTCCTTTGCCAAGGATTCCAGGGATTTCGCCAAGTCTAACTTATCTTCTTCCACCAAAGACTTACCCACATTCAAGCCCCGTGCCTTATAGAAGGTGAAGATCATGCCACCGCCGATCAACAATTTGTTGACTTTACCGAGAAGTGCTTCGATAACACCGATCTTACTCGATACTTTAGAACCACCCACGATCGCGGCGAGGGGGCGCTGGGGGTTGTCGATAGCCCCACTGAGGTACTGTAGCTCCCGGTCGAGCAAAAAGCCCGCTACCGCTGGTTGTAAAAACTGGGCTACCCCCGCTGTAGAAGCATGGGCACGGTGGGCAGCGCCAAAGGCATCGTTGACATAGATTTCTGCCAAACTAGCCAATTCCTTCGCAAATTCAGGGTCATTTGCCTCTTCGCCAGGATAGAAGCGCACATTTTCCAGGAGAGCAACCCCTCCGTTTTCTAGGGTGTCCAACTGGGCTTGAACTGCTGCCCCAATGCAGTCGTCACACTTGAGCACGGTTTGCCCCAACAACTGCGATAGACGTTCTGCGATCGGCGTGACCCGTAACTTATCTTTGACCCGATCGGCGAGGGTATCCCCCTTCGGTCTGCCCAGGTGGGTGACGAGGATCGACTTTGCCCCGCTCTTGCGTAAATAATCGATCGTGGGGAGAGCAGCGCGGATGCGTGTATCATCCGTAATCGCGCCATTTTCTGCCTGGGGTACATTAAAATCTACCCTTACTAAAACTTTTTTCCTGCTAAATCTTCTGGTTTCAGATTTGCTAAAGTGCGTTTTGCCATGCTTAAAATTCCTCATACAGCTTTCAAAGGTTCTTTGCTACCGTAGTAGTTACGAATTCCTCATGATAGTTTTAGATTGTACCAATCATGTTCACCACAATTCTGTTTGCTGTAGATAGTAGTCTCGAAGCCCGCCAGGCAACCCCGATCGTGACAGGTCTAGTCAAAACCTATCAGTCGCGGTTGATTCTGCTCTCTGTAATCGACAACAACGACCCCGCCGCCGTAGAAGCCCTCCTCGATCGGGCACGGCAACTATTTGAAGCAGAAGGCATCACCCCGGAAGTTAAATCTGCCCCAGGCAAGCCCGCCTTCGTCATTTGTGATACTGCCGACGAAATGAACTGCGACTTGATCGTGATGGGGACTAGGGGGCTAGGAGAAGAGACAGAAAGCGTCAGCCATCGGGTGATTAACCTCTCTCCCTGCCCAGTTTTGGTTGTACCATAACTATATGTCAATCAATCAACCCAAACCTGTGGAACTAGTTGATGAGGTCAAGAAACTCAGAGATAGAATATTGGAGCTAGAGCAGGAAAAACAAGACCTGGAGCTACTGCTAGAAACTACGATCAGCCATTCCGATCGGGTAGAGCAGTTACTCTACGACGTGACCAAACGACTAGAACAAGAAATCAAGGAGAAAGAACATGCAGAAGCCGCCCTAGAACTAATCTTAGAAGTCTTACAACAGGAAAAGAAAGACCTAGAGATTGTCCTAGAGACAACGACAGAGCACGGCGATTATATGGAAATGGGCTTATACCAAGACACGATCGAGATTGCCCGTCAAAATCGGGAGTTATTTCGTCGCATTGCCGAAGCCGTGCCCCTCGGTATCCTTGCTGTGCGGCAAAGCGACCAGCAGATCATCTATGCCAACAGCACTGCCAGCAAGGAATTAGCAATACCGATGGAAACCCTCCTCACCCTCAAACAACCAGAAATTTTTGTAGTACATCCCAATATTCCCATCAGTTCTCAGTCCCAAGATACCTACGATTTGAGAATGCGTCGCGGAGATAGCAGCCAATTTTGGGCTAGTGTAACTTTTACAGAACTAAACCTGCTGGATGAGACGACTTATATCACCACCTTTACCGACATTACGGCGCGCAAAGAACAGGAAACCTATCTCCACCGCCTCGTTACTCAAAGAACAAGACAACTACAAGAAGCAAAGGAAGCCGCCGAAAGAGCTAATCAAGCTAAAAGTAATTTCCTCTCCCAAATGAGCCATGAAATTCGTACCCCCCTCAACGCCATTCTAGGATTTACTAACTTGATGATCTTAGATGAAGACCTCAATCCTAGTCAAATTGAGACCCTGAAAATCATGGAAAACAGTGGTCGTCATTTACTCCACTTAATCAACGACATCTTAGAACTATCAAAAATCGAAGCAGGTAAAATCACTTTAGAACCGGTAGCATTTAATTTACCAGAACGACTAAAATCCCTCTACGAAATGTTTAGATTGAGGGCAGAAGCAAAGGGAATTAGTTTGATCTGGCAGATTGATTGTCCTGAATGGATTGTAGCTGACTACAATAAACTTTCTCAGGTGTTGATCAATCTAATTGGCAATGCCTTAAAATTTACCGAGCGGGGGAGCATTACTCTATCTGTTAGTCAAGAGTTACAACCTACGGGAAAAGTATTATTACATTTTGCTGTCATTGACACTGGCATAGGTATTCCTGCTCATGAACAAAAACAAATATTTGAATCTTTTAGACAGACTGCCAGCGGGCGCAAATCGCTAGATAGCACTGGTTTAGGCTTGACCATTTCCCAACAAATTATCAACCTTATGGGGGGAGAAATCACTTTAGAGAGTGAAGAAGGGGAGGGCAGTAAATTTAGTTTTTCCTTGTTAACTGATATTCCTAACGACATTCCCGTCACGAAAGAACCCATAATAGGTGTGGAGCATATCCAGGATGGAACCAGTTATCGGGCTTTAATTGTAGATGATGAGCCGACAAATTTATCTTATTTAAGTCGTTTGTTAAACCGATCGGGTTTTGTGGTCAAAGAAGCGGAAGATGCCTTAGTTGCTCTTAAACTGTGGCAACAATGGAAGCCCCATATAATTTTAACTGATTGGCGAATGCCCCAAATGGATGGTTTAGAGATGGTCAGACAAATTCGAAAGACAGACGCTCGGACTCCGATTTTATTATTAACAGCTAGTGCCTACACGCAAGATCAAGAACTTATCCTGGGGGCTGGTTGTAATGGTTATCTATTTAAGCCTATCGATCGGAACTTATTGTTAACTGAAATCGATCGGTTATTGCAAGAATTTTATCCCAAATCCCAAGGCACTAGAAGCTTAAATATCCTACTAGCAGAAGATAATCCGGTAAATCAGAAAGTTATCTTAAGAATGCTCAAAAAACTGGGATATGTTGCTGACTTAACCGTCAATGGACAGACTACTTTAGAAGCTATAAAAAATAACAACTACGACCTAGTACTCATGGATGTGCAAATGCCTATCCTAGATGGGGTAACTGTGACTCAAAGGGTAATTGCAGAGGTAGAGCATCCCCCCACGATCGTTGCTATGACCGCCCACCGCGATGATCAGGAACGGGCGCGTTGTCTAAAAGCAGGGATGAAAGATTTTATTACTAAGCCTATTTCCATAGAGGAACTGAGTCAATTGTTAGCTCGCTATGAAAGTAGTTGATCCCCTCTACTTGCGTGCCATCTGTGATCCTGATGCCCTATTTCTTGTTACTCCTTCCCGATCGTGGTCTTATTTAGAAGTAGAAACTAGGGTTAATGGAATTATCTCCTATTGTTGGACTTTAGGAATTAAACCAGAGGACAAAGTTGGCATTTTAGCTCCTAATCAACCGAGTTACATCTTTTGGATTCTAGCTCTAACGCGGATGGGGGCGATTTCTGTCTGTCTCAATGTTCGTCTCAGTACTGCGGAAATCAGTAAACAACTAAAAACGATCGGGGTTAACTTTTTAGTCACAGACCGATCGATCGGAATCGAAAACATAACTATAATCAACTTATTGGAGGATATAGCTACAATACCTAAGGCTCTTATTCCTGTCTTAGATTTAGATCGATCCCATAGCATCTTTTTTTCTTCGGGCACAACTGCCATACCCAAAGCAATTAACTTAACTTTAGCAAATCATTACTACAGCGCCATTGGTGTTTTATCTCATCTTTCTATTTCTATCTCCGATCGTTCTTGGTTGTTATGTCTGCCCCTATTTCATGTAGGAGGGTTTGCCATTATCTGGCGTTGTTTGTGGTCTGGTATGTCGATCAATTTAATCGATCGGTTTGATGTTACTCTGATTATCGAATCTATTGTTAAGCATTCGATCGGTTGGGCATCTTTTGTACCGACTATGGTAGAACGGATTTTATCCCATCCCTTATTTTTAGAAAGTTTAACCCACTGGCAAAAAATGCAAGGGATCATGATTGGCGGTGCCCCCATGGCAGAAGAATTACAGAAGCGTTGTTTGGCTCTACAACTACCGATCGTGACCACCTATGGCTTAACAGAAGCCTCTTCTACTGTAACAACCCTACCGACTCAAGCCTGGCAAACTAAACCCCGATCCTCTGGTAGACCTATCCCTGGTGTAGAGCTAAGAATTGTAGCCGGACAAATTCAAATCAAAGGACGATCGTTATTTACCCCAGACTGGTTTAACACAAAAGACATTGGTTATTTAGATGATGACGGTCATCTATTTGTAATCGATCGGTTAGACAATATGATCATTTGTGGCGGGGAAAATATCTATCCCCAGGAAATTGAAAGGGTGTTATTAAACCATCCTAGTATTAAAGATGTCTGTGTCATCGGCAAAAAAGATAAAGAATGGGGACAAATCCCTTTAGCTGTCATTGAAACTCAAAAACCAATTGAGTTAGATGAAATTAAAAAATTTTGTTTATCTTTTGCTCTTCCTTCTTACAAAGTTCCCAAAGCCTTTGTGATTGTCGATCACATCCCCAAAACAGCGTCAGGCAAAACCGATCGGGCTTCTTGTCTGCAACTTTGTTTTGCTTACACCCTCCTCAATTGACAGTAAAAGTAATGGCAACAACAGCCGTAATGTCCTTTTCGATCGTGGAAGTATCATAACTACCACTGTTACTGACATCTGTAGAAAAACGCCTAGTAATTTGAAAGACATCCGTTTCTGCATTCCGCACTGCTCCTACCCGATTCCCCGTCACAGACACGATCGCATCCGCGCGCTTTTTAGCATCTTTAGTTGCTTCATTGATCATTTCTACCCGCAGCTCACTAAGCTGGGTGTAAATATATTCCGGCGGCTCCGAATTAAAGGGAATCCCCTCGTTAATTAGCTCGGAACTGGTTTGAGCCAGTTTAGCAATCCGATCGACCTCTTGCGAACTAACACTAAAACTTTGAACTAATCTGTAAGACAACACCTTGCCCGTAGAAAAACCATTTATGGTCTCGTTGATTACTTCTGTTGTAACAGCATTGAGGATAATAGCATTATCAGGAATCCCCTGGCTTTTGAGGTAAGCTAAAACCCGATCGGTGTAGTTTTTTAGTTGTTGATAAGACTCCCGCAAAGTAGGCTGTTGCGCACTCACACTACTGCGCCACACTACATAATCCGAGCGGATGGGACGTTTAGCCGAACCGATTACCGTCAATACATCCCGTGAGCGTAAGCGCCCAATAGCGTAACTGCCGATCGTGCTACCAACCACAAGGGAAGCACTGAGGATAGCCATGCCCCAAAAAAGCTGCGGAAACCTCTGATTTTCTTCCATAAAGCTAGTCATTTCTTCTCTGATCAATCTGATTATATTGCCTTTATGAACCTTTAACTTAAAAATCCGCCTCATCTTATAACGGAAATGCTCCGTAAGTCTTGTAACTCCAGCAATTTGACCCTGGGAGATAATTGTAAGAATATAAGAATAAATGATCAGTCTAATTAGCGTGATTTTTTTGTATTTTTTGATAAATACTTACAGCGATCGTGACATAATCAGAATGAGATAATGCTAAATCCTTTAGCTCTTGTAATACAAACTCATAGCACTGTCGAAAAGAATCAATTTCTTGTTTAATATACACTGGAATACCAGGAGTATTCAGATTAGTAGTAGTGTCAAAATAACCCTGAATTGTCTGTTCAGCAATGAGAACATTCCCCTTTAACTTACGATATTCAGGATGCGTAACTTTCTCCTCCAGTTCCTTGTCTGTTAATAGGGCAGTGCGGTAAATAAGAATAACCTTTCCGCCCAAAACAATCTCATCTCCACTTTTTAGGATATGTTTTTTATTCTAATGCCATTAACAATAACACCATTAGCACTAGGTTTTCCTTCTAAATTGCCGTCTTGAATTGCATAGGAATAGGTTTTATCTGGGTTAGGGACTCTTAATAAAATGGCGTGTTGTCTAGATGCGGCATCAGAATGGATCACGATGGCATTACTGGGGTCTCTACCAATAGAATATACGCTTGCTTCTAAGACGAAAGTTTCTACACCCCGATCGTCATTTACAGTTAATAAATGTCTGAGATGTGGTTCAGTAGCTTTCTTTGTAAAAAAAGACATAAAGTTATTTACTCTACAAGGAATAATTGTAGCATAGTTAGTTTATCATACTCACAACCCTATTTTCTATACACTCAAGGAGTGAGGGTTTAAGTTCTTCCTATTGGTAATCTTCTATTGCAAGAGACCTTTTAATATATTTGTTTCTAGCTCTAATACTTTGAGAGCCAAATAATGATTACCATCAATCATTTCATCAAATGTATCGACAGGAATTGCTAAGACTCTTGTGGGACTGGCTTTTGCCACGATCGTTGCCTTAAGTGCACTATGAGTAATCACCTCCAATTCATCTAACACTTTTCCTGGCAGAAGAGTAGAAGTAATAAGAGAACCGTCGGTTTTCTTCTTAGTAATTTCTACAATTCCTTCTATTAAAACGAGGAGTTCACGGCAGGTATCGCCCTCATCTGTCAAATGGGAATCGACTTCAAAGGTTTTGATGACAGCACGATCGGCAAGAGCTAACAAAGTTTCATTATCCATCTTTTCAAAGAAGTCACTGTTGTATAGGTATACAACTTTTTCTAAAAGCGGAAAATCCTTTAAGTCTCCTTGTTTGCGACAAGAAAACAGATAATTGATCATCTCCTGGAGAATTTGATGATTGCCGATAATATTGGGCAAGGAAGTAAGGGCAAAGTTGCAGTCTAACTTTTGCAAAGTAAACAGAGATGCAGCTTGAATGATAGGATTAGGCTCTTTCAGTAGGTTAACTAAAGTGGCTTCAATCTCACCTATACCGATCTGCAAGTTGCAATAACTGTCGTTACTAGGTTGATGCAAAAATTTAATAATCTCAGGATTAAGCCGTTCATGCCATTCTGAATTTTGTTGTTCTAAAATATCTTGTAACACGTTAGGAGCAAGTCCCCCCAAGGTTTTAGCAATTTCTTGGGCTTCATTTTCTCCTAGAGTTTCGATCGTTTGTAAGATACCCACAATAAACTTTTGTTTGCGGCGGCGAATTACCTCTAACAAAAGCTTGATCACTAAACGATTTTCTTGAAGGACAGACTGATGCAAGCAATGATAAGAGTAGATGAGAGACTGCAACCGATCGAGATAAAATAATGCCTTTTGTTTATTAGAACCATTGCGATCGAAGTCTTGCAAAATCTCTGCTTCTTCCTGGGGAGTGATGCAATAAGTCTGTGCTACTTTTGCTTTGTCATTATTATTCAACTTTTGTAGTTTGACTAACCGCTCCAGAGCTTTACGATAACCAGAAATACGAATAGTATTTTCTAGGGTTCTTTTATGGTTAGGATCAAGTAATAGAGGGTCTTCCACCCCTAGTTCTTCTAAGAAGCTCCGATGTTCGCTGTCAGAAATATCTAACTCTGTGCGCAGATGACGTAATACTTCCAAACTATTGACACTATCTACATAACCTTCTTCTAGTGCTTCTCTTAACACACCTTTGTAGGCTTCTCCCCTCTTTTGTTTTGTAAAACCAGGCAGGACTTTTGCCAAAACATAAACTTCGTGGGGATTCAGCTCATTTATATCTTTTTCTGGAAAGTATTGATGCAAAGGGAAATCCATTTTCAGTAATTGTTTCCGAAATCTCCCCAGCAATCCTTCTCTGCTATACAGTTCAGGACTGCGCTTGAGACTGTGATAGAGCCATAATGTGCTTAGTAAAACGACAATGACATCGATCGTTTCTTGAAAGAAATTGGGCATTAAGCGAATGAAAGGACGACCACCAAAAATAAAGAATAAGTTAAAGGCAATAAATGTGCAAAGACTAAACAAATGATGACGAATTAAACTAACATCATATTTTTTCTGTTTTAACTGTAAATAGGAACGATAAATCCGCTCTGCTAAATTGCCAAAAACATAACCAAGGGCAGTAAAACTTGCCAAAGTCAAAGGGACTGCTAACAATTTGGGGATGTTGATGCTATTGCCATACACATAAAAGCCGGGAGATAGTAACTTATCTAATGAATTACCTTCCATTGCCCAAGCACCAGAATAATAATAATCCCAGTTGCCTGCATATAAGTAGTAGTAAAAGAAATAACCAACTACTAGACCTAAATAACAATAGTATAAAAACTTTGATTCTGGTTTTTCTATGCCATCCCAATAGGAACGCTCAGAGTCAATATCAATACAGGGATTCTGACAAGCAATACAGGCACTTTGCTCTTTGCCATCCACGATCGTGCGGCACATCGATTGGGTAATCATAGTATCACTCATGTGAGCCTTACTTGCTAATAATGCCCTTGGTTCAGCATAAATTTTTTGTACTGGAGACATGGGACAAAAGTAATTACACCAAGTTTTGCCACCATACCAATAGCCTACAAAAATTGCACTGGCGATCGTTAATAATAGCCATATTCCTAGAGCTAAACGATCGCCGTTAATAAATAAGATGCGAAGACATAATCCGATAAATAGTAAGCCAAACTGGAGATATAAGTAATTTTTACCAAGCCAAGAATTGGGTTTAACTTTAGGAATTTCGTAGCGTGTTTTCCCCTTACTATCTACTCGTTTAATCTGTCGTTGTATACCTAATGCTCTGGGAATTTGGGATAGAAAAGATAGGGGGCAAATTCTGCGCCATAATTCATGCCCAAAGACTAACAAAATAAATATACTACTAGGTACAATTATGCCCCAAAATATTGGTGCTCCTAAAGGATAAGGTTTCAATTCCAGGCATTTTGTTTGCACTAAAATACATTCGTCTGGCTTGATCCTAAAGGGACTCCATAACTGGTCAGGAGCAGTAACAAACTGGGAAACGGGGTCATAAAATAGGGAGGCAATTAACAATAACCAACCACAAGTTAAGACCCAACGGGTTAAGTGCATCGATCGTTCTGATATTTTAGAAAACATCATTTTTCTCCTAGTTTAATTTTTGAGCATCTAACTTGATCTTTTGTTTTTAGTTGTTATTTTCCAGCTCGTTACTACAAGTAGATTTCTGAAACTTGAGGTGCTGGACATAACACCACGTAATTTTTTACATAGACTTACACCTATCTAAGCCAAGATAATCATATAACAAAGTCTATGTATATGCAACATTTGTTCCCTATCAGGACTTACGCTGAGGAAAACCCCTCAATCCCTTCTCCCTTTTTGGGAGAGGGCTGGGGTGAGGGTCTTAGAAAACGATTCGTAAGCCCTGCTCCTATGCTTGAAGTTCCCTGAAACGCTCACCCCAGGG